>NZ_JBMVFA010000003.1:168203-318483 GCF_049543595.1 Kitasatospora sp. NPDC094028 | reverse complement strand
TTGTGGTGTTCCGCCACCCCCCCTGACCGGCCGCGGGGTCGGTTTGTGTTGCCCTGTGTCGGGGGGCCCCCCCGGGGGGGGGCGGGGGGGGGGGGGGCCCCCGCTCCCGGCCCCCCCCCCCGCCGTCGTTCGCGCCCGGAGCGGTCGCTATCTTGAGGGCTCACTGACAGCCGGAGGGAGCGGGCGATGGGGATGGGTGCACGGCGGGCGGCGGCCGCGGTGGCGGCGGCCGGGGTGCTGACGGCGGTGCTGGCCGGCTGCTCCTCCGGCGGGTCGAAGGACACCGCGGCCGGGGCCCCGGGAACGGCCGCGACCGCGACGGGGACGGGGACGGCCGCGGCCGGCGCGTCCGCGTCCGCCGGGGCGAGCGCCGCCCCGGCCGCGCCCGGGACGGCCCCGGCGCCCGGGGCGACGGGTGCGGCGACGGGCGGGGCGGCCCCCGCCCCGCCCGCGACCCCCAGCGCGGACCTGGAGGCGGTGCTGCTGGACGACAAGGTCGTCGGGCAGGTGCTGCCGGACGCCAAGGCGATGGCCGGGTGGGAGGAGGAGAAGCGGAAGATCGACACCGCCGACCACGCGACCACCTGCACCGCCTCGGCGCCCTGCACGGGCAAGCCGCTCAGCGGGTCGGTCCGGTTCTCCAAGGGCGACGTCGTCGCCCGCTTCTTCGTGGACACCCTGCCCACCCGGGACGCGGCCAAGGCGCGGCTGCAGGAGTCCTACGCGTCGTACGCCGCGGGGCCGTTCAAGAAGATCGACGCCCCCGTGGTCGGCAGCGAGGGCCAGGCCTTCCAGGGGCAGCTGGCCGATGGCGAGGGCGTCGGCATCGTGGTGCGCTCGGGCACCGTGGTGGCCAGCGTGACCACCGAGGGCGGCCCGGTGGACGCTGCGGCGACGCGGCGGTTCGCGGTGATGCTGGTGCAGCGGATCGAGCAGGCGCAGGCCGGCAAGGCGCCGGACGCGGGGCTCGGCGCGTAGCCCTGGGGCACGGCCCCTGCGGCGCGGGCCTGACGCGCGGGCCCGGCACGCGGTTCTGACGCCCGTCCGTCCGGAGGCCCCGGACGGACGGGCGTCCGGCACCCGGGTGTGGTCGATCCGGGTGCGGTGGGTCCGGGCCGATGCCGGGGCCCCGCTCGGACCCGCCCCGCACTGCTTCCGGGGCGGGTGGGGCTCCGTCCATCGGACGCCCCGCCGGGCGCGCGTCCGGACGCGGACGACGTGTGCGCCCCCAAGAGTGACGGATCGGCAGCGGCGGTGGCGACGCGGCCGGGTGGCAGAAATCTGTCAGGCAGCAAGATGCCACGACCGCGCGGGGCCGCGCGCGGCCGCACAGGCCCGTGGAGTGGGCCGATCGGCCGGCCGTCCGGCGGCGCCGCCCGTTCCCGTACCGGGACCCGCGCGACGGCCCTGGGCTGGGCAAACGTTTGTCGGCTGCCCGTGATATGTACTCACTCTGGGGTGGCCACCGTGCGGCCATGCGAAACATGCCGAAGATGCCGATGAAGGCCGATCAAGTGCGAGGGGGGCCACACATGGCGCTGTTCCGACGCCGTTCCGGCGGGGACGGAGCGCAGGACCGGGCGGGGTGGCGCGGGTTGTTCGGCCGGCGGGCCGGCGACGGGGCCGCGGCCGGGGCGAAGCCGCGGCTGGACCCGGTGTTCGGGGACGAGTCCGCGCGCCTGCTGACGCAGCAGGCCGCCGCCGGCGACTGGGCCGCCGTGCGCCCGGTGCTGGCCGCCCGCACCGGCGAGGCGGACGGCAGGGAACTGAGCCGCCTCGTCGGGCTGGTCAGCCACCAGCCCGGGGTCGAGGAGTGGGTGGCCCGGGCGCTCGCCGAGGCCCCGGACGACACGCTGGCGCTGCTGGTCTCCGGCGCCCGGCACGTCGACTGGGGCTGGGAGGCGCGCAGCGGCTCGCTGGCCAAGCACGTCTCCGAGGAGCAGTGGCAGCTCTTCCACCAGCGGCTGGACATCGCCGAGGCCCAGCTGCTGGAGGTCGCCGAGCGGGAGCCGAGCTGGCTCGCCCCCTGGTACTTCCTGCAGATCAGCGCCCGCGGCAGCTCGCTCGGCCCGGAGGTGGCCACCTGCCGCTTCGAGGCCGCGCTGCGGCGCGCCCCGGGCCACGGGGCCTCCTACCACCAGCGGCTGCAGCAGCTGTGCCAGAAGTGGGGCGGCTCGCACGAGGAGATGCACGCCTTCGCCCGCGCCTCGATGCTGGCGGCCCCCGAGGGCAGCCCGCTCGGCGAGCTGGTCGCGCTGGCGCACCTGGAGCACTGGCTGAGCCTGCCGGACGGCGAGGACGGGGCCTACCTGACCAGCCCGGCCGTGGTGGCCTCGCTCCAGGAGGCCGCGTTCCGCTCGGTGCTCCACCCGGACTTCGTCCCGGCCCACGGCTGGCAGGCCGCCTTCAACACCTTCGCGATGGCCTTCTCGATGGCCGGCCAGCCCAAGACGGCGCGGCTGCTGTTCGACGCGCTGGACGGCATGGTCACCGAGGCGCCCTGGCACTTCCTGTCGGGGGACCCGGTGAAGGCCTTCACCCACCACCGCGACCGCTGCGCCGCCGCGTACTGACGCCGGCCCCGAGCGCCCCGCCCCGGGCGGCAGCGCCCGAGCGCCCGCCGCCCCCGAGCGCCCCGCCGCCCCCGGGCGGCAACGCCCCCTGAACTCCGACGCCCCTTCCCGCGACCGAAAGAGCCTCCGGTGTCCCCAACCGACAACCCGACGAGTGCGCACACCTTCCAGGTGGACCTGCGCGGCCTGGTGGACCTGCTCTCCCACCACCTCTACTCCAGCCCGCGCGTCTACCTGCGCGAACTGCTGCAGAACGCGGTGGACGCGATCTCCGCCCGCCGCGCCCTCGACCCGCAGGCGCCCGCCGCCATCACCGTCCGCGCCGGCGACGAGCTGTCCGTCACCGACACCGGCATCGGCCTGACCGAGCAGGACGTCCACACCTTCCTCGCCACCATCGGCCGCAGCTCCAAGCGCGACGCCGAGGGCCGCCTCGACGGCGACGGCCTGGCCAGCGCCCGCGGCGACTTCATCGGCCAGTTCGGCATCGGCCTGCTCGCCTGCTTCGTGGTCGCCGACGAGATCACCGTCGTCACCCGGCACGCCGGCCGCCCCGACGCCCCCGTCATCGAGTGGCGAGGCCTCTCGGACGGCAGCTACACCATCCGCACCCTGCCCTTCTCCGCCAAGCCGGAGCCGGGCACCACCGTCACCCTCGCCCCGCGCGCCGACGCCGCCGAGTGGACCGCACCGGCCCGGGTCGTCACGCTCGCCCGGGACTTCGGCAGCCTGCTGCGCCACGACGTCACCGTCGTCGACGCGGCCGGCACCGAGCACCGGATCAACCGGACGCCGCCGTGGGCCGAGCGGCACGGCTCCCCGCTCGCCCGGCGCGAGGCGCTCACCGAGTACTGCCGCGCCACCTTCGACTTCACCCCGCTGGACACCATCGACCTCGACCTGCCGCTGGTGGGCCTGCGCGGCGTCGCCTACGTCCTGCCGGACGCCGCCCCGCCCTCGCGCCGCAACGGCCACCGGGTGCACCTCAAGGGCATGCTGCTCTCCGACCAGGCGCCCGAACTGCTCCCGGACTGGGCCTTCTTCGTCCGCTGCGTGGTGGACACCGACGGGCTGCGCCCGACCGCCTCCCGCGAGGGCCTGTACGCCGACGAGACGCTGGCCGCCGTCCGCGACGCGCTCGGTGCCCGGATCCGCGACTGGCTCACCGGGCTGTCCGCGAGCGACCCGGCGCTGCTGCACCGCTTCCTCTCCGTGCACCATCTGGCCGTCAAGGAACTCGCGCGCTACGACGACGAGTTGCTGCGGATGATGCTGCCCTGGCTGCCGTTCGAGACCACCGACGGCAACGTCACCCTGGACGAGTTCGCCCGCGCCCACCGCACGGTCCTGGTGACCCGCACCGTCGAGGAGTTCCGCCAGGTCGCCCCGATCGCCGGCGCGGCCGGCCTCGGCGTGGTCAACGGCGGCTACACCTACGACCGCGACCTGGTGCACCGGCTGCCCGAGATCCGCCCCGGCGTCTCCGTCGCCGACCTCGACCCGGGCACCGTCACCGCGCACCTGGACACCGTCGACCCGGCCGCCGAACTGGCCGCCAACGCCTTCCTGGCGATCGCCCGCGAGGTCGTCGGCCGCTTCGACTGCGACGTCGCCCTGCGCAGCTTCCACCCGACCAACGCGCCCGCCCTGCTGCTCGACAACCGCGAGGCCCGGCACGAGCGCACCCGCGCCCAGCTCGCCGACGAGGCGGACGGCCTGTGGGCGGACATCCTCGGTTCGCTGCGCGCCGAGGTGCCGCGCGCCCAGCTGGTGCTCAACCACCTCAACCCGCTGGTGCGCCGCGCCGCCACCGTCAGCGACCGCGAACTGGCCGTCACCGCCGTCGAGGCGCTGTACGGGCAGGCCGTGCTGATGACCCGCCGCCCGCTCAAGGCCAGCGAGTCCGCGCTGCTCAACCGCTCGTTCATCAGCCTGCTCGACCACGCCATGCTCGGCCACGAGGCGCACCGGGCCGGCGGCGGCGCCGGCCGCGACGACGCGAAGGAGGCGTGATGCTGGACACCCCCGACGCGGTGATGGCCGCGCTGCGCGAGAACGACGCCCGCCCGTACGGCCGCACCCGGACCGTCACGGCCGAGGAACTCGTCGAGGCCGCCGACCAGTTCGAGGACACCGAGATCCGCTCGATGGCCCTGCTGGAGCTGATGGAGGCCTACGAGTTCGACGGCGAGCGCAACAAGACCCCGGTGGTCTTCGCCCGGGTGCTCAAGCTCTGGGACCAGGACCCGGACGGCTTCAGCGAGTGGGCCCGGCACCAGGTGTTCTGGCGCTTCAAGTGGGTCGCCGACGCGCTCAAGGAGAACCCGGACGTCCCGCTGGCCGCGATCGAGCGCTGGCACACCGAGCTGCGCGACCGCTACCGCGGGGCCGACTTCGACCTCCAGCCGTACTACGCCCAGCGCTACCACCTGGCCGCGCAGACCGGCGTCGGCGTCCAGGACGCCTACGAGCTGTGGGCGGCCCGCCCGCGCTCCGAGATGAGCGACTGCCACGCCTGCGAGACCCGCGCCCGTGCCCTGCACTTCGTCGCCGCCGGCGACGACGCCCGCGCGCTGGACGAGCTGGTGCCGGTGCTGGACGGCCGCAGCGGCTGCGAGCAGGAGCCCTACCTCAGCCAGGCCGCCGCCCTGCTGCCGCTGCTGCGCCAGGGCCGCCTCGACGAGGCCCGCTCCCACCACCTGTCCGGCTACCGCTTCGCCCGCGGCAAGGCCTCGATGCTGGCGGCGGTCGGCCGGCACATCGAGTTCTGCGCGCTGTCCGGCAACGAGCCGCGCGGCCTGGAGATACTCGCCGAGAACCGCGACCTGTTCATGTACTTCGGCGAGCCCGAGTCCCGACTGGCCTTCCTGATCGGCGTCGAGGTGCTGATCGCCGCCCTGGCGAAGGCCGGCCACGGCGACCTCGCGGTCAGCGGCCCGGCCGGGCGCAGCTGGACGGTCGACGACCTGCTCACCATGGTGCGCGCCGAGGCCGACAGCCTGGCCGGCCGCTTCGACGCCCGCAACGGCACCGACGCGGTCGGCGCCGCCCGGCGCGCCCGGCTGGCCGCCGGGCCGCTGCTCGCCGAGCCGCTGGCGCTCGGCGTGCGCGCCACCGCCGCGCCCGAGGTGGCCGCCGCCCCGGCCGTCGCGCCCGCCGCGCGCCGCGCGACCGAGGCGGCGCCGGAGGACTTCACCGAACTGGTGCTCCGCGCCCGGGAGTTGGACCTGCTCGGCCACCCGGACGCCGACCGGCTCTGGGAGCGGGTCGCCGAACGGGTCGCGGCGCCCGGCTACACCCACCCCGAGGACGCCCGGCTCGGCGGCCCGGACCGGCTGCTCGCCGAACTCGCCGAGCAGCAGGCCCACGTGGCGCTGGAGCGGGACGACTACGCCGAGGCCCGCACCGGCATGCTGGCCGCCGCCGAGCTGTTCGAGCAGGCCGGGCTGCCCGGGCAGGGGCTGATGATCCGCACCCGGATCCTGATCATCGGCCTCGGCGAGGAGGAGGCCGTGGCGGCGGGCGCGGCGGAGGCCCCGGAGAAGGTTTCGAAGGAGGCTCCGGGGGAGGGCGATCGGGCGGCGAACGCCGTCGACTGGCCGGCCCTCGACGAGGCGCTGCGCCGGGCCGAGGAACTGCGCGCCGCCGCCGGGAACGCCGTCGAGGGCGGCATGACCGACGACGACTACCTGATCGTGCTGCAGTCCCACGCCTACGCCGCCCACCACGACCTGGTCGAGGCGCTGCCCGAGCCCTCCGCCGGGACGACCGCGCGCTTCGAGACGGCGGTCCTCCGCTACCAGGAGACGGCCGAGGCGCTGGGCTCCGCCCGCCGGTCCGCCACCTCCCGCCAGTACACCGCCGACGCCGCCGCCCGGCAGGGCCGGATGGCCGAGGCGGCGGCCGAACTGCGGGACGTGCTGGACCGGTTGGACGAGGCCGGGCTGCCCTGGCACACCCCGCGGGTGCTCGGCCTGCTCGGCCAGGTGCTGCTGCAGTCCGGCGAGTGGGCGCAGGCCGCCGAGGTGTTCCACCGGGCGCTGGCCGAGGTCTCCCGCTGGGGCGACGACTCCTACCCGTACGCGCCGACGTACATGATGCTCGGCCACGCGTACCTGCAGACCGGCGACGCGGGCGGTGCCGTCCGGGCGCTGTCCGAGGCGGCGGCCCGCTTCGACCGCCAGCGCGGCGGGGCCGTCGAGGAGGCCGCCCAGGCGCGGCTGCAGCTCGCCGACGTGCTGCGGGCCACCGACCGCACCGGCGACGCGGTGGCCGTACTGGAGTCGGTGCTGCTCGACGCGGCCGTGGCCGAGCTGGACGTGCGGCTGGTCGCCCAGGCCCGGCTGGACCTCGCCCGGGGCCTGGCCGAGCTGGAGGAGTACCGGGACGCGGCCGAGGAGTACCTGCGGCTGGCCGACGTGGTGGCCGAGTGGGAGGACCAGGAGACCCACACCATGGTCGCCTGCGAGGCCACCGTCACCCTCGCCCACGCGGGCCGGTGGGACGCCGCCGAGGCGGCCCTCGGCCGGGCCAGGCAGGCCCACGAGCGCTCCCCGCAGGTCGACCAGATGGCCGGCATGCTCCGGGAGCTGGCCAAGATCACGGTCCGCGACCAGGGCCCGGACGGCCTGGACGCGGCGCTCGCCCTGATCGCCGAGGCGGACGCCGTCGCCGACACCGCCGCGCGGCTCGGCCAGGAGCACACCGACTGGTACCTGCGTGGCGCCTCGCACTACGAGCGCGGCCGCTGCCTGGCCATCGTCGAGCGGCACGAGGAGGCGCTGGCCGAGCTCGAACTGGCCGTCCCGGCGTACGAGAAGGGCGGCGAGCAGGCCGAGGCGCCGCGGGCGGAGGCCGTCCGGCTGGCCGCCGTGATCGAGAGCGTCGACCTCGGACGCACCGAGGCGGCGGTGGCCCGGCTGACCGCCGGCATCGCCCGCTGCGAGGCCGCCGGCCTGCCGGACGCGGTGCGGATCCTCGCCGACCTGCGCGAGCGGCTCGCGGAGTGACGTGCGGGGCGGGCGGGCGTCGGTTCGGCGCCCGCCCGTCCGCGTGTCAGTGATCCGCAGGCGGCTGACAGTGGGCTGACAGCGGCTCAGGAGAGGCTCGGTGGTGCCCGATCAGGACACGACCGAAAGAGTCACCCGTGCCCCGAGCCCGTATCACCACCACGTTTCGTACGACCGCCGTCCGCAGCGCCGCCGTCCTGGCCGCCGCGCTGCTGTTGCCCGGCCTGAACCCGGCCGCCGCGGCCGCCGCCACGCCGTCGCCGCCCGTGCCCCGACTGGTCTGGCAGTCCTGCGCCCCGGACGCCGACTGCGCGCACACCCAGGCCGCCTGCGCCCCCGGCTTCGAGTGCGCGACCGCCGCCGTGCCGCTCGACCACCGCGACCCGCGCGGCCGCACCGTCGACCTGGCCCTCATCCGCCGCCCCGCCACCGACCCGGCCCACCGGATCGGCACGCTGTTCTACAACCCGGGCGGCCCGGGCATCCCCGGCACCATGGCGCTGCCCGCCGTCTACCCGGCCCTGCCCGACCAGGTCCGCGCGCGGTTCGACGTCGTCAGTTTCGACCCGCGCGGCATCGGCCGCTCCACCACCCTGCCGTGCTTCCCCGACCCGGCGGTCGAGCAGGGCCTGCTCGACCGGCTCCCGAAGGGCTTCCCGGAGGGCGGCGAACAGCAGTCGGCCTGGGCGAGCGCGTATTCGGCCTTCGCCGCGCAGTGCGCCGCCAACGACCGGGACGGGCTGCGGGCGCACCTGTCCACCGCCGACGTCGCCCGCGACCTCGACCTGCTCCGCCAGGCGGTGGGCGACCGCGCCCTCAGCTACCTGGGCACCTCGTACGGGAGTTACCTGGGCGCCACCTACGCCAACCTCTTCCCGCGGCGGGTCCGGGCGATGGTGCTGGACAGCGGCATCGACCCGGTCGCCTGGTCGACCGGCCGCACCCCGGGGGACCGCGACCTCGCGCCGTTCCTGCGCACCGGCAGCGACCGCGCCGCCGCCCGCACCCTGGACGCCTTCCTGGACCGCTGCGGCGAGGCCGGCCCGGCGGCCTGTGCCTTCGCGGCGGACGGCGCCCGGGAGAGCCGTGGGCCGGCGACCCGCGCCAAGTTCACCCGGCTGCTCGACCGGCTGCGGCACGGGCCGGTCACCCTGGACGGCGCGACCGTCGACCGCGCCGCCGCGCTGACGGCCGCCCAGCTGCTGCTGTACGCGGTGGCCCCCGTCCCGGGCCTTCCCGACACCGGCTGGCCGGGCCTCGGCGGTTACCTCCAGCGGCTGTGGACCGCCCCCGACGCACCCGCGCCGGCGCCCACCGGCGGGGACCCCCGCCAGGCGCAGACCCTGGGCGTGCTGTGCGCGGACACCGACAACCCGCCGGCCGGCGCCGACTGGTCGGCGCTGGCCGACCTCGCCGAGGCCCGCTCCGGCGCCACCGGCCCGTACTGGGTCTGGCAGAACCAGCGCTGCGCGACCTGGCCGGCGTCCCCGGACCGCTACACCGGCCCGTGGGACCGCCCGACCTCCGCGCCGATCCTGGTCGTCGCCCTCACCGGGGACCCGGCCTGGCCGTACGAGGGCTCCCGGGCGCTGGCCGACACCCTGGCCCGCGGCCGGCTGCTGACCGTCGAGGGCTACGGGCACACCGTGCTCGGCAACCCGAACGCCTGCGCGGCGGGGTACGAGGAGCGCTACCTGCTCAGCGGCCGGCTGCCGGAGCGCGGGGCGGTGTGCGCGGCGCAGGGGCAGCCCTTCGCGTCGTGACCGCGGTGTCGGCCGGCCGTCCGTCAGCGGCCGGCCGACACCGGTGTCTCAGCAGGGGCCGTCGTCGGCCCAGACGCCCCACTGGCCGCTGGCGCTCGGCACCTCGTTCAGCGTCCACCACTTGGCGTGGTAGTCGTGCCCGTTGTACGAGACCTTGGCGCCGCCGGTGTACGTGGTGCTCGCGCTCCACGCCGGGGCGGTGCAGGTGCCCGGGGTGGGCGGCGGGCTGCTCGGGGGAGTGGTGGGCGGGGTGGTCGGGGGCGTGGTCGGCGGGGTGCTGGGCGGGGTCGCGCCGGCGAACTTCACCGTGTACTTGGTGAAGTCCCAGTCGTTCTGCGCCACGCTGGAACAGGAGCCGGACAGCCCCGGGTCCACCGGGCCCGGGCACTGCCGGTCCCGGTTGACGGACCAATAGGTGTAGCGGGCCAGGCCGTGGGCGGTGGCGAAGTCCAGCACGGTCTGGAAGTCCGCCTGGCGGAAGTACTCGGCGGCGTCGGTGCGGCCGTTCATCATCGACACGCCCTCGTGAGCGTAGGCGGTGGCCTCGTTCCAGCCGAAGGTGGTCTGCAGGATCTGGTTGAACCTGACCAGCGCGTCGGTCTGGGCGGCGGCGCCGTTGAAGCCGCCGTCGAACGGCATGATCGAGAAGTTGTCCGGCGTGAAGCCCTGCGACTTGGCCTCGTTGAGCATCTGGGTGCCGAACCAGCCGGTGCCCGCGTTGGTGCCGGCGGTGGTGATCGAGACGTACAGGCCGGGGTTGTTCTGCTGGAGGATCCTGGCCGCGCCGATCTCGTTGTGGATGGCGGCGGTGTTCTCGTACTCCGGCTCCTCCAGGTCGAAGTCGATCGCCTTGAGGCCGTACCTGGTGACCACCTTCTGGTACCCGGCGGCGGTGGCCTCCGGCGTGCCGCAGACCTGGCCCAGCTTGGTGCCGCCGTACCCGCCGACCGACACCGAGACGTCGCCGCCCTTGCCACGGATCGTCTGGATGACGCCCGGCATGGTGGTGTCGGTGTCGATCGAGGAGGTGCCGCCCCAGGCGGGGGCGCAGCTGTTGCCCTGGGCGAGGACGAAGGCCAGCTGGAAGGCCTTCTGGCCGGTGGCGTCCATCACGGCGGCCGCGTCCGGCGGGCTGTTGTCCTCGGGCATCAGGTAGGGCGCGGAGGCGTACCAGTTGCTGCCCAGGCCGTCGGCCGCGACGGTGCTCGTGGTGGTCGCGGCGGCCGAGCCGGTGCCGGCCAGTGCGGCGCCGCCGCCGGCCAGCAGGCCGAGCACGCCGGCGACGGCGAGGGCGGCCCGGCTGCGGCGTCCGCGCGGGGTCGGCGGGGCGGGGTGTGGGGGAAGAGCGCGTTCCATCGGTGGAGACCTTTCCGGAAACGGCGGTGGGGAAGACCGGCCGCCGCGCCGGGGTGGGGGTGGCGCGGAGCAGGCCGGAACGGCCCACCGGCACGGGCCGGGGAGCCGCGGGCCGTGGGCTGTCACTGGTATAGACCTGCCTCGGAGAATCGGTCAACCCCTCGGCACCGGGCGGGCGTTACCCGGCCGGGTGGCCGAGCAGCTGCCCGACCAGCCCGTCCAGGTCCAGGTACCGGTCCTCCGTGCCCGGCGGGACGAGGACGTCCACGTGGGCCAGGAAGTGCTCGACCTCGGCGGAGCGGGCCCGCAGCACCGCGGCCGACCGGGTGCCGGTGAGGGTGATGAACAGCCGGCCGGACGGCTCGCCGGCGCCCGGGCGGACGGTGACGTCCCCGTGGCCGGTCGGCCGGTGCAGGCCGTCGCGCAGCAGTTCCCGGGCGAAGAACCAGCTGATCGGCTCGCTCTCGCCGGTGTGGATGTCCAGGTGGACGGCGTACGGGTCGGCCGCGTCGTAGCGCAGCAGGGCCGGGACGGCGACGGTGGCGCCGGTGCCGACCACCTCCAGGGCGAGCGGCACGGCGCAGGCGGCGGCGCCGGCCCGCTGGGAGGGCACGCGGGTGGGCTCGGGGTGGGTCACGGCCGCCGCCCGCTCGTCGCCTCGGTGCCGGTGGTGCCGGTGGTGCCGGTGGTGGCGGCCCGGCGGACGGGCGGGCGCACGGATGGGCGGTGCCGGGGCAGCGGCGGCCTGCGGCGGGGGTCCCGGTGGGGTGCGACGGGGACGGCGGCGGCCGGCGGGGCGGTCGGCGCGGCGGTCGACGTGGCGGTCGACGTGGCGGTCGACGTGGCGTCGGCGAAGACCAGCCGGGCACCGGCGGGTGCCAGGCCCGGCGCGGCCGTGACGACCACCGCCCCGATCCGCAGCGCGCCGTAGTAGAGCACCGGGAAGGCCGGGACGTCCGGCAGTGCGAGGCCGATCCGCTCACCGGGCCGCACCCCGTGGGCGAGCAGCCCGCCGGCCGCCCGGGCGCTGAGTTCGTCCAACTCGGCGTAGGTCAGCGTGTCCGCCCCGTGGCGGAGCGCGGGGCGCTGCGGGTACTGCCCGGCTGCGCCCTTGAGGTTGGTGGCGAGATTGCCCATCTGCTTCTTCGTTCTCCCGGCGTGCTGTCGTCCCCGACGGAACGATCCTCGCGGCCCGCGGCGGTCGGTGCCCATGTGGACACCGACAGTGTTCCCGCGCCGTCGGCTGTCGCCGACGACAACGGCCGGGCGGGGCGCGGTGACGGTCGGCCGTGGATGAATCGCCGTGACGCGATGAAGGAATGACGATATGTCGCGAGCCGGGACCTGGGGAGCCTTCGGCGTGAACTCCCCGGCGTGCGGCCCGCAACGAGGCGCGTTTCGTCAACCGCGCGCTGGGTCGTCCCCCGAAGCGGGGGCATTCGGCGAAACCGTTCTGCGCGGCGCGGGCCGCGCGGCAGACTCGCCCCCGTGCAACAGGCAGCCCCCGAACCGGCCGTGGTCGAGCTCGCGAACATCATCGCCGCCCGGCTCGACCGCCACGTGTCCGGCACGGCCCACCGGCTCGTGACCGAGATCGACCACTACCGCAACGTGGCCCCCGACGAACTGACCGGCTCCCTGCGGCACAACATCGCCTTCGTCCTCGACTACCTGGCCGGCTCCGGCGCGGCCGTCGACCTCGCCGCGCCCACCGCCACCGGCCGGCTCCGGGCCGGCCAGGGCGTCCCGCTGCCCGAGGTGCTGCGCGCCTACCGGCTCGGCTTCCTCCACCTCTGGGAGGAACTGCTCGCCGAGGCGACCCGGGCCGGGCCGAACGCCCAGGCCGCGCTGCTGAACGCCGCCACCGGCATCTGGGAGGTGGCCGACGCCTACTCCCAGGCGCTCACCGCCGCCTACCGGGACGCCCTCGCCGAGCGCCTGGTCGAGACCGACCGCCGGCGCTCCGCCCTGGTCGCCGCCCTCGTCGACGGCCCGCCGCCCGGCGACGACACCGCCTGGGAGATCGCGCACATGCTCGACTTCCCGTACCGGGGCACCTTCATCGTGGTGACCGCCGAGGCGGCCGCCCCCGGCACCCCGCCGCTGCCCGGGCTCGACGCCAAGTGCCGGGCGCTGGACACCGGTTCGGCCTGGCGGGCGCAGCCCGGCCACGAGATGGGCGTGCTCTCCTGCCCCAGCCGGCGGGCCCTCCCGCAGGTGCTGGACGCCGTCCGGGCCGCCGCCACCGGCCGGGTCGGCGTCAGCCCCGCCTACGACCGGCTCGACCAGACGCCCCGCGCCCTGCGCTACGCCCAGGTCGCCCTCGAATCCCTCCCGGCCGACGGCGCCGCGTCCGTGCGCCAGCTCGACGACACGCCGCTCACCGAACTGGTCATGACCAACCTGGAGACCACCCGGCGCGCCGTCAACCGCATCCTCGGCGGCGTCCTCTCGCTGCCCGAGAACGACCGCACCACCCTGCTCGCCACCGCCCGCGCCTGGCTCGACGCCCGCGGCTCGGCCGCCGAGGCCAGCCGGGCGCTGTACTGCCACCAGAACACGGTGCGCTACCGGATGCACCGGCTGGAGGAGTACCTGCGCGGACCGCTGGACGACCCCAAGGTCGTCGCCGAACTCGCCATGGCCGTCGACGCGGTGGGCACCTTCCCGACACTCCTCGACCCCGGCCGCCCACCCGGAACCACCCCCACCCCGCACCCCTGACAGGGCGAACGGACTGTTCCGGCCGGGGGCGCGCGTCAGCCCGCTCGGGCGGTCTTCGAGGCGACGTGGGCGTACGTCAGCGGTGGCCGCGGGTCTCGGTCTGCCTGGGGTGGCCTGCGCCGGCTCGCGTGATCCACAACGTGCGCTGCTCGTCGTCGATGGCGTACCAGATGCGACCTCCTCCGGACACCTCGTACTGCCACTGCTCCAGGAGCGCACCTGCGACCTTCACGGTGCCGAGCGTGCCCTTGAGCGGGTGCTGCCGCTGGTCGACGTGGCGTGGTTCACCGGTGAGGGCGACCCAGGCGCGGTCGAGGTTCTCCGGCACCTGCTTCAGCAGCTGCTGCCAGCCGGTGTACGCCTGACGGTCGGCAGCGCGCACGCTCCATGGGTTCGGCCGCGGAAGGTCCTCTCCGCGGCCGCTCACTCGGTGCCGTCCGGTCGCGGACGGTCCAGCCGGGGCCCGTCGCCGGGGAAGGGGCCCTGCAGGTCGTGGGCCAGTTGCGGATCGGACCACACCTCGGCGGTGGCACGCCAGGAGGCGAGGTTCCGGGCGAACGGCAACAGGAGGCCGGTGTCGGAGCCGGCGACCAGGTCGGCGAGCAGCTCCCGCACGCAGGCGGCGCGCTCGCTCTCCGGGAGCCAGTGCAGCCAGGGCAGCTCCTCGGCGAGCACCTCCTCGGCCAGGTCCAGCTGGCGGCGGGCCAGGATCGCCAGGGAGCGTGCCGCGAACCGCAGACCCGACGCCGTCGCTTCGAAGCGCTCGGCCCGCATCAGGACGAGGTTCTCGTCGTCCCGGCGTTCCAGTATCACGTCGGCGTCGTCGAGGGAGGGCAGCACCTGCGACGGCCCGCGCAGGAAGGCGCTGTAAGGAAAGGTCTGGACAGCCATGGAGGAATGGTATCTGAACTACTTCAGATCGCGCCTTGCGCGGTGGGGCGGGCCCTCGCCCGGGCCGGGCGGGTCAGGGGTGGCGGGTGGGGGGTGGGACGGGCCCGGCGGACTTGAGGGTGCGCAGGATGGGGGCGGACTCCAGGGCGGTGATGCCCGGGAGGCCGGCGAGGCGGACGGTGAGGTAGCGGTGGAGGTCGGCCGGGTCGGCGCACAGGGCGATCGCGGCGAGGTTGCTGGGCCCGGTGGTGGCGGCGAGGAAGGCGAGTTCGCGGTGGGTCGCGAGCGCCCGGGCGACCCGGTCCAGGTGGGCCGGGGTGACGGTGAGCCACAGCAGGGCGTGCATGGCGGCGCCGAGCAGCCGGGTGTCCACCTCGACGTCGAGGAACACCGTGCCGTCCGCGCGCAGTTCGGCCAGGCGGCGGGCGACGGTGGCCGGGGTGCGGCCGGTGGCGGCGGCGAGCTCGCCCAGCGGGGTGCGGCCGTCCCGGTGCAGCGCCGCCAGCAGGGCCCGGTCGGTCGGCTCCAGCCGGCCGCCGGCCGGGGCCGTCGCGGTGGTGGCCGCGCCGGCCTCGGGCCGCAGCGCGGCCTGCTGCGCGGCGTCCAGCGCCTCGGTGCTGCCCGGCCAGGCGGACGGGCCGCCGCGGTAGGTGTGCAGCAGGCAGTGCGCGGAGACGGCGGTGACGGCGGCGGTGCGGGGGATGTCGCGCAGCAGCAGGGCGTGGGCGTCCGGGGTGCCCTCGGCGTCGGGCTCGGTCTCGACGATCGCGGTGATCTCCGTCCCGCCCGAGGCGAGCTTCACCCACGCCGTGTCGGGGCGCCGCACCAGCGCCTGTGCCAGGTTCTGCGCGGCGTGCGGGCCGGCCGTCAGCCGCAGCAGCCACTGCGTCCGCCCGGTCCGCCGCGGGTCGGCCAGCCCGACCACCCGCAGCCCGGCCCCGGCCCGCAGCCGCCCGTAGCGGCGGGCGACGGTCTGCGGGGAGACGCCCAGCACCGCGCCGATCCGGCTGAACGGGGCGCGCCCGTCCACCCGCAGGGCGTGGACGAGGCCGCGGTCGAGGTCATCGAGCCGGGGCGGATGCACGGGCGGACGCATGGTCGGATTCACGGGCGGAGTCATGGGCCGATTCCTGGAGGGGCGCCGACAGGGGTTCCGATTCTGCCGTCTCCGCCGCCGCCCGGGGCGTCATCCACCGGACGGCCGCGGCGGCCAGCAGCACCGCGCCGAGCGCCGTCCAGCAGGCGGCCCGCGCCCCGGCGGCGTCCGGCTCGGCCAGGTGCACCCGGCCGAGCACCGCGACCCCCAGGGTGGCGCCCAACTGCTGCACCGCGTTGAGCAGTCCGGCGGCCGAGCCGATCTCCTCGGGCCGCAGCGGCGCCAGCGCCGTACTGAAGAACGCCGGGGTGAACATTCCCTGGCCGAGGCCCACCACCGCGAGCGCGACCGGCAGCACCCCCGGCCGCTCGCCCGTGCCGTACGCGCCGACCACCGCCAGCAGGCCCGCCGCCAGCACCGCGAGCCCGGCCGGCATCACCCGCGCCCCGAACCGGGGCAGCAGCCGGGCCCCCGCCCACAGCGAGCCCGCGCCGAGCCCCGCCGACATCGGCAGCACGGTCAGGCCGCTCGCCAAGGCGTCCGCGCCGGAGGCCAGTTGGAGCTGCAGGACGACCACCACGGTCAGCCCGGTGGTCGCCGCGAAGGCGCCCGCGAGGGCGGTCAGCGCCGCCGGGAAGCGGGCCGTGGCGAACAGGCCGGCCTCCACCAGGGTGTCCGCGCCGCGCCGGGCGCCGCGCCGCTGGTGGGCGGCGAAGCCGAGGGCGAGCAGCGTCCCGGCGGCCGCCTCGGCCAGCGCCGTCCGGTCGGTGAGGCCGCCGGTGCGCAGCAGCGGCAGCACCAGCAGCGCGGTGGCCGTCGCGGCGAGCGCGCCGCCGGTCGGATCCAGGCCCGGGCGGTGCGGGGCGCGGTCCTCGACCAGCAGCGGGGCGAGCGCCAGGACGGCGACGGACAGTGGCAGGTTGACCAGGAACGCCGAGCGCCAGGAGGAGCCGAACAGGTCCGCGTGGGTCAGCACCCCGCCCAGCACCGGCCCGGCGACCGCCGCCAGGCCCATCACCGGGCCGATCGTGCCGAGCGCCCGGCCCGTCTCGGGGCCCCGGAACATCGCCTTGACCAGCCCGATCGTCTGCGGCACGACCACCGCCGCCGCCGCGCCCTGCACCGCCCGGAACGCCAGCAGCGCCCCCAGCGCCGGGGCGCAGGCACAGGCCAGCGAGGCCAGCGCGAAGCCCACGACGCCGGCCCGGAACACCCGCCGCCGCCCGTACCGGTCCCCGAGCCGGCCGCCGGTGAGCAGCAGCACGGCGAACGGCAGCGTGTAGGCGGAGGTCAGCCAGGGCACGGCGGCGGCCGGCCCGCCGAGGTCGGCGCGCATCCGCGGCGCGGCGACCTGCACGACGGTGGCGTCCAGCAGGTTCATCGCCTCGGCGGTCAGCAGCGCGGCCAGCGCCCACCAGCGGCGGGGGTGCGGGGAGGACGGCGAGGACAAGAGGGGCTCCCGGGGTGGTGGCACGGCATCGGAACGCCGCCACCCTGCGGGCGGTGCCGGCGCCGCCGCCAGCCGCCGGGCCGGGATCGACGGAATCGTCCACGGGGCGGGCCGGTGGCGGTGGAATCCTCCACCGCAGCCGGGGCGAGATCCGAACGAGAGGGCCTACGCCGGGACGCCCACGCGGGCCGTCACGTCCGCGTCCACCGAGGCCAGCAGCCCGGCGACGGCCGGGGACCAGGGGCGGTTGGCCGGCCCGGTCAGGGTGAGCGTCCGGTGGACGGCGGGCCGGATCGGGACGAGCACGCAGTCGGCGGGCAGCATGGTCAGCGCCAGCGCGGGCGTCACCGACACCCCGACGCCCGCGTGCACCATGCCGATCAGCGTGTTGAGGTCGCGGATGCGGTGCCGGGCGGTGAAGCGGACGCCCGCGCGCCGGTAGGCCTCGTGGATGTGCACCTCGCAGCCGCCGCAGGACAGCAGGAAGTCGTCGTCCGCCAACTCGGAGACGTGCACGGTCTCCTGACCGGCGAGCGGGTGGTCGCGGCGCAGCAGCGCGCGCATGGAGTCGGCGCCGAGCGCGACCGCCCCGGGCGGCAGCGGCCCGGCGTCGACCAGGACGGCGGCGTCCGCGGTGCCCGCCTCCAGCCAGACCGGCAGTTCGGCGTCCTCGCCCTCGAAGACCCGCACGGTGACCTTCGGGTGGGCGGCCTTCCAGTCCCGGAGCAGGCGGGGCAGCAGCGCCTGGCAGACGGTCGGCGGCGCCGCCAGCCGGACCGTCCCGGTCAGGCCGCCGGAGTGCCGGGTGGCGATGGCGCGCACGGCGGCGGCCGAGGCGACGGCGGTACGGGCGTGCGGCAGCAGCTGCTCGCCGAGCGGGGTGGGCCGGCACGGGCTGCCGCGCAGCAGGACGGGCGCGCCGAGGGTGCGTTCCAGCGCGGCGACGGCGTGCGAGACGGCGGACTGGCTGATGCCGAGCTCGTCGGCGGCCGTGCCGAAGCCGCCGGTGTCGGCCACCGCGACCAGAGCGCGCAGCTGGGCCAGGTTCACGTCCGCACCCATGAGACTTCCTCATCCTCGTCGCACCGCCACTTGTTGGACTCATGCTGCGCGCGCGGGCCACGCTCTGTCCAGGAACGGGAGCGTCCGTCGACACGGGCGCCGAGCAGGACGGGAGGTGGTCGGGGTGCGGAGCTGGTTGCCTGGCTTCACGGCCCTGTCGGCGATCTGGGGCGCGAGCTTCGCCCTGATCAAGGTGGCGGTCGACGCGGGCGTCCCGCCGGTGTGGGTGGCGGCCTGGCGCTGCCTGCTCGGCGCGGCCGCGCTGTGGGCGATCCTGCTGGCGCGCGGCGAGCGGATCCCGCGCGACCGGGCGCTGTGGGGGCACTCGGCGGCGGTGGCGGTGCTGCTGAACACCGTGCCGTTCACCCTGTTCTCCTTCGGCGAGACGGAGGTCTCCACCGTGCTCGCCGGGGTGATGAACGCCACCACCCCGCTGTTCACCGTGCTGTTCGCGGTGCTCACCGTCCCCGAGGAGCGCCGCCCCGGCGCCCGCCGGCTGCTCGGTCTCGCGCTCGGCTTCGCCGGGGTGCTCACCGTGCTCGGTGTCTGGCACGGCCTCGGCGCCGGCGCGACCACCGGCGCCCTCGCCTGCCTGGCCGCCGCCTGCTGCTACGGCGCCGGCTTCGCCTACCTGCGACGCTTCCTGACCGGTCGCGCCGAGTCCGTCACCGCCCTGTCCGCGCTCCAGATCGGCTGCGCCGCCGCCGAGTTGACGCTGATCGCCCCGTTCGCGGCGGGCGCCCCGCACTGGCCCGGCGCGGGCGCGGCCGCCGCCCTGCTGGCGCTCGGCGCCTTCGGTACGGGGGTGGCCTACCTGCTCAACCTCGGTCTGGTCCGGGCGGCCGGCACCACCGTCGCCTCCGCCGTCACCTACGCCATCCCGCTGTTCTCCACCGCGCTCGGCGCCACCGTGCTCGACGAGCCGGTCGGCTGGAACGCGCTGGCCGGCGGCGCCCTGGTGATCGCCGCCGTCGCCCTCACCCGGCCCCGCCGGCCCGTCGCGCCCGCGCCCGCCGCCGCTTCCGCTTCGAAGGTCCGTCAGGCCGCGGGTTAGGGTGAACGGGTGAACGAGGACCCGCAGCCGGTGGCCGTCTGGGCCGCGCTGCGGGCCCGCCCGCTGCGCTTCCCGTTCAGCCGCTGGACGCCGCGCTGCTGGGCGCACCTGCTGGCCGGCGGCCTGTCCGGGGTGCTGCTGCTGGCCGTGCTCGCCCTGTTGCTGGCCCTCGGCCTCCTGCTCTCCGTGGTCGGCGTGGGCCTCCTGGTCCTGCTCGCGGCGGCGCTCGCCGGCATCCCGGCCGGCGCCGTGGAGCGGTGGCGGCTGCGGCTCGTCGAACCCGTCCCGCTGCCCGACCCGCACCGGCGGCTGCCCGGGGCCGGGCGCCGCGCCGTGCTCCGCACCCGGCTGCGCGAGCGCGCCACCTGGCGCGAACTCGCCCACGCCGGGCTGGCGGCGACCGTCCTCGCCGCCGCCTCGCTCGGCTTCACGGCACTGCTGCTGCTGGCCGGCGCGTTCACCGTCTCCCCGCTGGTGGTGTGGGCGCTCGCCCCGGAGACCGTCATGCTCATCCCCGGGCAGGCCGTCGCCGGCCCGCTCGCCGCCCTGCCGTTCACCGCCGCCGGGCTCGCCGGACTGCTGCTCTGCGCCTACGCGGGGGCACTGCTCACCGGCGCCCAGGTCGCGCTGGCCCGTCTGCTGCTCGGGCCCCGCGAGGACGACCTCGGCCACCAGGTCGTCGAACTCACCCGCTCCCGGGCCCGGCTGGCCGACGCCTTCGAGGCCGAGCGGCGCCGCATCGAACGCGACCTGCACGACGGCGCGCAGCAGCAGCTGGTCGCGCTCAGCATGACCCTCGGGCTCGCCGAGTACCGGCTGAGCGGGAGCGGGGACGCGCGGGCCGTCGAACTGGTCACCCGGGCGCGCGGCGAGGCCCGGCGGGCGCTGGAGCAACTGCGCGACCTCGTCCGGGGCATCCACCCGCAGGTGCTCACCGACCACGGCCTCGCCGCCGCCGTCGCCGAGGTCGCGCAGCGCCACCCGATCCCCGTCACCGCCGACATCGACCTGCCCGGCCGGCTGCCCACGCCCGTCGAGACCACCGCCTACTTCACCGTCACCGAGGCGCTCACCAACGCCGCCAAGCACAGCGGCGCCACCGCGATCACCGTCCACGGCCGCGTCGAGGCCGGCCGGCTCGTCGTCCGGGTCACCGACGACGGCCGCGGCGGCGCCGACCCGTCCGCCGGAGCCGGCCTCGCCGGGCTCGCCGACCGGGTCGCCCTGCTGCGCGGGCGGCTGATGGTGACCAGCCCGACCGGCGGCCCCACCACCCTGCGCCTGGAGGTGCCGTGCTCCGGATCGTGATCGCCGAGGACGCGGTGCTGCTGCGCGCCGGCCTCGCCGAACTCCTCGCCCTCGGCGGCCACCGGGTCGTCGCGGCGGTCGGTGACGCCCGCGCGCTGGTCGCCGCCGTCGACGCCGACCGGCCCGACATCGTCGTCACCGACGTCCGGATGCCCCCCGACCACACCGACGAAGGCCTGCGCGCCGCCCTCGCCCTGCGCGAGCGCCACCCCGGCCTGCCCGTCCTCGTCCTCTCCCAGTACGTGGCCACCCCGTACGCCACCGGCCTGCTCGCCGCCGCGGGCGCCCAACCGGCGGGCCTCGGCTACCTGCTGAAGGACCGCGTCGGCGACGTCGCCGACTTCCTCGACGCGTTGCGCCGGGTCGCGGCCGGGGAGACGGTCATCGACCCGGAGGTCGTCCGCGTCCTGCTGCGGTCCCGGTCCGCCGACCGGCCGCTGGCCCGGCTCACCCCGCGCGAACGCGAGGTGCTGGCGCTGATGGCGGAGGGGCTGAACAACCAGGCCGTCGCCGGGCGGCTGTGCATCACCGAGGCCTCGGTGGTGAAGCACTGCGGCAACATCTTCACCAAGCTCGACCTCGACCCCACCGAGGGCAACCGGCGGGTCCTCGCCGTCCTGGCCCACCTGCGGGCGGAGTGAAGGACGTCGCCCCCCGGCGTAGGCTGCCGGGATGACGGAACTGCGGGTCGATCTGTGCGGCCAAAGGATCGGGACGCTGACGGACTTCTGGGCCGCCGTCGCCGAACCCTGCGGCCTGCCGGACTGGTTCGGCCGGAACCTGGACGCCTGGTCGGACACCATTCACACCGGGGGCATCTCCGAGGTGATCGACCGCCACGACACCCTGGCCGTCCACGTCGACCGGCAGGGGCTGTTCGCGGAGGGCAGCCGGGACGGGCTGCGGCTGGCGGAGATCTTCGACGGAGAGGTGAACCGGCTCTGTATCCACCCGCCCGCCTGATCCGCCGCACTCGCGGCGAGGGCGTCCAACGGGTGCTCCGGGTCGAGGAGTCGGGTGAGGCGGGCGGCGGAGGCGTCCCAGGACCAGTGCTCCTGCGCCCACTGCCGGCCCGCTGTGCCCATGCGGGCGCGGGCGCTCGCCGGGGCGAGGAGGAGGCGGGTGAGGGTGGCGGCGACGGCGGCGGGGTCGCGGCCGTCGACGACGTGGCCGGTGACGCCGTCCAGGACGGCGTCGGGGGCGCCGCCGGAGCGGCCGGCGACGACGGGGAGGCCGGCGGCCGCCGCCTCCAGGTAGACGATGCCGAGGCCCTCGGCCTCCAGGCCGAGGCGGCGGGTGCGGCAGGGCATCGCGAACACGGCGGCCCGGGCGTACCAGGCGGCGGTGTCGGCGTGGTCGAGGCCGCCGGTGAACCGGACGCTGCCGGGCTCGGTGTGCCGCAGGGCGAGGGCGCGCAGGCGGTCCTCGTCGGGGCCGCGGCCGACCAGCACGAGCTCCGCTCCGGGGACGGCCCGGCGGATCGCGGGCAGGGCGCGGATCAGCACGTCCTGGCCCTTGCGGGGGACGAGCCGGGCGACGCACAGGATCACCGGAGCGGCGGCCGGGGACGGGACCGGCCGGAACACGGCCGGGTCGACGCCGGGGACGAGCCGGGCCAGCCGGGCGTCCGGCCCGAGGGCGGGGGCGATCCGGGCACGGGTGTACCCGCCGAGGTAGGTGACCACGTCGACGCTGCGCCCGATCCGGCGCAGCAGCTGCCGGGCGCCGGGGGTGCGGGCCCACCAGATCTCGTGGCCGTGGGTGGTGGCGACGGTGCGGCGGATGCCGGGGGCGAGCCGCCGCAGGCCGGGTGTCATGGCGGCGAGCGGGGCGGCGGCGCCGTACCAGACGCGGTCGCAGCCGTGGGCGCGGGCGAGTTCGGCGGCCCGCCGGGTGACGCGCGCCGTGGGCAGCAGCGTGCGGGCATGGTCGCGGATCACCGGGAAGGGGAGGGCCGCGTCGTGCCGGGCCGCGCCCGGTTCGGCGGAGGTGTAGACCACGACGCGGTGGCCGGGGAGGCGGGCCGCCATGGCGTGGACGAAGGTTTCGATGCCGCCCTGGCGGGGCGGGAAGTCGTTGGTGACGACGAGCGTGGTGTCCATGGGAGGGTTGCGCCTCGATTCGGGTCGACGGTGACGGAGAGCAGGAGCAGGACGAGCGGCAGCGCGAGGTAGCCGAACCGTCCGGCGGGGGCGAGCAGGAACGCGGCGGTGAGCCCGAGGGCGAGGCGCCGTGCGGCGCCGGCCGCGTCCCGGGGCGGCCGGGCGAGCAGGGACGCCCCGACCGCGAGCCCGGCGGCCAGCAGCAGGCCGACCGCCGCCCACCAGCCGGCCGGGCCGAGGTCGGCGAGCAGCCGTCCGGGCAGCGGGCTGGCGGCGGGGGTGGGCAGGTCGCCGCGCCCGGTAGGGAAGGCGAACACCTGCTGGACGAGTGGCCCCGGCGAGCGCAGCGCCCACGGCAGGACGAGCAGCGCCGCCCCGCCCGCCGCGAGCGCCGTCCCGCGCAGCGCGGCGCGCCGTCCGGCGGTGGCCGCGAGCAGCGCCGCGACGACGGCGACGGCGGGCCAGGCCGTCCACTTGAGCGCGCAGGCGGCGGCCATCGCCCACCCGGCGGCGGTCGCCCGGCCCTGGGCGGCGCGGACCACCGCGTACCAGCACAGGCCGGTGAGCGGCAGGTCGACGCCGCTGACGGCCAGCGGCAGCGCGACCACCGGCGAGGCGGTGAGCGCGGCCGCGCCGAGCCGCCGCCCGGTGGGGACGGTCCGCAGCAGGCAGAGGGCGAACACCGCCGCGCACCACAGCCGGGCGTCGCCCAGCGGGGTCGCGCCGAGGACGGCCCGGGGCAGGCCGAGCAGTGCCATCGCGGGCAGGTACGGCGTGTACTCGGCGACGGACCGCGGCTCGGCGAGGTACGGCGTGCCGGTGTGCAGCAGCAGCGTGCCGGAGCGTTCGATCACGCCGACCTCGCTCTGCCCGCGCCCGGCCAGCACCAGGGCGAGCAGCGGCAGCACCACCGCCCCGGCGAACGCGACGGCGACGTGCCCGTACCGCCGCCGCGCCGTCATGGCGGCGAGCGCCGCCGCCAGGTACCCGAGGGCCGCCCAGGACCCCCGACTCCGGTGCGGGCCGAGGCCGGAGAGCAGCGGGAAGGCCGCCGCCCAGCCGGCCGCGACCAGCCACCCGCCGGACCACCACCACCGCGTTCGATCGTTCACCCCTTCATTGCATCGGCGCTGGTCGGCCCGGTCAGCAGGGCCAGGTCGAGTCCTGTGGTCGGGTTTCCCCTACCACCGGGCCCCGGTGGTGACGCGCTCTTGCCGCGCCGCCCGGGATGCCGAAGCATGGCCGCCATGACGGATCAGGTGGAGTACGAAGCGGAGCCGCAGGGGGCGATCGTCAACCGGCTGCTCCAGGGGCAGGGGACGCGCCGGGACGCGGAGGCGGCGGGCCGAAACTTCGAGCGCTGGCTGCGGGAGGACTGGGAGGGCCGCTCGCCGCTGGCGGTCGAGTGCTGCGCCGAGGCGCTGGAGGCGGCCTGGGGGGACGGCTGGCCGGGGCTGCCGGAGCGCGACCGCGCCCAGCACGTCTGGCTGTTCGGCTTCCTCTGTCCGATCCGGGAGGCGCTGGAGGCGGAGGCGGCGGGCTACGTCGAGGTGGTGCGGGGCAGCGGCGGGGCGCAGGCAGTGGCGCGGCGGGTCCGGCTGGTGCGCGGCCTCCCGGAGTGACCGGGCGCGAACTGACGTTCGGTGGCCGTGTGATGACGGACAGTGCCCGATTGCCCGGTAGGCTGGCCGGGTGGTGAGGTCGTGGGATGCGGCGCTGGAGCGGGCGCAGGAGCGGCTGGCGGCGGGGCCGCGGCTGCGCGAGGCGGAGGACGAACGGCGGTTCGCCCGATGGGACTTGGCGTCCCTGGTGGAGGGCGAGCTCGGCGAGGCGGTGGACCCGGACGGGCTGGCGCCGCCGGTCGAGCGGGCCTGGCGCGAGCGGCTGGGGGAGAGCGGCCGGGAGTGGCCGGGCGGTGAGTTGTACCGCCGCCGCTACTGGGTGCTGGACGCGGACGGCGAGGTCGCGGGCACCGTCGCCGTGGACAACTGGACCCAGGGGCGCGGCCAACTCGCCCTCTCCTCCCTCTACCTGAGGCCCGGCGCGCGCGGCGCGGGCCTGGCCGCCGGCGCACTGGACGCGGTGTACGCGGCCGCCGCCGCCGAGGGCCTGCCCGGGTTCCGGCTGGAGGCGCACTGGAGCTGGCAGTCGTCCGTCCGCTACTACCTGCGCCGGGGTCTGTGGGTGGTCGGCTGGAAGCGCGCGCTGTCCTTCGCCCGGATGCCCCAACTCCCGCCCTACCGCGTGCGGGAGGAGCACGGGCGGCTGCTCCTGCTGGTCGAGGATCCGCGGCGCGGCTGGGTGCCGATACTGGCCGCCGGTGCGGAGGGCGGCCGGCTGCGGCTGGACGAGACCGCCGACTACCGCGGCGCGGACGGCTGGGTGCACGGCTATGCCCGTTCGACGCTCGCCCTCCACCTGGCGCTGGCCGGGCGGCCGTTGGTGCGCGGGCCGCAGTGGTGGGCGGAGGCGTGGCGCTGGGCGGACCTCGGCGAGCCGGAGGGGCTGGCGTACAAGATCGAGCACTTCGAGCGGCTGGCCCGGGAGGCCGGCCGCCCGGTGGCGAGCCCGTACCGGCCGGTGCCGGCCCAGCCGCCGGCCGTGGCCCCGCGGCAGGCGGCCCCGCAGCAGGCCTCGGCTTCGCGGCTGGCAGACTCGACGGATGGCTGAGATCGAGATCGACGGCGCTTCCGCCGACCCGGCGCGGCTGGCCGCCCTGGGGCTGCTCAACTACGGGCACTTCACCACCCTGCGCGTCGAGGCGGGCGGGGTGCGGGGCCTGGCGCTGCACCTGGACCGGCTGGAGCGGGACTGCCGCACGCTGTTCGCCGCCGAGCTGGACCGGGCGGCGGTCCGCGACCGGATCCGCGCCGTGCTGCCCGCGGACGGCGCGCCGGTGATCGTTCGGGTCACCGTGTACGACCCGGCGCTCGGCCTGGAGCGCCCCTCCGCCCCGGCCGCGCCCGTGCTGCTGGTCACCACCCGCCCGGCGCCGATCGCCGAGCCGGGCCCGCTGCGGGTGCGCACGGTCGCGTACCGGCGGGAGCTGCCGGAGGTGAAGCACACCGGCCTGTTCGGCCTCGTCCACCACCGGCGGCAGGCCCAACTCGCCGGGTTCGACGACGTGTTGCTCACCGAGGCGGACGGCCTGGTGGTCGAGGGCGCCACCTGGAACGTCGGCTTCCTGGTCGACGGCCGGCTGGTCTGGCCGGAGGGGCCGAGCCTGCCCGGCGTCACCGCGGCGCTCCTGGCCCGCGCGTACCGCGGCCCGCAGGACCGCCGGCCGGTGCGGCTGGGCGAGCTGAGCGAACTGGGCGACGTGCAGGCGGCGTTCGCCGTCAACGCGGGCGCCGGCCTGCGCCCGCTCGCCGCCGTCGACAGTGCCGCCCTCGACGTCGCGCACCCGCTGCTCGCCGAACTTCGCGCCGCCTACCGGGAGGTGGCCGCCGAGCCGGTGTAGCGGCCGCGGTCCAGCCCGGCCCCGCGTCGCCCCGCCCCGCGTCGCCCCGCCCCGCCCGCGGCCTTCACTCGAACGAGGGAGGGCCGCGGGCGAGGGCGAACACGTACGGGCGCCACGTCACTCCAACGGCTCTTCGATCAGCTGAAACTGACGCACACTCAGCTACGCTCACGCCCGCTCACCCCCACCCCGCCGAGAGCCGGAGCGTAGCCCGCATGACCCTCAGTTCCCCCGCCGCCGCACCCCGCCGGCCGCTGATCCTGCTGCGCGCCGCCGCCACCGCCGTCGCCCTGCTGGCGCTGCTCCAGGTCGAGCTGGCCGGCAGCTTCCTCAACGGCACCTTCGAGGCCCTCGCGGCGCACGAGAGCACGGCGATGCTGCTCGCCACCGCCGTCCTGGTCCAGCTGGTGGCGGCCGTCCTGGTGCGATGGCCCGGCCGGGGTCCGCTCCGACCGCTGGGGGCCGCCGCCGGGCTGCTCGCCGCCGTCGTCGGCCAGATCGGCGCCGGCTACGGGCAGGCGGTCGGCGTGCACGTCGTGCTCGGCACACTGCTGGTCAGCGGCGTGCTGTTCGCGCTGGTCGACGCCTGGCGGCTGCCGCTGCCCGCCCGGACCGGCCGCCCGGCGGAAGACCACGAGGGCGAGGGCGAAGGCGAAGGCGACGGCGGCGGACGGCTGCCGCGCCCCGGCGGGCCGCTGGAGGTGGCCCAGTGAACCGCCGCCGGTTCCTCGGGATCGGTGCTTCCGTCCTCGGCGCGGGCGCCCTGGCCACGCTCGCCGTCCCCTCCGCCGCGCTGCTGCTCACCGAGGGCCGGCCCGGCCGGCTGCTCGACAGCGACCTCGACCGGCCGGACGCCTTCCGGGTGCCGCTGCCGCTGCCGCCCGTCCTCAAACCGGTGCGCAGTGACGCCGGTTCGGACTACTACGAGATCACCCAGCGGGTCGCGAAGCTGGAGATCCTGCCCGGGGTCGGCACCGAGGCGTGGACGTACGGGGGCACCTTCCCCGGGCCGACCATCGTGGCCCGCTCCGGGCGGGCGGTCGTCGTCAAGCACCGCAACGAGCTGCCGGTGCCGTCCGTCGTCCACCTGCACGGCGGGCACACCCCGGCCGACAGCGACGGCTACCCGACCGACCTGCTGCTGCCGGTCGGCTCGACCGCGGCCGACCACTCGACGGCGGCGGACGCGGCGGGCACCGCGGGCACGGGCGGCATGGCAGGCATGCCCGGAATGGAAGGCATGCCCGGGACGGCGCACGCGGCCGGCCGCAGCCTCGTCGGCGAGCGCACCCACACCTACCCGGGCCGCCAGCGCGCCGCCACCCTCTGGTACCACGACCACCGGATGGGCTTCACCGGCCCCGGCGTCTGGCGCGGCCTGGCCGGCTTCCACCTCGTCCACGACGACGAGGAGGACGCCCTCCCGCTGCCGCGCGGCGAGCGCGACCTGCCGCTGATGATCACCGACCGCTCGTTCGCCGCGGACGGCTCCTTCCACTACCCGGCCGCCGACCCCGCCCTCGCCCGGCCCGGCGTCGACAGCGGCTACCTCAACGGCGTCCTCGGCGACGTCATCCTGGTCAACGGCGCGCCCTGGCCCCGGCACGACGTCGACCGCGCCCACTACCGGCTGCGCCTGCTCAACGCCTCCAACGCCCGCCTCTACCGGCTCGAACTCGACCCGCAGCCGGACGGCGGCGACGCCTTCGTCCAGATCGGCTCGGACGGCGGTCTGCTCGCCGCGCCGATCGGCCACGACGCGCTGGAGATCGCCCCCGCCGAACGCTTCGACGTCGTCGTCGACTTCTCCCGCTACGCTCCCGGTACCCGGGTGCGGCTGCTCAACGACTTCGGCAGCGACCGCACGGCCGAGGTGATGTGCTTCGACGTCTCCGCCCGCCCGGTCGCCGACGACCCCCGGGTGCCCGACACGCTCTCCACCGTCCCGGCCCTCGACCCCGCCGCCGTCACCGTCACCCGCGACTTCGCCTTCCGCCGCACCCGCGGCGACGGCTGGACCATCAACGGCGACCCGTACCAGCCCGGCCGCGACATCGCCGCGCCCGCGCTCGGCGCCACCGAGCTGTGGCGCTTCACCAGCGACCTGCACCACCCGGTGCACCTCCACCTCGACCAGTTCCAGGTGCTCCGCCGCAACGGCAGGGACCCGGGGCCGTACGACGCCGGCTGGAAGGACACCGTCGACCTGCGCCCGGCCGAGGCCGTCGAGGTGCTGGTGCGCTTCACCGACTACCCGGGGACGTACATGCTGCACTGCCACAACCTGGAGCACGAGGACATGGCGATGATGGCGGACTTCACCGTGACCTAGGCCCGTCCGGGACACGGCGCCGCCTCACCCGAACGGCCGAGCGCCGCAGGGGGCGGGCCGCGCCGGGCGCTACGTTCGGCGGGAGGCGTCACAGTACGAGCACACGGACGGAGCCGCGCCATGACCACCCCCGCCGAACGCCGCCGGCACGGCCGCGCCGCCCGCGAGCGGGTCTCCCGCTCGGCGCACGGCCGGTGGATCCCCGCCGCCGACCGGCCCGACCCGCTCGCGGTGCTCGTCCGGCAGGGCGAGGACCGGGTCAAGCGGCTGCTGCCGATCCGGTACGGGCGGATGGCCGACACCCCGTTCACGTACCTGCGCGGCGCCGCCGCCGTGATGGCCGCCGACCTCGGAGCCGTCCCCGATACCGGGCTCACCGTCCAACTCTGCGGCGACGCCCACCTGTTGAACTTCGGCGTGTACGCCTCCCCGGAGCGGTCGCTGCTCTTCGACGTCAACGACTTCGACGAGACCTACCCCGGCCCCTTCGAGTGGGACGTCAAACGGCTGGCCGCCAGCGTCGCCGTCGCCGCCCGGGACACCGGGCAGGCCGGCGACCGCCCCCGCCGCGCGGCCCTCGCCGCCGCCCACGGCTACGCCGCCGCCATGCGCCGGCTCGCCGGGCTCGGCGAACTCGACGTCTGGTACGAGCGGATCGACACCGCCGACCTGCTCCCGCTGCTGCGCAAGCCCCGGCGGCGCGAGCGGGTCGAGGCCGAGCTCACCCGGGCCCGGCGGCGCACCAGCCTGCAGGCCTTCGACAAGCTCACCGAGGAACGCGACGGGCGGCGGCGGATCATCAGCGCGCCGCCGCTGATCGAGCCGCTGAAGAAGACCGAACTGCAGGGCCTCGGCCAGGTGTACAGCGACTACCGGGCCACCCTCGCCGAGGACCGCCGGGTCCTGCTCGACCGCTACCGCTTCGTCGACGCGGCGATGAAGGTGGTCGGCGTCGGCAGCGTCGGCACCCGCTGCCACATCGTCCTGCTGGAGGGCCGCGACGCCCGCGACCCGCTGTTCCTGCAGCTCAAGGAGGCCGGCCGGTCCGTCCTGGAGGACCACCTGCCGCCCACCCGGGTCGACGCCGAGGTCGCCGCCCACTGGGGCGGCCGCCGGGTCGTCACCGGGCAGCGGCTGATGCAGGCCGCCAGCGACATCTTCCTCGGCTGGACCACCGGCCCCGCCGGGCGCCACTTCTACGGCCGCCAACTCCGGGACATGAAGGGCTCGGTGGACGTCGCCACGATGACCCCCGCCGGCCTGCGCGGCTACGCCGACCTGTGCGGCCGCACCCTCGCCCGCGCCCACGCCCGCACCGGCGACCGCCTCGCCATCGCCGGCTACCTCGGCAGCGCCGACACCTTCGCCGAGGCGATCGCCGACTTCGCCGTCCGCTACGCCGACCGGACGGTGCTGGACCACGAGGAGCTGACCGACGCCATCGCGGACGGCCGGATCACGGCGACGCGGGGCGTGTGAGGCCGGGGCGCCGCCCGGTCCGGCGCTGGTAGGACCAGGCGGCGGCGCCCAGGGCGAGGCCGAACGGGCCCATGCCCGCGTAGGCGATGGAGAAGGCGAAGGGTGAGAAGCCGTCGGTGGCCGGGTGGGAGAGGCCGAGCAGCGCGAGCACCCCGTTGACCGGGGCGAGGACGCCGAACACCGGCGCCAGCACGGCGGCGGTCGGCCAGGCCGGGGCCAGCGGGAGCCACCGGGGGACGGGCCGGCCGGCCAGCAGCGGCACCCAGCGCGGGAAGACCAGGCCCCACGGGCGGACCAGCCCCAGCAGCAGGAAGACGCCCAGCGCGGCCAGCGCGACCGTGACGTCCACCCCGTGCCGGTACAGCCACAGGGCCGCGCCGTTCACCGGGTCCAGGTCCTTGCCGCGGGTGTTGGCCTCCATCTTCTCCCGCAGGGTGGCGTACCCGGCCGGGAGGCCCCAGGAGCCGCCGAGCGCCCAGTACTGCTTCATCGCGGCGTACGGGACCAGCGCCAGGGCGCCGAGGTGGGCGGCCCGGCGGATCCGCGGCGACGGGTCGACGGGCCTGCGGTTCGCTTCCTTCTTCATGGCCCCGAGCCTGCCCGCCGGGCCGAACCGCCGCCTCCGTCGCGGGGCTTCACCCGTTCCCTCGGCGAGGGGAGCCGGGCCGGCCCGCCGCTCCGCCCGCCGGTCGAGGCCCGGCCGCACCGCCTCCCCCGCGAGCGGGTGGGGGCGGGCGGCGACCGGCGCGGTTTTCCGATTCCCCGCAGGGAACGGCGGCCGGCCGGCCCGCCCGGGTGGACGTGGGGCGTGGACTTCCCCCGGGCGCTGCGCGAGCGCAACGCGCTGCTGCCGGCGGCCGGTTGCGCGGGAGTGCCGTCAGCCGCGGGCCCGCAGGCCGTCCAGGACGAGGCGGAACAGGTGGTCGCGGCGCTCGGCCAGGGTGGGGGCCTGGTCGGCGATCCAGCCCAGGGCGTTGGCGAGGGCGAAGAGGTCGACGGGGGTGACGTCCGGGCGGATCAGCCCGTCGCGCTGGGCGGCGGCGAGCAGGCGGCCGCCGGCGGTGCGCATCCGGTCGCAGCTCGCGTGCAGGGCGGAGTCGGGGTCGTGGAGGGCGGCGAGCAGGGTGGCGGGGAGGCCGTGGAAGGCGGCGGCGCCGAGGGTGAACTCGTGCAGCCAGTCGGTGAGGGCCTGCTCGGGCGGGGCGGTGGCGGCGAGGCGGTCGGCCCGTTCGGCGAGGTCCTCGAAGCGGCGGCCGAGCAGGGCCTCCAACAGGTCCTCCCGGGTGGGGAAATGCCGGTAGAGGGTGCCGAGGCCGACCTCGGCGCGGCGGGCGACGTCGCGCAGCGAGGCCTGGGTGCCCTGCTCGGCGACCAGGGTGGAGGCCGCGGCCAGGATGCGGTCGCGGTTGTGCCGGGCGTCGGGGCGGATGGCGCGGGGCTCGGTCGGCATCGGGTGGGTCCTCGTCGGTCTTCGGCCGGCTGGCACCGGTCTTCGTCGCTTCGTCGTTGACAGGCGGAGCGGTGTTCCGGTTGAGTTTCCCCCCGGAACGGAGCAGTGCTCCGGATTCTAGTCGGTGGTCGACCTATGCGATCAGGGGAGTGGCATGGCAGCGGCGCACAAGACCATGGGGGCGGTTCGGCTGCACGCCTTCGGCGGGCCCGAGGTGCTGGTGTACGAGGAGGTGGCCCGGCCCGAGCCGGGGCCGGGCGAGGTGCTGGTGCGGGTCCACGCGGCCGGTGTCAACCCGGCCGACTGGTTCGGCCGGCGCGGCTTCGACAACATCCCGCCGGAGCTGCGGCCCGACCGGAAGCCGCCGGTCGTCCTGGGCAGCGACATCTCCGGCGTGGTGACGGAACTCGGCGCGGGCGTGGCCGACTGGCAGGTCGGCGACGAGGTGTTCGCCCTGGTCAACTTCCCCGGCTCGGGGAACGGTTACGCCGAGTACGCGGTGGTCCGCACCGCCGACCTCGCCCGCAAGCCGGCGGGCCTCGGGCACGTCGAGGCGGCCGCCGTGCCGATGGCCGCGCTGACGGCCTATCAGTTCCTGTACCGGCAGGTGGAGTACGCGGGCGGCGGCACGGCCGTGGTGGTCGGCGCGGCCGGTGGCGTCGGCCACGTCGCCGTCCAGCTCCTCAAGGCCGCCGGGGCGAAGGAGGTGGTCGCGGTCGCCTCCGGGCGGCACGAGGAGTTCCTGCGTGGTCTCGGCGCCGACCGCTTCGTCGACTACACCCGCACCCCGGTCGCCGAGGCCGTCCGTGACGCCGAGCTGATCGTCGACACGGTCGGCGGCCCCGAGGCCCACCGCCTGCTGCCCGCGGTGCGGCGCGGCGGCCAGATCGTCCCGGTGTACCTCGGCGACTACCGCCCGGCGGAGGCCGCCGCGCTCGGCGTCACCGTGCTGCTCGGCCGCTGGATGGTCCGCTCCAGCGGCGCGGACCTCGCCGAGGTGGCCGAGCTGCTGACCGCGGGCCGCCTGCGGGTGGCCGTCGACAGCGTCTACCCGCTCAAGGACGCCGCGGCCGCGCACCGCCGGGCGGCGGAGGGCCACCTCCAGGGCAAGATCGTCCTGCGCGTCGTCGAGTAGCAGCGGGCTCGGCGGGGAGTGGGGGGCCGGACCGGCCGACTTCCCACCGGCTCCCTCTCCGTGCGGCCCGGCTGACCCGCCCCGCCCCGCCGCCCGACCGGGGCGGCGGGGCGGGGCGGTCAGGGGACGAGGACGGTGAGCGCCGCGGGGGCGATCGCCACGTCCACCGGGAGGTGGGCGATGAACTCGCCGTCCGCGTAGGCCGTGATGCCCGGTGACTCGATCCGCAGCGAGTGCGTCCGCAGGGTGGTGACCTCCGGGTAGGCGGTGTGGGCGCCCTTGAAGACGGTGGGGAAGAAGCGGGCGATCCGGAGCCGGGGCATCGCGTCGACGAGGGTGACGTCGAGCAGGCCGTCGTCCGGGAGGGCGGTGGGGCACATCAGCATGCCGCCGCCGTAGCTGCGGGTGTTGCCGATCGCGGCGAGGGTGAGGGCGCGGTCGACGACCGTCCCGTCGGCCAGGGTGATCCGGAACGGCAGGGCCCGCAGGTTGGCGAACTCGGCGAGGATGGCGAGGTTGTAGCGCATCCGGCCGCGCGGCCAGCGCAGCCGGTTGGCGCGGTCGCTGACCAGCGAGTCGAAGCCGGTGGCGAGGACGGAGCCGAAGTACCGCACGGCGCCGTCCGGGCCGGTGATCCGGCCGAGGTCGACGGTGCGGGTGCGGCCGGCGGCGATGACGTCGGCGGCGGCCTCGGGGTCGCCGAGCGGCAGCCCGTACTCGCGGGCCTGGTCGTTGCCGGTGCCGGCGGGGATGACGCCGAGCGGGACGCCGGTGCCGGCGAGGGCCTGCAGGGCGAGGTTGATCATGCCGTCGCCGCCGACCACGGCGACGGCGTCGACGCCGTCCGCGACGGCCTCGCGGGCCAGCCGGGTGGCGTCCTCGGCGTCGCGCCCGGCGCGCGGGCGGACGTCGGCGCCGAGGGCGCGCAGCCGGGCGACGGCCCGGTCGGCGGCCGGGCCGGCGTGCCCGACCCCGGCCGCCGGGTTGCTGATGACGGTGACCCGGCGGGCCACTCTCGGGCCCGCCGTCACGGGATCAGCTTGCCCGGGTTGAGGATGCCGGCCGGGTCGAGCTCGGCCTTGACGGCGCGCAGGATGCGCACGCCGAGGTCGCCGATCTCGTCGGTCATCCACGGCCGGTGGTCGGCGCCGACCGCGTGGTGGTGGGTGATGGTGCCGCCGGCGGCGAGGATGGCGTCCCCGGCGGCGCGCTTGGCGACGGCCCAGCGGTCCAGCGGCTCGTCGCCGAGGGCGGCGACGACGGTGAAGTAGAGCGAGGCGCCGGTCGGGTAGACGTGCGAGATGTGGCAGAGCACGAGGGCGCCGGGCAGGGCGCCGGTGAGCGCCTCGGTGACGGCGGCCCGCAGCCCCGGCAGCCGGCTCCAGCTGGTGGCCGTCTCCAGGGTCTCGCACAGGGCCCCCGCGTCGAGCAGGGAGTCGCGCAGGTAGGGGGCGTTGAAGCGGCCGTGCTCCCAGGCGCGGGCCGGGGCCTCGCCGAGCGAGGTGCCGCCGGCGGCGAGCAGGACCGCCCGGGTCGCCTCGGCCCGGGCGGCGACCTGGTCGGCGCCGCCCTCGAAGACGGTGACGGCGAGGCAGCCGCTGACGGCGGGGGCGCCGCCGATCTGCTCGGTCATGGCGAGGTTGACCATGGTCTCGGCCTCGTCGGAGAGCCGGATGACGGTCGGTCCGGTGCCCTGCTGCTCGACGGCCCGCAGCGCGGCGCTGCCGGTGGCGAAGTCGGGGAAGCTCCAGGCCTCGTGGACCTTGGCGGCGGGCAGCGGGTGGACCCGCAGGCGGACGGCGGTGATGACGCCGAGGGTGCCTTCGGAGCCGAGGAACAGCTGGCGCAGGTCGGGCCCGGCGGCGGAGGCGGGGGCGCGCCCGAGGTCGAGCGTGCCGGCGGGGGTGACGACGCGCAGGCCGCGCACCATGTCGTCGAAGCGCCCGTAGCCGGCGGAGTCCTGGCCGGAGGAGCGGGTGGCGGCGAAACCGCCGATGGTGCCGTAGCGGAAGCTCTGCGGGTAGTGGCCGAGTTCCCAGCCGCGTTCGGCGAGCAGGGCTTCGGCGGCGGGGCCGGTGAGGCCGGCGCCGAGGACGGCCTCGGCGGAGGTCTCGTCCAGGTCGTGCAGGGCGTCGAGGCGGCGCAGGTCGAGGGAGACGACCGCCTGGAACGGGCCGCGCTCGGGGTCGAGGCCGCCGACGACGCTGGTGCCGCCGCCGAACGGGACGACGGCGATGCGGCGCTCGGCGCACAGGGCGAGGACGGCGGCGATCTCGTCCTCGTCGCCGGGCAGCACGACGGCGTCGGGCGCGTCCTGCGGGTCGCGGCTGCGGCGGCGCAGCAGGTCGGGGGTGGACTTGCCGCCGGCGCGGGGGAGGCGGTCGGCGTCGGCGGCGCTGACGTGCGCCTCGCCGACGAGGGCGGCGAGCGCCTTGAGGTCGTCGGCCCCGATCCGGGACGGGTGCAGCCGGACCTCGTCGAGGGCGGGCCCGGGCGTGGCGTCGCCGGTGATGCCGAGGGCGGCGGCGAGCAGCCCCTTGACGTCGGGGGGCAGCTCCTTGGCGAGGGCCGGGTCGCCCCAGGCGTCCCACTTCATCGGGGGGAGCGGCAGCGCGGCGTCGGCCGGGTGCCCTTGCGTCTCAGGTGCCATGCGTTACAGTTTCACACATCATGTCAAGTAGTAACGTCGAGCCCGGGAGCCCGGGACCACAGCCGCGCAGCACCGACGACGCCATCCTGGACGCCGCCGCCGAGCTGGTCGTCCATCTCGGCGTCCGCAGAACCCAGTTGGCGGAGATCGCGCGCCGCGCCGGGGTCAGCCGGCCGACCGTCTACCGGCGCTGGCCGGACGTCGGCGCGGTCATCGGCGCCCTGCTCACCCGGGAGATCCTCGCCACCCTGGAGGGCGTCGAGCTGGCCGTCCACGACCGCGAGGCCTTCGTCGATCGCGTCGTCGAGGTCGCCGTCCGGCTGCGCGACCACCCGGTGCTCGGCGTGCTCCTGCGCTCCGACGACTCCGACCTGCTGCTGCGGTACGTCGTCGAACGGCTCGGCACCAGCCAGCGCGGCCTCCTGGAGGCGCTGCGCACCGGCATCGAGCAGGGCCAGGCCCACGGCTCGGTCCGGGCCGGCGAGCCGATCGAACTCGCCGCCATGGTCCTGCTGATCGCCCAGTCCACCGTCCAGTCCCACCGCATGGTCGCCTCCCTGCTCCCGGAGGCCGCCTGGCGGCGCGAACTGGCCAGAGCACTGAACGGATACCTCGCGCCATGATGCCCATCGACCACCAGTACACCGGCACCTCCCGCCTCAACGCCGAACGGCGCACGCTCGACCTCCAGGCCCTCGGCGACGACCCGCACGTCGACCTGCTCGTCATCGGCGGCGGCATCACCGGCGTCGGCGCCGCCCTCGACGGCGCCTCGCGCGGCCTGCGCACCGTCCTCGTCGAATCCCACGACCTCGCCTTCGGGACGAGCCGCTGGAGCTCCAAGCTCGTCCACGGCGGCCTGCGCTACCTCGCCACCGGCCGGATCGGCGTGGCCTGGGAGAGCGCGGTCGAGCGCGGCATCCTGATGACCCGCACCGCCCCGCACCTCACCCGGGCCATGCCCCAGGTCGTGCCGCTGCTGCCCGGGCTGCAGCGCCCCGGCCAGGGCCTGCTCATCCGGGCCGGCTTCCACGCGGGCGACGTGCTGCGCCGCAGCGCCGGCACCCCGGGCGCCGTCCTGCCGCGGGTGCGCCGGGTCGGCGCGGCCCGCACCCGGCAGCTGGTGCCGGGCGTGCGCGGCGCCGGCCTGCGCGGCGCCTACGTCGCGCACGACGGCCAACTCGTCGACGACGTACGGCTGGTGGTCGCCCTGGCGCGCACCGCCGCGCAGTACGGCGCCCGGGTGCTCACCCGGGTGCGGGCCGAGGCCGTCACCGGCACCTCGGCGCAGCTGGTCGACACCCTCACCGGGCAGGAACTCACCGTCACCGCGGGCGCCGTCGTCAACGCCACCGGCGTGTGGGCCGACGAGGTCGACGACTCGATCCGCCTGCGCCCCAGCCGCGGCACCCACCTGCTGGTCGACGCCGCGCTCCTCGGCCACCCCACCGGCGCGCTCACCGTGCCCGTGCCCGGCTCCATCAGCCGCTTCGTCTTCGCGCTGCCGCAGCAGCTCGGCCGCGTGGCCATCGGGCTCACCGACGAGGACGCCCCCGGGCCGATCCCGGACGTGCCGCAGCCCTCCGACACCGAGATCGCCTTCATCCTCGACACCATCAACAACGGCCTCGCCACCGAGATCACCAAGGACGACCTGCTCGGCGCCTACGCCGGGCTGCGCCCGCTGATCGACAGCGGCGACGGCAACACGGCGGACATCTCCCGCGAGCACGCGGTGCTGGAATCCCCGTCCGGCGTGGTCACCGTGATCGGCGGCAAGCTCACCACCTACCGGCGGATGGCCCAGGACGCGGTCGACACCGCCGTCCGGCTGCGCGGCCTGCCCGCCCGCGCCTGCTGGACCGACCGGCTGCCGCTGGTCGGCGCCCCCGCCCACCGGGACAGCCGCCCGCTGCCGGTCGGGCCGGTGCCGGCCTCGCTGCTGTACCGCTACGCCGGGATCTCCCAGGACGTCGCGGAGGCGGGGGAGTTGACGCCGATCGTGGACGGCATGGACGTCACGCGCGCCGAGATCGCGTACGCGGTCAGCCACGAGGGCGCGCTGGACGTGGCGGACGTGCTCGACCGGCGGACCCGGATCGGCCTGGTCGCCGCGGACGCCGACCGGGCGCGGCCGGCGGTCGAGGAGCTGGTGGCGCAGTGCCTGGGGCTGCAGCGCAGCTGAGCCGGGCGGGCGGGCTGCCATCCGCCCCCGGACGTGTCGCTGCCCGCCGACCGGACGTCGGCGGGCAGCGGCGCAGTCCTCAGCGCGCGGTGCGCTCCGGCATCGGGTGGTCGCCGCCCGCCAGTGCCAGCACGCAGGCGAGCGGGTGCTCGGCCGCGCCCGTCCGGTCCAGCCGGACGGCGAGCGGCACCGGTGGCTCCTCGGCCAGCTGCGCGGCCAGGGTCAGCGGGTAGACGCCGTGGCCGTGCACGCGGTGGAAGGCGCACTCCTTGCCGTCCACCAGCAGCTCGGTCTCGGTGATCCAGCCGGAACGGACGTTGACGGTGACGGAGTGGCCGCCCTCGTCGAGGTGGAAGCTGTACCGCCTGCGCATCGGGACCTCCGTCGACGGTGCCTGCAGCGGGAGGGGATCAACCGCCAGTCTAGGTCTGCCGCCGCTCCCCGGCGCAGTGATCGGCGGTTCCCTCCGGCGGCCCTGAGAAATCCCCGGGGCGGAGCCCGCCTGCAGGCGGATTCTCGTGATCTCTACAGTGTTGTAGATTCGTCCGCAGGGAGAGATCCGAGGAGGGCATTGTGGGAGTTTCGCTGGCCAAGGGCGGCAACGTCTCGCTGAGCAAGGAGGCGCCGGGGCTGAGCGCCGTGATCGTGGGTCTCGGCTGGGACGTGCGCACCACCACCGGGGCCGACTACGACCTGGACGCCAGTGCGCTGCTGTGCAACGCGCTCGGCAAGGTGGTCTCGGACCAGCACTTCGTCTTCTTCAACAACCTGCGCAGCCCCGAGGGTTCGGTCGAGCACAGCGGCGACAACCTGACCGGTGGCGGCGACGGCGACGACGAGCAGATCAAGGTCGACCTCGCCCGGGTGCCGGCCGACGTCGCCAAGGTGGTCTTCCCGGTGTCGATCTACGACGCCGACGCCCGGCTGCAGAACTTCGGGCAGGTCCGCAACGCGTTCATCCGGGTCGTGAACCAGGCCAACGGCCAGGAGATCGCCCGCTACGACCTCAGCGAGGACGCCTCGACCGAGACCGCGATGGTCTTCGGCGAGCTGTACCGCAACGGTGCCGAGTGGAAGTTCCGCGCCATCGGCCAGGGCTACGCCTCGGGCCTGCGCGGCATCGCCACCGACTACGGCGTGAACGTCTGATCCCGGTCTGACCGCAGGCCTTCGGCAGCCCCGGCCCCCAGTGCTCTGGAGGCCGGGGCTTCGCTGTGCCGATCCCCACTATGCAACTTGTTGCATAGGGCCGGAGCCGTCCCCTACCCTGCGGTAACAACCGCCACCAGCCGCCGCCCCACCAGGAGACGTCGATGAGCCCCGAGCCAGGCACCGCCCCCGGCGCCAGCCGCTACCCGCACCTGCTCAGCCCGCTCGACCTCGGCTTCACCACCCTGCCCAACCGGGTGGTCATGGGCTCGATGCACGTCGGCCTGGAGGAGGCCCCCGGCGGCTACGACCGGATGGCCGCCTTCTACGCCGAGCGCGCCCGCGGCGGCGTCGGCCTGATCGTCACCGGCGGCATCGCCCCCAACGAGGCCGGCCGCCCCTGGGACGGCGGCGCGATGCTCACCACCGAGGAGGAGGCCGAGAAGCACCGCGTCGTCACCGACGCCGTGCACGCCGCCGGCGGGAAGATCGCCCTGCAGATCCTGCACTTCGGCCGCTACGCCTACCACCCGAACCTGGTCGCCCCCAGCGCGCTGCAGGCGCCGATCAGCCCGTTCGTCCCCAACGAACTCACCGCCGAGCAGGTCGAGCAGACCGTCGAGGACTTCGCCCGCTGCGCCGAACTCGCCCGCCGGGCCGGCTACGACGGCGTCGAGATCATGGGCTCCGAGGGCTACCTGATCAACGAGTTCATCGTCGCCGCGACCAACCGCCGCGAGGACGAGTGGGGCGGCCCGTACGAGCGCCGGATGCGCTTCCCGGTCGAGATCGTCCGCCGGGTCCGCGAGCGGGTCGGCGAGGACTTCATCATCGTCTACCGCCTCTCCATGCTCGACCTGGTGCCCGGCGGCTCCACCTTCGACGAGGTGGTGCAGCTCGCCCAGGCCGTCGAGGCCGCCGGCGCGACGATCATCAACACCGGCATCGGCTGGCACGAGGCCCGCATCCCCACCATCGCCACGTCCGTCCCGCGCGGCGCCTTCGCCTGGGTGACGAAGAAGGTGATGGGCAAGGTCGGCATCCCGCTGGTCACCACCAACCGCATCAACACCCCCGAGATCGGGGAGCAGTTGCTCGCGGACGGCTGCGCCGACCTGGTCTCGATGGCCCGCCCGCTGCTCGCCGACGCCGACTTCGTCGCCAAGGCGAGCGAAGGCCGCGCCGACTCCATCAACACCTGCATCGGCTGCAACCAGGCCTGCCTGGACCACACCTTCAGCCTCCAGATCACCTCCTGCCTGGTCAACCCGCGCGCCTGCCACGAGACCGAACTCGTGCTCGCGCCCACCAAGTTGCGCAAGCGCGTCGGCGTGGTCGGGGCCGGCCCGGCGGGGCTCGCGTTCGCCGTCTCAGCCGCCGAGCGCGGCCACGACGTGACGCTGTTCGACGCCGCCGAGGAGGTCGGCGGGCAGCTGAACATCGCCCGGCGCATCCCCGGCAAGGAGGAGTTCGGCGAGACGCTGCGCTACTACCGCACCCGGCTGGCCGAGTTGGCCGTCACGCTGCGGCTCGGCGCCGTCGTCACCGCGGAGCAGCTGGCCGCCGAGGGCTTCGACGAGGTCGTCGTCGCCACCGGCGTCACCCCGCGCACTCCCACCGACATCCCCGGCGTCGACCACCCCAAGGTGCTCGGCTACCTCGACGTGCTGCGCGACGGCGCGCCGGTCGGCGAGCGGGTCGCGATCCTCGGCGCGGGCGGCATCGGCTTCGACGTCGCCGAGTTCCTCACCGACCAGGGCGACGAGGCCAGCCTCAACCCGCCGGTGTTCCAGGCGAAGTGGGGCATCGACGCGGAGTACCGCGAGCGCGGCGGCCTGCGCGCCCCCGAGCGGCCGCGGCCGCCGCGCCAGGTCCACCTGCTGCAGCGCAAGACCAGCAAGGTCGGTGCCGGGCTGGGCAAGACCACCGGCTGGATCCACCGCACCGAGCTCAAGCACCGCGGCGTCACCATGGTCGCGGGCGCGAGCTACGACCTGATCGACGACGCCGGGCTGCACGTCACCGTGGACGGCGAACGGCAGCTGCTGCCCGTCGACACCGTGGTGCTGTGCACCGGCCAGGAGCCGCGCCGGGACCTGTACGAGGCGCTGGGCGCGCTCGGCGTGACCGCGCACCTGATCGGCGGCGCGGACGTGGCCGCCGAACTGGACGCCAAGCGGGCCATCAAGCAGGGCACCGAGCTGGCCGCGGCGATCTGACGGCGCACCGCCGCGGGGATCGTCCCAGATGCTCTGACCTGGGGTGATCCCCGCGAGCGCGCCGTGCCCGGACCCCGGTGGGACACTGGTGAACTGTCCCTGTCCGCACTCTCGACCGGGGGTCGGCATGTCTCGACCGAGGCCTCTCCACGCCCTCAGCGCCGCAGCGCTCGCCGCGGCCGTCGTCCTGGGCCCGGCGCACCTCGCGGGCGCCGCGCCCCTGCAGGTACTGCCGTCCGCCGACCAGCTGAAGGCGGCCCTGCTCACCGCGAACGACCTCGGCCCGCAGTCCGGCTACACCGAGGTGCCGAACACCGAGAGCCCCACCCCGGGCGAGAGCCCCACCCCGGTCAGCGGCTGCGACGCGCTCAGTGCCCTGCTCAACTCGCATGCCGGGCAACCCGACCCGTCCGTCCCGCACGCCGAGGTCGAACTCGACGGCCAGGGCGGCAACCCGATGGTGACCGAGTCCCTGACGGCCGAGGACAACGACAAGATCACCACCGACTTCGCCAAGGCCGTCGACGCCTTCAAGACCTGCCACACCCTCACCTTCGACGCCGGCACGCCCGACGCGGTGACCTTCAACGTCACGCCGATCACCCTCGGCGACCGCCCGGACGCTCCCGCCGTCCGCCTCGACGGGTCGGTCGGCGGGGTCCAGCTCAACGCCTACGTCGGCATCGAGCGCTTCGGCACGGTCGGCATGGCCTTCGGCTACTTCCAGCGCGACGACACCTCCTCGCAGACGGCGTCGATGCAGTACCGCACCGCCGTCGCCAAGGTCGAACGCACCCTCGGCACGACGGCCGGCAGCACCACCCCGCCCACGGCGGTGGCCACGGCGGGCATGGCGGTCTGAGGCCCGTACGGGCCCCGGGGCCGACGTTCGCCTCCGGAGCCCTCGGTGCGGCGACCGTGTACGCATAGCCTTTGGTGCGTCGGCACCCGTGCTGCATGATCACCTTCGGCGGCGAACCGGTCGCCGTCGAAGGGGGGCAGTACGGTGATCCGGACGGATCGGCGAGGGGCGGCGCCGCGGCTGGTGCTCGCCGCGGCGGGGGTGGCCCTGGCGGTGTCGGGCTGCGGTGGCAGTGGCGGCCGAGCGGCGCCCGAGGCGGCGAAGCCGGCGAAGGCGCAGGTGGGGCACGACACCGCGACCGTGACGAAGCTGTTCCCGGAGCTGGGGGAGTTCTCGGAGACGACCTGGGTGAGCCGGCCGCTCGGCGTGGGGACCGACCCGAACGCACGGCCGGGGGTGCCCGGGCCGACCGACGTCGAGTTCGACGGCGTGGTCACGCTGCCGCCGGTCACCCTGGTCGGGCTGATGATGAGCGCCGAATGGCAGGAGCGGCCCATCGGGTGCGCCGTGCCGGCGGAGCTGAAGGACGAGATCGGCGGCCCGGACGGCTGGCTGCACGCGGACGCGTTCGACACCGCGGTGACGCACGGCCGCTACACCGGCAGCTTCTACCTCAACCGCGCCAGGAGCCGGGCCTTCTTCTGCACGGTGAACCCGAAGGAACTGCCGGGTGTGGGCACCCTCACCCCCTCCATCGGCTGACCGGCCGGCCCGCCGACCGCGGGCCGGCCCTCAGGCCGTCCCGAAGGGGTTGTCGATCACGTACCGCCACCGCCCGTTGGTCGGCTGCCCGGTGCGGGCCTCGTACCGACTGACGCCTGCCGGCGAGGCGGCAGCCGAGGCAGTCGGCGTGGCCGTGGCGCCCGGCCGGGTCGGGGGTGCGCCAGTGGCGGAGGTGGGGCGGGCGCGGGCCGGTGGGTTTGCCGTGGCCGGCGAGGTGGAGCAGCCAGCCGGCGATGCCGCCGAGGGCGGTGAGCGCGCCGCCGGCCCAGAGTCCGGCCGCCGAGCCGAGGACGAGGGCGCCGCCGGCGACGGCGAAGCCGAGGATGGCGATGACGGACCCGGTCCAGCCCGCGACGGTGTGCCCCATGTCGTGGTCGCCGTGTGTGCTCATGGCTGCTCCCGTGGTGTGAGATGGGGAGGTGGAGGTCAGCGGTCCGGTCGTCCCGACCAGACCATTTATCTCGCGAGATAAGTTACTTAGATGCTAAGGAGATCCTGGGTGAAGGGCAAGCCGCGCCCCCGGGCCACGCCCGAACAGGCGCTGTACGCGATGGACCGCATGATCGCGCTCGCCCAGTTCGGGCAGCAGGACATCGCCGCCCGGCTCGGGCTCAACGTCACCGACCTCACCTGCCTCGGCTTCGTCATCGAGGCCGCGCTCGCCGGGGAGCCGCTGGCCGCCGGCGACCTCGCCGAACGGGCCCAGCTCACCACCGGCGCCGTCACCGGCGTGCTCAACCGTCTGGAGAAGGCCGGCTACGCCCGCCGCGAGGCCGACCCGGGCGACCGGCGGCGGGTGCGCGTCGTGATGGCCGAGGACGCGCAGCAGCGGATCCTCCAGGTGTACGGCCCGTTCTACGAGCGGATCGGCGCCCTGTTCGCCGACTACGCGCCGGAAGAGATCGCGGTGATCGCCGACTGGTTCACCCGGGCCCGGGTGGTGCTCGACGAGTCCCTGGAGGAGATCAGGGCCGCCTCGTCGTGAGCGGTCGCACGGGAAGTCGACGGGGTCGACTTCCCGCGCGGCACCGGCGAAGCCGGGCGGTCAAGCCGAGTTGACGCGCCGTCGGCTCCCGGCGCGTGGCTGACACCGCTCCCCGCCCGCCTCGGGCATGCTGGGCCCGCTGATCACCTACGAACCAGTGGAGCGAGCATGTCGAACATCCCCGCCGACCGGCGGTACGCCGAGTCGCACGAGTGGGCGCAGCTGCAGCCGGACGGCACGGTGGCGATCGGCCTCAGCGACCACGCCCAGAAGGCGCTCGGCGACGTGGTGTTCGTCGAGTCGCCGAAGACCGGCAAGGTCTTCGAGGCCGGGGAGCCGGTGGGCATCGTCGAGTCGGTCAAGGCTGCGTCGGACATCTACACCCCGGTCGGCGGCGAGGTGGTCGCCGTGAACGAGGAGCTGGAGGGCGAGCCGGAGCTCATCAACAGCGAGCCCTACGAGGCCTGGATCTTCAAGCTCAAGCCGTCGAAGAAGGCCGAGCTCGACAAGCTCCTCGACGCCGTTGGCTACCAGGCGGTCCTCGACCAGTGAGCCGCCGCGCAGGAAGTCGGCCCCGCCGACTTCCTGCGCTCCCGCGCCGGCGCCGACCTCGGCCTCAGTGCCCGGGAAGCGCCGCCCCCGAGCCCCGGGGCTCCTGTGTCTCCAGCGATGCGACGTACACCGCGAGCGTGCGTCCGGCGGCCAGGAAGGGCTCGGCGGAGCGCAGCCCGCGGGCGAGGAGGAACGCCCCTTCGAGCGCGGTGAGCAGGGCGAGGGCGACGTCGTGGGCGTGCGTCTCGGACAGCCCGCGGCCGACGAAGTACCGGGTGCCCTCCTCGATCCAGCCCCCCATCACCTCCGCCGCGACCTCGCGCAGTTCCGGCTCGGTGTCGGCGATCTCGGCCGTGACGGTGCCGACCGGGCACATGTTGGCCCAGCCGGTGTTCGCCATGTCCTCGGCCGCCGCGGCGAACGACGCCTCGATCGCGACCGCGAGATCGGCGTGCGCGTCGAGCAGGAGCGGCAGCAGCTGGATGTAGGCGGCCCCGGTCTGCCGCAGTGCCGCCGCCGCGACCTCGCGCTTCCCGCCCTTGAAGTGGTGGTAGATCGACCCGGTGGGCGCGCCGGCGGCACGGGCGAGCTGGTTGATGCCCGTGGCGCCGTATCCCTGGGTGCGCAGCAGTTCCGCCATCGCCAGCGCGATTCGCTCGTCAGTCTTCACGCCTTCCATGGTCCCATGCTAGAACGGTCACTCTAGAGAGACCGTTCTAGTGGAGGTTGCCGTGCGCGAAGTCGAACTCCCGGCCGGTGTCGTCGAATACGACGTGGCGGGCTCCGGGCCGCCCGTCGTCCTGCTCCACGGACTCCTGATGGACCACACCGTGTGGGACCGGGTCCTGCCCTTACTGCCCCCGGGCTTCAGCTACCTGCGGCCCGTCCTGCCCCTCGGCTCCCACCGGCGCCCCATGCGGCCCGACGCCGACCTCACGCTGCGCGGACAGATCCGGCTCGTCGCCGACTTCCTCGACGCCCTCGACCTCGAAGCCGTCACCCTCGTGCACGCCGACTGGGGCGGCTCGCTCTTCCTCACCGCCCACGGACTCGACCGGCGCGTCGCCCGACAGGTGATCCTCCCCTGCGAGGCCTTCGACAACTTCCCGCCCGGGCTCCCCGGCAAGATGCTGACCGTCACCACCCGGCTGCCCGGCGGCGTGCGGTTCGTCGCCCACAACCTCCGCATCCGCCCGCTGCGCCGGCTCCCGATGGTCTACGGGCAGATGACCAGGCGCCCCGTCCCGGACGACATGATCCGCCGCTGGACGACACCCGTCCTCGGCGACCCGCGCATCCGCCGCGACCTGCTCGCCTACTGCCACGGCCCGGTCGACAGGCGCCGACTGATCCGCGACACCGAGGCCCTGCGCCACTTCACCGGCCCGGCCCTCGTCCTCTGGTCGCCCGACAACCGCGTCATGCCCCCCGAACACGGCCACCAGCTCGCCCGGTTGCTCCCGGCCGGCCGCTACGCCGCCGTCCCCGGCGCGTACGTCCTGTCGATGCTGGACGAGCCCGAAACCGTCGCCCACGAGATCGGCGCCTTCCTCACCGGCGCCGGTTAGCTCCGCAGGAGGTCGGTGAGGCCGGTGAGGTCCTCGGTGGGGGAGGCGGTGGCCAGGCGGCGTTGCATCAGGTGGAAGAAGGGGGTGAGGAGTTCGGGGCTGACGCCCTGCTCCTCGGCGGTGCCGAGGAGGGTGTGGCGGCCGGCGGCCTGCATGGCGAGGTTGGAGACGACGCCGGTGGTGTAGTCGCCGGATTCCAGGCGCCGGGCGGTGTCGGGGACGGAGGCGGTCATCGCGGTGAGCCAGCCGGTGAGGAGGGGGGCCAGGTCGGTGGGGGCGACGGTGTCGCCGCGGACGAGGGCGAAGGCGTGGGTGACGCCGGCGAACATGCCGTACATGGCGCTGAGCAGGGCCACGTCGTGCAGGGCCGCGTGGCCGGCGTCCGGGCCGACGTAGCGGGTGTCGGCGGGGGCGGCGAGGGTGCCGCGGTGCTCCTCGAAGAGGGCGGCCGAGCCGCTGTAGAAGACGTACGGGCCGGCGGCCGGGACGCCGATCATCGGGGGGACGGCCATGATGCCGCCGTCCAGGTAGCGGGCGCCGCGCGCGGTGGCCCAGGTGGCGCGGGCCCGGGCCTGGGCGGGGGTGCTGGTGACCAGGTTGACCACGTCCTTGCCGGTCAGGTCGGCGTCGGCCAGGGCCTCGTCGACGGAGGCGTCGTCCAGCAGGCAGACGACCACCAGCCGGTTCGCCGCGACGGCCGCGGCGGCGGTGGCGGCGACGACGGCGCCCTCGGCGGCGAGGGGTTCGGCGCGGGCGGCGGTGCGGTTCCAGACGGTGAGCGGGTGCCCGGCGGCGAGCCAGGCGTGGGCGAGGGCGGTGCCCATGGCGCCGAGGCCGAGCAGGGTGACAGCGGTCTTCGGGGACGTCCCCACGGGGTTCTGGGTCATGGGAATCAGCCTCCGCGACCGGCCGTGGATGATCAAGAACGCACTTTCCGGTGGGGTGCTCACCCGGTAGTGCGCAGCGCACCACGCGCCCGACCCGTCCCGGGCGGCTTTCATTTCGTGCCCGCAGCAGCGCAACCGCCGCCGCACCCGCGGCGCTCTACTGGTGGCACGCCGGGCCCCGCAGTGCCCCGGCGCAGAGGGGGCGATGAAGTGGACGACCGGGCCAGAGAGTTCGACCGGATGATGAATCCGTGGGCCTACGACGCGGACGGCAACCTGACCGCGCAGGCCCGGGCCCAGGAGGAGGCCCGGGGCGCGGCGCCCGCCCGTACCCGGCTCAACTCGGCGCAGGGGCCGAGCGGAGGGGGCGCCGGCTTCAGCGCCGACACGGTCGCGCTGACCACCGCCGCGAACAACGCCGACCAGCTCCACGGCCGGCTGACCACGGACGGGCGCGGCGCCGACGAGGCGACCGGCAAGGTCGCCACCGCGCTGGCGAACTGGGCCACCGGCAAGGCGGCGAAGACCGCGGCCGCCACCTGGGACCAGTGCGTCGACGCGCTCGCGAAGACCATCGGCGAGACCACCCAGGCCCTGCGCGGCAGTTCCACCACCTACGAGCAGCACGAGACCCACGTGCGGCGCAACATGACGGTCTGAGAGGGGGCACGGACATGGTGGACTTCCACGATCTCAGCACCGCCGACCTCGGTGTCCTGGACACCGCCGCGACCGCCTGGACCACCGTCGCGCAGAAGCTCAAGTCCCTGGACGGCGACTGGACGGGCACGGTGACCGGCAAGGTCGACTCCGCCTGCTGGAACGGCCCCGCGGCCGCCCTCGCGAGAGCCGGGCTGAAACGCGTCAACGACCAGCTGACCGACGCCGTCACCGAGGCGAACGCGCTCGCCTCGGTCTTCAAGGAGGCGGCGAAGGACATCGGGGCGGCCAGGTCCAAGCTGGACAAGGCCGTCGCGGACGCCCGCGCCGCGAAGCTGACGGTCAGCGACAGCGGCGTCGTCGGCTGGCCGCCCGCGGACACCGCCACCCGGCACGACCCGGACCTGCACCTGCTCTACCAGCAGGAGTGGGGCGCCAAGGCCGACGCCGCCCGCGCGGCCATGGACGCCGCCGTCGCCGAGGCCACCGCCGCCGACGAGCGGATGGCCGGCGCGCTGAACTCCGACGCGGCCACCGGCACGGACCACGCGTTCAACGGCCGGGCGATCGGCGGCCCCGAGGCGGACGGCGCCCGCGCCGCGGCCCTCATGCAGAAGGGCGGGGACATCAGTGACCCCGAACTCACCGAACTGAACGCCCTGTTGGCGCTGAACTCGGCCGATCCGACGTTCAGTACCAGGTTCTACCAGGACCTCACCCCGGACGGCCTGGTCAAGTCCTGGTACTCCATGGTCGGCGACCCGGTGCACGTCAGCAGGACGGGCGACGCCCGCTGGGCCGCCTACAAGGAGCTGCAGAAGAACCTCGGCCTCGGCCTGGCCGCCGCCACCCACTCGGACCGGCAGCCGCACCTGTCCGACGACTGGGCCGCACAGCTGCGCCGGGCCGGCGCCGCACCGGCGTGGTACGGGTCGGGCAAGCCGCACGGCCCGGCCCCGGTGTACCTCGGCTACCAGCTGATCGCCCCCATCCTGGAGACGGGCGACTACGACCCGCACTTCCTCACCCCGATCGCCGAGCACATCACGCAGATGGACGCCCACCAGCACGACGGGCACTGGCCGGCGCCGATCCCGGACGGGCTGAGCCACGGCCTGAGCCTGCTCGGCGACCCCAAGGACGGCGCCGGCTACCAGCCGACCACGGCGGTCCTGACCGCACTCGCGCACAGCCCCGCGGCGGCCACCGAGTTCTTCACCCACCCGGCGACGGCCTACAACGTCGCCGACGGCACCGTCGCCGGCGGCCAGGCCAAGCCGGCCGACTACCTCGACTACTACGTCCACGACAAGGACTGGAGGTCGGACACCCTCGACAAGGACGCCTGGGGCCACCCGAGCAAGGCGGGCCCGGCCGCGCTCGGCCAGGCCCTGGAGGCGGCCACCTCCGGCCACGCCCCCGGGCGGCCGGAGGCCCTGACGGCGGACGGCCGGCCGGTCGGGCACGACGCCGCCCAGTCGGGCCTGCTGAAGCGGGTGGTGGACACCTTCGGGACGAGCCACGGCGACGGCGGGGTGCTGGAGGACCTCAAGGGCGACGGCAAGCTCTCCTCGATGCGGCCGAGCCTGGGCCAGATGACCGCCGACTACATCGGTGACGTCCAGCGGTCGGTGGCCGGGGATCCGAACCTGCCCGTCAAGGGCGCGCCGGCCGGGCTGAACGCGTCCCACACGCTCAGGTTCCTGGACGCCCTCGGGCGCGATCCGGACTCGTACGCCGTGGTCGCCAACGCCAACCAGGCGTACAGCACCGCCCTCATCCAGGGCCACGTGGCGGGCGGCGGCGCGGCCGACTGGCAGATGAGCGAGGACGTCAACCACGCCGCCCGCTCCGGCGGGGTGGTCAGCGGTGTCCTCGGCGAGGCCCGGATCGACCAGGTGCACAACCAGCACGCCGCCTCCGACCAGGCGTACAACGACGCGGTGGAGCGCAACGGCGGCCTGGTCAAGGACGTCTTCCACAGCACCCTGGGCCTGATCCCGGAGAAGGTGCCGCTGGCCGACAAGCTGCCGGGCCTGGCCGACTCGATCACCGACATGGTGGTCAAGGCCAACAAGATCGACACCACCGAGGTCGGCCGCGACCAGGGCGGCGACGACTACGCCCAGTCCAGGGGCGGTGCGATGGGCGGCGCCCGGCAGGCCGTCATCGACGTCGGCGCCGCCGCCGGCCTCGGCCCGGACAAGGTCCAAAGCCTCGCCAACGGCGCGGCGGACGCCGCGAGCGGCGGCTTCACGGACGGCCTCGCGGGCGACCACGCCGTCATCTCCAAGGGCAGCGACCAGTGAGCCCGCCCGGGGGGCGGGGCGCGGACGGGCTCAGCGCGGTTCGTACGTCGCGTCGCGGACGAGTGCGCGGGCCTGTGCGGCGGTCAGGGGGTGGGCGAAGAGGTAGCCCTGTCCGAGCGGGCAGCCCATGGCGGCGAGCAGGTCGCGCTGTTCGGGTTGCTCGATGCCCTCGGCGATGACGCTGACGCCCAGGGTCTCGGCGATCCGGGTGATGCCCTCGACCAGGGCGTGCTGCTGCGGGGAGTGGCCGAGGCCGTCGATGAAGGACTTGTCGATCTTGAGGATGGAGATCGGGAACTCCCGCAGGTAGGACAGCGAGGAGTAGCCGGTGCCGAAGTCGTCGATGGCGATGCCGACGCCCAGGCCGTCCAGGGTCGCCATGTCGTCGTTGATCCGCTCGTCGCGGCGCATCAGCACCGACTCGGTGAGCTCCAGGACCAGCGAGCACGGCGGCAGGCCCGAGTCGCCGAGGGCGTTGCGCACCACGTCGACGAAGCCCGGGTCGCGGAACTGGCGGGCCGAGACGTTGACGTTGACCCGCAGCGGCGCCCGGCCGGCCGCCGTCCGCACGGTCGAGCTGGCCGCGTGCCAGCCGGCCGCCTCCTGGGTGGCGCGCTCCAGCACCCAGGCGCCGAGCGGGACGATCTGGCCGCTCTCCTCGGCGAGCGCGATGAACTCGTCGGGCAGCACCATGCCGCGCCGGTCGTGCGGCCAGCGCACCAGCGCCTCGAAGGAGACCAGGTCGCCGGTGCGCAGGTCGACGATCGGCTGGTAGTACAGCTGGAAGGCGGATTCGGCGATCGCCACGTCCAGGTGCTCGTTCAGCTCGTGCCGCTCCACCAACCCCGCCTGCAGGGCCGGCCGGTAGTGGCGCCACTGGCGGCGCCCGGCGGCCTTCGCCGCGTACAGCGCCAGGTCGGCGTGGGTGAGCAGCTCGGCCGCGTCCACGCTGTCCTCGGTGGTCGCCACCCCGACGCTCGCGCCCACCCGGACGGCGCCCGCGCGCAGCCGGAACGGCTCGACGAACACCCCGAGCACCACGTCCGCGATCGCGTCCACGTCGGCGGGCGCCAGCGCGTCCTCCACCAGCACCGCGAACTCGTCGCCGCCGAGCCGGGCCGCAGTGTCCGAGCTGCGCAGCGCCGTGGAGATCCGCAGTGACACCGCCACCAGCAGCTCGTCGCCGACCGCGTGGCCCTGGGTGTCGTTGACCATCTTGAAGTCGTCCAGGTCGATGAACAGCACCCCGGTGACGGCCCCGCTGCGCTCCCCGCGCGACAGCGCGTGGCCGACCCGGTCGGCGAACAGCACCCGGTTGGCCAGGCCGGTCAGCGAGTCGTGGAAGGCCCGGTGGGTGAGTTCGCGTTCCATCCGGCGCTGCTCGGTCACGTCGCGCAGGGTGAGCACCAGGCCGGCGACGGTCGGGTCGGCGCGCAGGTCGGTGTGCCGGACCTCGGCCTCGATCGGGGTGCGGTCCTGGCGCAGCAGCCGCCAGTGCTCGCGCGGCTGCTCGCTGCGCGTCGCGGCCGGCGGGTCGTCGGGCCCGCGCATCCGGGCCAGCGCCTTGCCGACCTCCCGGCTGTCCTCCGGCGGGACGAGTTCGGTGAAGCGCCGCCCGTCCAGGCTCGGGTAGCCGAGCACCTGTTCGGCGGACGAGGAGGCGTAGCGCACGCCGTCGTCGGCGTCGAGGATCAGGATGACGTCGCTCGCGTTCTGCACCAGGGTGCGGAAGTACAGCTCGCTGTTGCGGCGGGTCACCTCCCGGCTCAGCACCACCCGCTCGACGGCCAGCGCGGCCTGCGCGGCCAGGATCTCCAGCGAGCCCCACAGACTGGTCAGCTCCTGCTCGGTGCCGGTGACGACCAGCGCGCCGATCAGCGGGTCGCCGGACGGGCGCTCGGCCAGGGTGAGCGGGCAGAGCAGCGCGGCGGGCATGCCGCTCAGGTGGGCGGCCAGGGCGCCGGGCAGGCCGGGGGTGGCCAGCAGCCGGGTCTCCCGGTCGGCGGCGAGCGCCAGCAGCTCGTCGTCGGCCGGGGAGCCGCCCGGTGAGCCGCCCGGTGAGCCGCCCGGCGAGCCGCCGCGCGAGCCCGGAGAGCCGCCCGGCGAGCCGCCGCGCGAGCCCGGGGAGCCCGGGGAGCCCGGCGCGTCGGCCCGGGAGACCGCCAGCAGCGCGACGTGCCCCGACTCGGCGGGCATCAGCGTGGCCGCGGCCGCCTGCACCGCCGCCGTGACCTCCTCCACCGTGACCGCCGAGGTCAGCCGGGAGCCCGCCTCGCGCAGCGTCCGCTCCCGGGCGACGGCCTGGCGCCGGGCCGCGACCACGACCGCGAGCCGGGCCAGCACCAGCAGGTACAGCACCGCCGAGAACGCCCCGATCACGCCCGCGTTGGTGGTGTTCCCGTCCAGCGACTCGACGATCAGGATCGCCGGGGCGATCAAGGCGGCCAGCGTGAGCAGGGTGAACCGGGCCGGGCCGAGGTCCGGCTGCTGGGTGGGCACCGGCCGGGTCAGCTCGACCATCGACGGGTGCAGCGCCGCCGCGCCCCACGCGGTGTAGAACGCCGCCCAGCCCAGCTCGACCGGGGTGCCGATGTGCCAGGTGCCGTGCAGCTGGATCAGCCCGTACAGCACGTCCGAGGTCAGGATGCCGAGGGTGCCGACCGCGAGCAGCTGCAGCGAGCGGGAGCTGCCGCCGCGCGGGGTGATCAGCCGCATCAGCAGGGCCAGGACCAGGATGTCGCCGAGCGGGTAGGCGATCGAGACGGCCTTCTGCAGCCAGGACAGGTCCGGGTTCCGGGCGTACGGCAGGATCAGGTAGATCCAGGACAGCAGGGCGAGGCCGATGGTGGGGATCAGCGCGTCCAGCAGCCCGGCGTGGTCCTGACGGGCCGTCCGCCAGCGGATGAAGCCGAGCGCGCCGGCCGCGTACAGCACGAACTCGGCCAGGTAGAAGGCGTCCGCGACGGACGGGAACGGGTTGGGCCGGTGCAGGATGTCCAACTGGACGGCCTGCACCACCTCGCCCGCCGTGAAGCTCAGGTTGGCCAGCGCCAGCAGGTACCAGCAGGACGCGTGCGCCGGGCGGTTGAGCCGCACGCCCAGCACGATCGCGGCGACGCCGCCGAGGCCGATGCCCGTCCACCAGATGATGCGCTGCGCCGGGGCGAGGTAGTAGATGCCGGTGAAGACCACCATCCAGAGGAGGTAGCAGGCCATCAGTCCCTGTCGCCGACGGGTCAACGAGGCTACCTCCTCCGCGACTTCACCCGGCCGCTCGGGTCGGGGAGGACGGGCGGGGGCGGGTCGGGCCGGCACCGGCCCAGTGGCGCCCGGCGGGTCGACGGGTCGACGGCCGGGCGTTCTCCGGTGCCCTGTGGTGCGCACCGCGCGTCCGTCACCGGCCGGGCCCCGCCGGATCCCGTGGGGCCGTTCGCGTGTCGTGGGTGCGGCGCGAGTGCGTATAGTCGGAAATGTCGCATCTCCCAGCATTCTGCCGCCACAGCACGAGGTCAAGCCGGTGGACGACGCAGCCGACAGCGCACGGGGCGTGGAGAAGGATGCGCGTCCCGCCCGTCACGCCGTGGTCCGGGACGGCCACGGTCGGTGCGCGCTGTGGCCCGGCGACCTGGCCGTCCCGGACGGCTGGCGGGCGGTGTACGGGCCGGCCGGCCGCGAGGACTGCCGGGCGTACGTGGAGCGCGAGTGGCGGCCCGCCGAACTGGGCTTCCCCGGTGGCCCGGACCGGCCGGCGGAGCCCGGGGGCGGCGGCGACACCGTACCCGCGCTGTTCCGCGCCCGGGCCGCGCACGACCCGGAGGCGATCGCCGTCCTCGCCGAGGACGGCACCCTGAGCTACCGCGAACTCGACCGGCGCAGCGAGCGGTTGGCCGCCGCGCTGCGCGCCCGCGGGGTCGGCCCCGAGCAGGTGGTGCCGGTCTGCCTGGAGCGCGGCACCGGCCTGGTGACGGCCTGGCTGGCGGTGCTCAAGGCCGGCGGCGCGCTGCTGCCGCTGGACCCGGCGAGCCCGGCGCGGCGCCTCGCCGGGCTGGTCGCGGACAGCGGGGCCCGGGTCGCGGTCACCGGGGCTGCCGGGCTGCCGGGCGTCGACCCGCTGACGGTGGACGCGGACGGCCCGGGCCCCGGGGCCGAGCCGCCCGGCCCCGGGGACCTCGCCTACCTGATCTACACCTCCGGCACCACCGGCCGCCCCAAGGGCGTACCCGTCACCCACCGCGCCCTGCTGTTCACCCTGCAGCGGGTGATCCGCGCCTACCGGCTGGCCCCCGGCGAACGCGTCCTGCAGCTCGCCGCGCTCGGCTTCGACACCGCCCTGGAGCAGGCCTTCGCGCCCCTGCTCGCCGGCGCCACCGTCGCCCTCGGCGGCGCGCCCGCCTGGGCGCCCACCGAACTCGCCGACCGGCTGCGCACCGACCGCCTCGCCGTCGCCGACCTCACGCCCGCCTACTGGCACCAGCTGCTGCACCTGCTGCCGCCCGCCGGGCCGGCCCCGGACGGCCTGCGGCTGCTCGTCGTCGGCGGGGACACCGTGCACGCCGACGACTGCCGCGACAGCCTGGCCCGGCTGCCCGGCGTCCGCCTGCTCAACGCCTACGGCGTCACCGAGGCGGCCGTCACCTCCACCCTCTGCGAGCTCACCCCCGCCCTGCTGGACGGCGCCGGGCACCCGCAGTCGGTGCCGATCGGCCGGCCGCTGCCCGGCGTGCGGGTGCACGTCCTGGACGCCCGGCTGAACCCCGTCCGGCCCGGCGAGAAGGGCGAGATCCACCTCGCCGGGCCCGGCCTGGCCCGCGGCTACTGGCGCAGCCCCGCCCTCACCGCCGAATCCTTCCTGCCCGACCCGTACGCGCCGGCCCCCGGCGAGCGGATGTACCGCACCGGCGACGCCGGACGCTGGCGCTCGGACGGCGAACTGGAGATCCTCGGCCGCTTCGACGACCAGGTGAAGATCCGCGGCCACCGCGTCGACCCCGCCGAGATCGAGGCCGTCCTCGCCGCCCACCCCGACGTCCGCCAGGCCCGGATCGCCGCGGACGGCACCGGCCCGGACGGCACCCGCACGCTCACCGCCTACTACACGCTGCGCCGCGCCCGCGACGGCGAGCGGCTGCGCGCCCACCTCGCCGAGCGGCTGCCCGCGCACCTCGTCCCGACCGCGTTCGTCCCGCTGGAGGCCATGCCGCTCACCCCGGTGGGCAAGATCGACCGGCAGCGGCTGCCGCAGGCCGCGACCGCGCCGAGCGCGGCGGTCCCGGCCGGGGCCCCGGCGGCAGCGGCCCCGCACGACGCGCCCGCCCGGGGGGCGGAGGCCACCCTCGGACAGCTCTGGGCCGACCTGCTCGGCACCGAACACGTCGGCCCCGACGACGACTTCTTCGCCCTCGGCGGCACCTCACTGCTCGCCATGGAGATGCTCGCCCGGGCCCGCACCGTCTTCGGCCTCGACGTCGGCCACGTCCGCACCCTCACCCGAGCCCTGCTGCGCGCCCCCACCCTGCGCGCCTTCGCCGCCGCCCTGCGGGCCGCCCGCGACGGCGCGGACGGCGGCGAGGGCGCCGTCGACTGGGCCACCGAGGCCCGACTCGGCACGCCCGTACGGCAGTCCTGGAGCCCCGCGCCCAGCCGCGCCGAACCCGCCGAGATCCTGCTCACCGGCGCCACCGGCTTCTGCGGCGCCCACCTGCTGCACACCCTGCTCGCCACCACCCGGGCCCGCATCCACTGCCTCGTCCGCGCCCCCGACGAGGAACACGCCCTGGAACGGCTGCGCGCCGCCCACCAGCGCTTCCTGCGCCACGACCTCGCCGACCCCCGGGTGGTGCCGCTGGTCGGCGACCTCACCCGGCCCTCGCTCGGGCTGACGGACCGTCAGTTCGACTGGCTGGCCGACCACCTGGACGCCATCCACCACCTCGGCGGACAGGTCAACTTCCTCTACCCGTACCACCAGCTGCGCGCCGCCAACGTCACCGGCACCCGGGAGGTCGTCCGGCTCGCCGGGCACCGCCGGGGCGTCCCCGTGCACTACCTCTCCACCCTCGCCGTCCTCGCCGGCTTCGGCGCCGCCGGCATCGGCGAGGTCAGCGAACGCACCCCGCTCGCCCACCCCGACCGGCTCGGCGTCGGCTACGTCGAGAGCAAGTGGGTCGCCGAACGGCTGCTGCACCAGGCCGCCGCCGCCGGACTGCCGGTCACCGTGCTGCGCACCAACGACGTCACCGGCGACAGCACCACCGGCACCATGAACACCGGCACCGAACTCTGCGCGCTGATCGCCTACTTCGCCGACAGCGGCGGCTACCCCGACGTCCGGCTGCCGCTCGACTTCGTGCCCGCCGACCGGTTCGCCGAGGCCGTCGCCCACATCGCCGCGCACGCCCCCGCCGACGGCGAGGTCTACCACCTCACCTCCCCGGAGCCCGCCGACCTCGCCGACCTCGCCGACCGGCTCCGCGCCCGCGGCCACCGGATCGAGCGGCTCCCGTACGGCGAGTGGGTGCGGCGGCTGATCCGCTTCGCCGCCGGGCACCCCACCCACCCGATCGCGCCGTTCGTCCCGCTCTTCGTCGACCGCGCGCCCGGGAGCGAACTCACCATCAGCGAGCTGTACTTCAGGCCGACCTTCCCGGTGTTCGACCGGGAGAACACCGAGACGGCGCTGGCCGGCAGCGGCGTCGAGCTGCCCGCCGTCGACGCCGCCCTGCTCGACCACTACCTGGACCGGCTGGCGGCGGACGGGTTTCTGGGAGCGCCGGGATGAGCGCGCCGCGGGCGGGCGGTGTGAGCGCCTTCGACCGGCTTGACCTGCGGCGCGCCCCCGGTGACGGGCCGGTGGCGTTCGGCGGGGTGCTCGGGCCGGCGGAGCTGCTGGCCGGGTACCGGCGCGGGCTGTTCCCGCTGCCCGCGGCGGACGAGTTCGTGGCCGCCTACGCCGAGGCGCGGTACGGCGACGCGGTCGAGGCCGGGGAGATCGCGCTGCTGCCGGGTGCGCCGGGCGCCGACCCGTACGCGCTGGCCTGGTGGTCGCCCGACCCCCGGCCGGTCATCGCGCTCGGGCCCGCCGCGCGGCCGGGCGGCGTGCGGCTGCCGAGCTGGCTCGCCCGGCGGCTGCGCAACGGGGTCGCCTGGTGGACGAGCGCCGACCGCGCCTTCGGGCAGGTCCTCGCGGGCTGCGCCGAGGGGCGTCAACCGGCCTGGCTGACCGCCGAGTTGCGCGCCGCGCTGGAGCGGCTGAACGCCGCCGGCGCCGCGCACAGCGGGGAGGTGTGGGAGGGGGAGGAGCTGATCGGCGGGGTGTTCGGCGTCGTCGCCGGGCCGGTGCTGAGCCTGGACTCGATGTTCCACCGCCGCCCGGACGCGGCCCGGGTCGCCGTCGCGGACCTCGCCGCCCGGTTCGGCGCGGCCGGCGGGCGGCTGCTGGACGCCCAGTGGGACGGGCCGCACGTGCGCAGCCTCGGCGCGGTGCCGGCGCCGCGCGCCCGGTACCTGGCGGAGCTGGCCGGCGAGGCGGATCTCACACCGCTGGACCGCGGTCCGCTCCCGGCCGCCCGACTAGTAGGCTGACCTGCGGAATCGCCATTCTGAGGCGCGTTGACCCCGCTTCGACAAAATGATTCCTCGTCAGTAACATGACGCCGCGTGTTCAAACCCTCGATAGCCAGGGCCGCCGGCCCGGCGCTCCTCTCCCTCCTCCTCGTCGGGGCCGCCGGCTGCGGCCGTGCCAGTGCCCCCGCCGGTGCGCAGTCCGCGCCCGATCCGACCGCCACCGCCGCCGCGAGCACCACGGCAGCCGGGGGCAGCCCGGCCGCCGCCGCGCCCGCCAACGGCACGCCGCACGCCCGGGCCGGGGCGCCCGCCACCGGCCGCCCGCAGCAGGGCGGGGCGGCGCCGGTCACCGCCGCCCCGGCGGGCGACCACCGCGCCGCGATCGGCAACCCGGGCAAGGACGGCGGCGCCGTCACCGCCACCACGACCAACCTGCAGCTCACCGGGTACGACGCGGCCGCCGGCACGGCCGTGCTGTCGGGCGGCGGCTCCGGCGCGGCCCCGAGCGCGGCCCCGAGCCAGGGTGCGGCGCCCGCCGTCCAGGCCGGTCAGCTGATCGCCAGCCCGCCCACCGCCGCCGCGCCGCAGGGCGCGCTGGTCGCCGTCACCGGTGTCAAGCCGGGCGCGGGCGACACGCTCGCCCTCACCACCCGCCCCGCCACGCTGAGCGAACTGCTCGGCGCCACCGAGGCGGACGGTCAGGTGCCGGTCGACGCGCACGGCATCACCGTCACGCCGCTGGTCAAGGACCTCACGTCGACGGTCAGTGCGGACGCCGTCCCCGGCCCGAAGACGGACGGCCCGAAGACGGACGCCCCGAAGACCGATGGCGCGGTGCAGGCCGACTTCAAGGAAGAGGGCGGAGCCGGCGTCAGCGGCGGCGTGAAGGCGGACGCCTCCGGCACCCTGAAGCTCGACGTCAAGGCTCCCGTCCCGCTGCCGGACGGCCTCAGCCTGGAGGCCGCCGGCTCCCTCCAGCTGCACCCCGCCGTGCACTTCGCCTACCACGGCGCCTCCGGCGGCAGCCCGCGCACCGCCTCGGTCGGCTTCGACGTGGACGCCCACGCGCAGTGGAAGGTCACCGGCGACGCCGCCCGCGGCACCGGCGCCCAGCCCGTCCGGGTGCCGTTCGCCAAGCTGCAGGCCAGCCCGGTGCTGACCGTCGCCGGCCTGCCGATCGTGGTCAACCTCGGCCTCACCTGCTACCTGGAGGTCGGTGCGGACGGCCAGGTGCACCTGGAGGCCGAGCAGGACGCGGCCGGCACCTGGGCCGTGAAGGCCGACTACACCGGCGGCAAGGGCTGGGCGTCGACGACCAGCGCCGACACCAAGGTCTCCCCGGTGCACGTGAAGCTCAACGGCAAGGCCTCGGTGCGCGCCGCGCTGGGCGCCGAGGTCAACGTCGGCCTGTACGACACGGTCGGTGTCGAGGCCACCGTCGCCCCCTACCTGAGCGCTCGCGCCGAGGGCTCGCTGGTCGCCGACTCCTCCGGCAAGGCGCCGCAGGCGCAGGGCAGTTGGTCGCTGGTCGGCGGTGTCGACCTGAACGGCAGCCTGCTCGCCCATCTGAAGATCTTCGGCACCCCGCTGTTCGAGAAGAAGATCCCGCTGCCGCCGTTCCACCGCGAATGGCCGCTGCTGGGCGGCTCGGCGGCGCTCCCGTCCGCCCGCCCGACCACCAGCTGAGGCCTCGCGCCTCCTTCCGCCGTCGCCCGTACCCGCACTACCCTCGCCGCCATGCTGTCGATCGTGGTGGCCCCCTGGGCGGGCGACGCGGAGCCGGTGTTCACCCGGTTCCCGGACGAGCTGTACGACGCGGCGAGCACCATGAAGGTCGCGGTGCTCGCCGCGCTGCACCGCGGCGGGGCCGACCTGGACGCCGAGGTGCCGGTGGAGAACCGCTTCGAGTCCGTCGTCGGCGGGGAGTTCGGCAACGACCCGTCCTGGGACAGCGATCCGCTGCCCTGGCAGCTGCTCGGCGGCCGGGCCCCGCTGCGGCTGCTCGCCGAGCGGATGATCACCCACTCCTCCAACCTGGCCACCAACCTCTGCCTCACCCGCACCGACCAGCGGGCAGTGGCCGAGGTGTGGCGCCGCGCCGGGGCGACCCGCAGCGCCAGCCCGCGCGGCATCGAGGACTACGCCGCGCGCTCCGCCGGGATCCACAACCGCGTCACCGCACGGGACTTGGTGCGGCTGCTGCGCTCGCTCGCCGACGAGCCGGAGCTGCTGGCCCTGCTGGAGCGCAACGAGTTCCGGGTCGACCTCGCGGCCGGGCTGCCGCCGGGCACCCGGATCGCCTTCAAGAACGGCTGGGTGCCCGGCGCCCGGCACTGCGTCGGCCTGGTGCACCCGCCCGACTGCCCGCCCTACCTGCTCGCCGTCTGCTACGCCGGCCCGCTCGCCGACGGTGCCGACCGCACCGACCCGGCGGCCCGCCTGCTGGCCCGGATCTCGGCCGCGGTGTGGGAGCGCCGCGCGGAGATCGCCCCGCGCTGAGACCGGCCCGCGCCGCACTCACCCGGCGAGGGCGCGGCGCCCGTCCAGCGCGGGCTCGTTGAGCAGGCTGATCCGCACGAAGCCCTCGTGGTCGGTGCGCCGGTCAGCCGCAGCCAGGTGCAGAAGGTGCCGAGCGGTCCGCTGGAGCCGCTGGCCGGGATCACCCGTTCCGGGCCGATCTCCACCTCGTCCCAACCGAGCATGCGGAACAGGGACGCCTGTGTCACCGTACCCCCAGGACTGATGGCCGATCAGGTCGCCTGCCGACCTGCTGCGGGCTCCCGCGCGTCGGCAAGTACGCGTGGGAGCCCGGCCCCCGGGGGCCTGCGGGGCCCGGCCTCAGTACGGCTGGACGAGGACGTGGGCCGCGCCGGGGATGCCGACCTCCAGCAGGGCGTCCTCCTCCTCGGTGGTCGGGGTGCCGGTCTCCTGCTTGAGGACGGCCCGGGAGAGCGCCTGGACCCACATGGCGCGCGGCCTGCGCCGCTCCTCCCACGCGGTGAGCGCGGACCGGACGTCGGGCTCGGCGTCCAGGGCCTGGGCGAGGACGAGGGCGTCCTCGACGGCCATCGCGGCGCCCTGGGCGAGGTGCGGGGTCGAGGCGTGCGCGGCGTCGCCGGCCAGCACGATCCGGCCGATGTGCCAGGGCGCCTCGACGGTGACCTGGGAGATCCGGGAGTACACCACGGCCGCCGGGTCGGTGACCTGGGCGAGGGCGTCGGCGATCGGGCCGCCGAAGCCGGCCAGCCGCTCGCGCAGCTGCTCGTGGGCCCGGCCGGGGTCGGGACGGAAGTCCTCGGCCTCGGCGAACACCGAGCCCAGGTACATGAGTTCGTCGCTGATCGGGGTGAGCAGCGCCTTGGCCCGCAGGTTGCCGGAGGACATCAGCACGCCGTCCAGCCCGGGCGAACGCGGCAGGGTGACGCGCCAGTTGGCGAATCCGGTGTACTCGGGCGGGTAGGCGTCGCCGTGGAGCCGGCGGCGCAGCGGCGAGCCGATGCCGTCGAAGCCGACCACCAGGTCGTAGCGGGCGCGGTGGCCGTCGGTGAGCGTGACGTCCACGCCCTCGGCGTCCTCGGCGAGTTCGGCGAGGGTGGTGCCGAAGCGCAGCGCCGCGCCGGCCCGTGCGGCGGCGTCGGCGAGGACGCGGGCGAGGGCCGGGCGGGGGATGCCGTTGTTGGCGGGCGCGCCGTCCATCCGGGGCTGCGGGATGCGGGCGAGGACGCCGCCGGCCGGGTCGCAGATGGTCAGGGTCTCCCACCCGAAGCCGGCGGCGAGGCAGGCGTCGAGCACGCCGATCTCGCGCATCACGTGCAGCGCGTTGGAGGGCTGGATGATGCCGACGCCGAGGGCTTCCAGCCCGTCCCGCAGTTCGGCGACGTCGACGTGGTGGCCGCGCCGGGCGAGGGCGGTGGCGGCGGTGAGCCCGCCGATGCCGCCGCCGTGGACGAGGATGCGCAGGGGTGGGGTCATGGGGCGGTGGTTCTCCGAACGATCGGACGGGAAGGCGCGGAAGGGGTGCTCAGCCGACCGGGACGGCGGCGGCGAGGTCCATCAGGTGGTCGACGAGGGCGAGCAGCACGTCCCGGCCGAAGGCGCGCTCGCGGACGTCGCCGATCAGCAGCGGCACCTGCGGGTCGAGGTCGAGGGCGGCCCGGATCTCCTCCGGGGTGCGGGTGTTCTCGCCGTGGAAGCAGTTGATGGCGACCACGAAGGGGATGCCGCGGCCCTCGAAGAAGTCGATCGAGGCGAAGCTGGTCTCCAGGCGCCGGGTGTCGGCGATGACGACGCCGCCGAGGGCGCCGTTGACCAGGTCGTTCCACATGAACCAGAAGCGTTCCTGGCCGGGCGTGCCGAACAGGTAGACGACCAGCTCGGGGCTGACGGTGATCCGCCCGAAGTCCAGGGCGACGGTGGTGGTGTCCTTCTGGTCGATGCCGGCCAGGTCGTCGACGCCGACGCTGGCCCGGGTCAGGTACTCCTCGGTGCGCAGCGGCGCGACCTCGCTGACCGCGCCGACCATCGTGGTCTTGCCGACGCCGAAGCCGCCGGCGATGAGGATCTTGACGGCCGCGGGTGCTTCGACGGTGGTGCTGGGGTGGGGGGTTGCCATGGTGGTTCAGAGTCTCCGGAGTCCGTCGCGTACGGCCGAGAGCAGGCCGTGGTCCAGGCCGACCGCGCCGTTGCCCGCGCCCCGGCCCGTGCCGTCGGCGGCACGGGCCACCGCGAGCGGCGCCCGGGCGGTCAGCAGGCCCTGGGCGACCAGGTCGCCGAGCAGGATCTTGGTGACCGAGACCGGCAGGTCGAGGTCGGCCGCGAGCTCGGCGACGGCGGCCGGGTGCCGGCAGCGGTCGAGGATCCGCCGGTGCTCGGGCTGCAGGGCGCGCGGCCCGGAGCGGGTGCCCCGGGCCAGGGCGGCGTCGGCGGCCTCCCCGTTGGTGGTCAGCACGGTGATGAGGGTGAGGTCGTCGCGCTCGGGCGCGGTGCGGCCGCGGGTGATGGTGTACGGGCGGACCATGATGCCGCCGTCGTCCTCGGCGTCCTGCTCGGCCAGTTCGCTCCAGTGCGGCTCCCGGCCCGGCACCCGTCCCGGCTCGGCGGGCTCGGGCCGGGAGCCGGGGCCGTCCCGGCCGTCCGGGCCGTGCGGGCCGTGCGGTTCGTACGGACCCACCCGGGTCAGCCCCGGGCCCGGGCGACGAAGGCGTCGAAGGAGCCGGCCCCGTCGCGCGTCGGGGTGGTGAGCTTCTGCCCGACCTGCTGCACCAGGGTGTGCATGGCGACGGACATCACCTCGGCGTCGACCTCCTGGGAGGCGATCACGGCCAGGTGGGTGCCCTGGGCGGCGGCGATGACGAACAGCCAGCACTCCGCGAGCTCGACGATCACCTGGTGCACCGGCCCGCCGTCGAAGAGCTGGCCGACGCCCCGGGCGAGGGACTGCTGGCCGGTGGCGACGGCGGCCAGCCGCTCGGCGTCGGCCCGCTCGATGCTGCGGGAGTGGCTGACCACCAGGCCGTCGTCGGAGAGCAGGACGGCGTTGCGCGTGCCGGGCACGGAGTCGACGAGTCCGTCCAGCAGCCAGTCGAGGTCCTGCGGGGTGGCGGTGGTGCGGTTCATTCCTGCTCATCCGTTCGTGTGGTTCCGGGGTCCGCGGCCGCGTGGGCGCGCGGGAAGGGGCCGGGCGCGCCGGCCCCGGGGGCCGGGCGCTCGTCCGGGGCGGCGGCGAGGCCCCGGCCGCGGGCGGCGCGGGACTGCCGCTGGAAGGCGCCGATGGTGGCGCCGGAGCGCCGCACCGGGTGCTGCGGCGGCACCTCCGCCGGGGCGGGCGCGTCGACCCACTGCTGGGTGGCCGGCGGCACGCGCAGCTCGGCGGCCAGGCTGGCCTGGCGGACGCGCTGCGGCAGCGGCGGCTGCCCGCCGAAGACCGGGCCGGGCGGGGGCGGGGGCGGGGGCCCGGCGGTGCGCCGCTCGGCCAGCCGGTAGTGGTCGGCGGGGCGGTACTGCTCGTCCGCGTAGGGGGCCTCGGCGTCGGTGACCCGGGCGTAGGCGATGTCGGGGTAGGCGGGGGAGCTGTGCTGGATCGGCTGCTCGGGGTGCTCGGGCTTCCCGGCCGCCGAGGCCTGCGCGGCCTGCGAGGCCTGCGAGGCCTTCGCGGCCTTCGCGCGCTGAGCGTGCTGAGCGGCCTTCCCGGCCGCCCCCGGCTCCTCGGCCCGCGCGGGCTGCCGCGCCGGCCCGTCCGGCAGCCGTGCCGGCGGGTTCGGCCGCCGGGTGGCCTCCAGCGGCGAGAGGGGCGGCCCGACCGGTGCGGCCGGCTCCTCGTCGACGCCGAGCAGCGCCCGGCGCGACTGCGCCACCAACGGGATCTCCGGCTCGGTCGGGACGGCCTCCGGCAGCCAGGTGTCGCCGTCGATGACCAGCTCGTCGGGGACGAGCACGACGACCCGGGTGCCGCCGAACGCGGACGGCCGGAACTCGATCTTCAGCCCGGTGTGCGCGGCGAGCCGGGCGATCACGTGGAAGCCGAGCCGGACGTCGTCGGCCCGGGTGAGCACGTCGGTGCGCGGCGGGCGGTTCATCAGTTCGTTGGCCGCGAGGTACTGGTCCGGCTCCATGCCGAGGCCGCGGTCCTCGATCTCGATCGCGAGCCCGCGCCCGACCATGGCGGCCCGGACGTCCACCGGGGTGGGCGGCTTGGAGAAGGTGGTGGCGTTCTCCATCAGCTCGGCGAGCACGTGCACGACCGGCCCGACCGCCCGCTCGGACAGCCACGGCCGCCCCTCGACCTCCAGGGCGATCCTGCGGTAGTCCGGCACCTCGCCCTGCGCGGCGCGCAGCACGTCCAGCAGCTGGACGGGCTTGCGCCAGCGCCGCTGCGGCTGGCCGCCGGCCATGATGACGAGGTTCTCCTCGTAGCGGCGCAGCCGGGCGGTGAGGTGGTCGAGGTCGAACAGGCCCTCCAGGACCTCCGGGTCCTCGTGCCTGCGCTCCAGCTCGTCCAGCTTGCGCAGCTGGCGGCCGATCAGCAGCTGGGTGCGGCGGGCGATGCGCTGCAGCAGCCGCTCGAAGCCGCGGTGCTGCTCGGCCTGCCGGACGGCGGCGGCGAGCGCGGCGGAGCGGGCCAGGTTGAGGGCGTCGCCGAGGCGGGCGAGCTCGTCGGTGCGGGCCCGGCCGGCGGCGTCGTCCTGGACCTCGGGGGCGAGGGTGCGGGCGTCGACCTGCTCGCCGCGGCCGAGGCGGTCGACCACCTCGGGCAGGGTGCGGCCCATCTCCTCGGCCTGGGAGTGCAGTTCGCCGATGCGGCGGCGCAGCGAGCGGCTGATCCGCCAGGAGGCGACGGCGACCGCGACGACGGTCACCAGGCCGACGACGGTGGTGAGCACGACGACGGTGAGCAGGTGGAGGATGGCGCCCTTGCCGACCTCGACGACGCCGTCGGTGCGGGTTTCGAGGGCCTTGACCAGCTGCGGGTTGAGCTGGTCGACGGCCTGGCGCCACTGGTCCTGGGCGGCCGGGAGCCGGACGGCGCCGGTGGCGTCGGCGGCGGTGGGCCGGGTGAGCTGCTGCTCGACGGCGGTCTTGGCCTGCCAGGCGGGGCCGGTCATCAGCTGGTGCCAGGCCGCGGTCTCGCCGCCGGGCAGGTAGGGGAGGACCTGGACGGTGACGAGGTGGTCCTGGGCGCCGATGGCGAGCTGGACCTGCTGGTAGTCGGCGCTGGCGAGCAGCCCGGCGGGCCAGCCGCGGGCCAGGATCGCGTCCTCGCGGGCGAGCATCTCCTTGGCCCAGAAGGCGTTCACCAGGGTCTTGGAGATCCAGGTGACCTCGCCGGTGTCGACGTGGCTGAGGGCGGTGAACAGCCGCAGGTCCACCGCGATCAGGTCGGTGTAGTAGCTGTAGACGGCCTGCTGGTCGGCGGGCGCGCGGTCGGCGAGGGCGCGGTCCACGGCGGCCCGCTGCTCGGGCAGCCGGTTCATCGCCTGCCGGGCCTCGGCGACGGCGTCCCGGACCTCCTGGGGCGCGCTGTCGGCGGTCTCGGCGGACAGGGCCTGGAACTGGCGCACCGCCTCGTCGGTGGCCTGCCGCTGTCTGCGCAGCCGGTCGGCGTCGGTGCCGGGCCGGGCGAGCGCCTCGGCGGTGAGCCGGCGCTCGTCCTGGAGGTTGTAGTAGACGTGGTTGGAGGGCTGGCCGGCCTTCTGGGCGAGCAGACCCTGGTCGGCCTGCCGGTCGAAGTCGAGGACGGTCCGGCCGCTGGTGACGGCCCACAGGGCCACCAGAGCGAGGCTGGGGACGACGGCCAGGACGAGAAGTGCCGTCCGCAGGGACAGGCGTGGTCGCCTGCGGGGGGCCTTCGGCGTCGGGGGCCGCCGATTCGCACGCGCGCGCAGAGCTGACTCCTAGGGGATGGCGGCAGGCCTTGAGGGGGCGGGCCGTCCGGGGTGCGGACCATAACGAGTTGACGAGTTAACGAGTTGACGAGCCGATATTAGTCATACCGTGTGATTGACGTGAAAGGGTGTGCGCTATCCATGCGGTGCCTCGTCGTCACATCGACACGACGTCACCCCGGCGTTGAACGTCCGCACACGAAGCGCCCCTGGTCGGCGGCGCCTGAGGTGGCGTCACCGCAGGTCACGGCCGGCCGGATGACGACCGCGTGAAAACTGCGTGACGTGCCCCCCGGGCCCGCGGGCATGAGGGGCCGATGACCGACTCCCTCCCCGGGCCGTCCGGCACCCGCCCGTCCGGCACCCGCCCGTACGCACCCGCCCGTACGGCCCGGTCAGCCCCGGGCGGCGAACACCGCCCCGAACACCAGCAGGCCCGCACCCACCAGCAGCAGCACCAGGTGCGACAGCACCGCCCCCACCAGGTGCCCGGCCGTGAACACCCGCATCCGCCGCGGATCCTCCGGCAGGTACACCACCGGCACCTCCTGCCCCACCCGGAACAGCTGGTCGAACCGGACGGCGCACGTCGCCCGCACCCGCCCGCCGCCTGCCAGGTCGAAGAGCACCGCGACCTCCCAGTACGGCCAGTACGCGGTCTCCCGGCGCACGTGGTCGACCACGTTCCCCCGCGTCCTGACCCCGCGCCGCCACAGACGCCACACGAGGACGGCCCGCCGCACGAACATGGCGACGAGCCCCACCCCGATCGGCACCGCGAACCCGAGCACCAGCACCTTGTCCGACATTCCCACCCATCCCCTCACGTTTTCCCCCGGCCCCGGGAAAGGACGTTGATCATTCATGTTCGATCGCCGATCATCAATCCTCGTCTAATGATCATCCGGCGGGAAGGAAACGGACGCATGTCCTTTCAGGCGTACCTGGACACCATCGAGACCAAGACGGGGCTGACCCCCCGCGCCTTCATCGCGCTGGCGCAGGAGCGCGGTTTCGACGACCCGTCCACCAAGGCGGGCGTGATCCTCGCCTGGCTCAAGGAGGACTACGAGCTGGGGCGCGGCCACGGCATGGCCCTCGTCCACGTCATCAAGAACGGCCCCAGGATCGACGCGAAGCACGTCGGCACCACCGGGTCGCACCGCGACGAGTCCGACACCCTCTGGCTCGACGGCAAGGCCACCCGCCCGTCCGCCTGAGACGCCACCCCGCCGACCCTGCCCGCCCCCGGAGGACCCGGCATGACCTGGACCGAACGCACCGTCGACCGCGAGGGCGTCCGCCTCTCCTGCCGCGACTGGGGCGGATCCGGCCCGCCGGTCGTCCTGCTGCACGGGCTGGCCGGCCACGCGGGCGAATGGGACGCCCTCGCCCGGGGCCTGAGCCGCCGCCATCGCGTCGTCGCCGTCGACCAGCGCGGCCACGGCGCGAGCGAACGCCGGCCGGCCGACCTCTCCCGTGCCGCGTACGTCGCCGACGTCGTCTCCGTGGTCGAGCGACTCGGCCTGCACCGGCCCGTCCTGGTGGGGCAGTCGCTGGGCGGCCACACCGCCATGCTCACCGCCGCCGCCCACCCCGGTCTGGCACGCGGGCTCGTCCTCGTCGAGGCGGGCCCGGGCGGCCCCCAGCCCGGCCTGCCGGCCGAGATCGGCGCCGCGCTCGACGCCTGGCCGACGCCCTTCCCGTCGCGCCCGGCCGCCGTCGAGTTCTTCGGCGGCGGTGCGGTCGGCGAGGCCTGGGCGGCCGGGCTGGAGGAGCGCGACGGCGGCTGGTGGCCGCGCTTCGACCGCGGCGCGATGGTCGAGGCACTGGCCGAGCTCGCCCGGCGCTCCTTCTGGGACGAGTGGACGGGCATCGACTGCCCGACACTGCTCGTGCTCGGCCGGTCGGGCATCATCCCCGCACCCGAGGCGGCGGCCATGCTCGAACGGCGCCCGCGGACGGTGGCCGCCAGCGTCCCCGCGGCGGGCCACGACGTCCACCTCGAACAGCCGGAGGCCCTAAGGCAGTTGGTCGAGGAGTTCCTCGACGGGCTCGCCGCGCCGGGCGGCGCCGGCGGTGGCGGGAACGGCGGGTGTCCGTCTCCTGCCCGGCGGCCGGGTCCGCGCTGAACCTCTCCTGCCACGGGATCGTGTTCGTGTTCTCGCTGATCTTCCAGCGGGAGCGCGGCTGGTCCCCGGTCAGGACGGGGCTGTCGTTCCTGCCGCTGACGGTCTTCCTCCTGGCCGCGAACATCCTGGCGGGCCGGCGCGCGCTACCCCATGGCGGGCGCCCAACTCCTTCCCGACTGCTGCTTCCTGGGGATCCCGGCGGTCGGCGCGCACGGGCCGACCCGGCTCCTGCTGCCGGCCACCGTCCCGATCGGCACCGGCGGCGGACTCGCCTCCCCGCCGATGACGGCCCTGCTCGAATCCGTCCCCGCCGAACGGGCGCTGAGCCTATGCCGGGGGGACGATCGACCCGAGCGGCGGGCAGGGGCCGGGGACGGTGCTGACGCCGGGCCGCTCCACGAACGCGCGGGCGGCGGCGGCCTGCTGGCGGTGGGTTTCGAGCTCGTCAGCGCGCCAGGCGCCGCGCCGGGCGCGGGCGTAGTCCCAGTCGTCGGAGACGAGGCTGAGCGACACGTTGCCGGAGGCTCGGCTGGTGTCGGCCTTGATGGCGGCCCGCTGGAGCGCGGTCTGGACGGCGGACAGTTCGAGGCGGGTGGCCAGGACACCGGGGGTGTCCGGCACCCGGGTCGGCAGCGGGGCCTGGGGGAGTGCCGAGATCCCCGTGTCGAGACGGCCGATGTTGTCGACGGACGCCCGGGTGGCGTCCCGGGACATGATCAGGATCTCCCGGTGGGCCCAGACGACCTCGTCCAGGTCGGCGGGGGAGATCACCATCCGCTCGTAGGCGCCCCGGAAGGCCAGGTCGGCGTGGAACGGACGCAGCACCTCGCTGTGCAGCGCCACGCAGTCGTTGAAGCCGGAGGAGACGGCGGCGTTGAGGTGGTACAGCGCCTGGTCGGACTGCCCGCGCTTGAACGCCAGGCCGGACAGGCCGCTGTGTCCGGCGGCGACGAGCCACGCGGCGTCCGGGCCGAGCACGGCGGCGCGCGCGATCACGTCGTGGAAGCCGGCCGCGAGGTCGACGCCCTGCGGGGCGCCCAGGAACGCCCGCGCCAGCGAGGCGAACGCGCCCTGCCCGGGGATGGCCGCGGCGACCGGGCTGCTCAGGGTCGCCACCAGCAGCTCGTGGACGCGGGCGGCGAGGGCGCTGACGGTGTCGGCCATGGGGCTCCTCGGGTTTCTCGGACGCGGGCGGCGCGCGGGCGGCGCGCGTGGCGCTCGGTCGGCCTGACGGTACGCCAACGACCCGCCGCGCGGAAGCGGTGAGCCTTGGTGTTGCCGGGACTTGTGTGGTGCACGGGTCGCGGGGCGCGGTGCACGGTGCACGGGGCGCGAGGTCGTACGTCGCCGGTCCCGGATCCGCTGGGCCCGGCGGCCGATTGACGGCCGGCCCGGTCCGCGGCCGATGATGCCCTGGTGACGGCTCGTCGGGTGCCGCACCACTGGGAGGCCGGACGCGCATGTGGGGCAAGTGGATCGGCTGCGAGGTGCCGGACGCCGCGCGGGGGCGGTTCGCCGCGGCCCAACGCGCCTGGTCGGCGATCGGCGACCAGCCGGGCCTGGTCGGGCAGGTGGGCGGCTGGGATCCGGCGGGCGGCCGCGCGCACGTCCTGGGCCTGTGGGCGGACGCCGCCGCCCACCGGCACTACGCCGCCGAGTACCTGCCCGGCCTGCGCTCGCGCGCCAGGCTCGCGGGCGACGTCCGCGCGCTGACCGGCCACCTGCTGACCCTCGAACCGGCCTGGCGCGTCCTGCCGGCGGCGTGACCGCGGGCCGCCGGCCCGCGTCGATGCCGGATGATGGTGATCATGAGCGGTGAGCCCCTGAACGTGTCCCTCGCTGAACTGCGCGCGGCGGTCGACGTGCTGCTGCGCCACCTGGAGGCCGGGGCGGCGGGCGGCGCCGTCGCCCTGGAGGCGGACTACTTCTGGGCCGTCCCCCCGCGCGAGACGTACGACGTCACCCGGGAGCCCGGCGAGCTGACGATCGGCCAGGTCTCCGAGTCCTGGCAGCACCTGAGGGCCCTGGTCGCCGACCAGGACGGCGCCGTGGGGCACCACCTGGTCTGGCTCGCCGACGTCCTGCGGGCGATCGGCCGGGAACACCCGGCGTAGCCACCTCCGCGCGGGCGGAAAATCCCGGCGCCGGGGACCGGATCCGTGGCAGCATGCCCCGCATGACGACCAACCGAAAGGCCCATGCCGCGTAGACGGCCGGACCAGGTCCGGGCCGGGAGCCCCCGCCACCCGGCCCACGGCGCACGACCCGTGATCGACGGCGTCTGCGCACGGACGCTCTCCGAGATCACCCACCTCGAACGCACCCGCACCCAGCTGCGGCCGGGCGAGACGGCCCGGGCCCTGCGGAGGTGGCAGGAGTACGTCCGCCGCCCCGCACGCGAACTGTGGGACGACTACGAGCGCGGCGACGTCGAGTGCTACTGCTGCGGCGATCCCTTCGAAGCCCGGGCCCTCCTCGACACGGTGCTGCACGCCCTGTCCCCGCGGGGCGCCCGGGAGCTGCGCAGGATCGTCGGCAGGTCCGACGCCCGCTGGCCGTCCTGGTGAAGAGGAAGCCGATGGTCACCAGCACCGCGAGCGCGACGGACCGCAGCGTGTCGGTCGTGAGCCGGGCGCCCCCGGACTTGTGCGCGAGGGCCTGGCGCAGCCGTCCGGCCCAGGACCGGTCGGAAAACGGCGCGGGCGCAACCGGGTTGATTCAGCCCCGCCGCTCCTGGACGGCCGAGGCGGTGAAGGCGGCCGCCAGGACGAGCGCGAGCGCCAGCAGGACGGCGCCGACGCCGATGGCGGTCCAGCCGCCGGTGGTCAGGCTGTCCAACTGCTGGGCGTAGGTGGAGTCGTGGGGCATCGGCATGCCCTCGGTGACGTGCGCCGGGCGGGCGTGGCAGACGTCGCCGGGCGACATCGGCCTGCCGAAGCAGGTCGGTGCGGCGGTGTGCAGCTTGTCGAAGCCGATCAGCAGCAGGCCGACGCCCGCGACGAGCAGGACGAGGACGATGAGCACGAACGACCTCTCTCTCCGAAGGTCACAGGTCGGTCAAGTCCGCAGGGCGGTGGGGGTGACGGGCGGGAGACTGGGCGGCATGAGGATCAGGTACGGCGTTCTCCTGTCCGGTGCGGCGGTGCTGCTGGCGGCCTGTTCGGCGTCGGACGGCGGTGGTGACCCGGCCCCTTCCACGCCCGCGGTGGCGTCCACGGTTCCCGCCGGGCCCGCGGCGACGGCCACCTACACGCCCCGGCGGGTTGTGACTTCGACCGAACTGGAGCGGACCGCCGAGAAGGTGAAGCGCCGGGCGGTGGCGCTGGGCCTGGCCGACCCGAAGGTCGAGGTCGGCGGCAACGGCACGCTCACGGTGACGGCGGCCGGCGGGACGAAGGAGAAGTTCACGGCGCTGGCGGCCCAGGGCCAGCTCGGTTTCCGCCCGGTGGTCGCGCTCGCCCCGAGCGGGCTGGTCATGCCGACCGGCCCCGGGGCGGCGGACGCGGTGACGGGGGGTGCGGTGCCGGCCGCGCTGGCGGCCCAGTTCAATGCGCTCAACTGCGCCGACGCGGCCCAGCGCGCCGCGCTGACGGCCGACCCGGAGGCGGAGGTCGTCGCCTGCTCGGCCCAGAAGGACCTCTGGGAGAAGCTGGTGCTGGCCCCGGTCGTGGTCGACGGGCAGAACCTGAAGTCGGCGACGGTCGCCAACGACCAGCAGAACGGCGCCGGCTGGCAGATCCAGCTGACCTTCGACGCCACCGGGGCGGCCGCGTTCGCCGACATCACCGGCAAGCTCGCGCCCCAGCCGACGCCGACCAACGAGTTCGCGATCGTGCTGGACGGCCGGATCCTGTCCCACCCGGCCGTGCGCAGCTCCATCACCGGCGGCAACGCGGTGATCAGCGGCTCGTTCACCCAGGACGAGGCGCAGCAGCTCGCGGCCCAGATGTCCGACCGGCTGGAGGTCGGCCTCACCCTGACCGGAACCACCGCCCCGAGCTGAGACGACAGCGGTCGGGTTCGGTCAGACGGTGGCGGTGGCGGCGTAGTAGGTGACCGAGGCCCGCCACCCCGCACCCCCGCCACCCACCGCAACCGCCTCACCCTCCCCAACTCCCTGACCCCCGGAGGGGGAAGTCGATTCCGCCGACTTCCCACTCCTCCTTCGCATTCGCCCCCACCACCTGGCAGGATGGCGGCACCGTCCAGAGCCCCGCGCGGCCACGGCGCCCCTGCGCCGAACCCGCCCTCCTTCTCGGCTCCCTGGACGCGGAGTGCCTGCCGCCGATTCCGACGCCGCCAGGCCCGGCCCTCGGCCGATCACCACCCGACCCCACCGACCGAAGGTGCAACCGACATGCGACCTGCCCTCTTCACCATCGACCTCCCCGGCCCGGGACGGGTGAGCACGATGGCCAGGCCCCGCGGCCGCGACTGGCTCGAAGACGAGATGGCCGCGCTCAGCGGCCACGGTGTCGACATCCTGGTCTGCGCGCTCACCGACCCCGAACTGGACGAACTCGGCCTCACGGGCGAGCCGCAGGCAGCCGCCGCAGCCGGGCTGCGGTTCGTCGCGATACCCATCCCCGACCGCACCGTCCCCGACCGCGCCGCGATCCTGCCCACCCTCCACGGGCTCGCCGAACAGCTGCGCAGCGGCGCGCACATCGTCACCCACTGCCGCGCCGGCATCGGCCGCTCGTCCCTCCTCGCGGCCGCACTCCTCATCCTCAACGGTGCCGACCCCGACACCGCATGGGCCCGGATCGAACGAGCCCGCGGGCTCGCCGTCCCGGACACGGCCGAGCAGCGGCAGTGGACGCTGGAACTCCCAGGAGTGGGAAGTCGGCCCCACCGACTTCCCACTCCTGGCACAATGTCCCCGTGACCACCACCTGCCGAAAGGCCCATGCCGCGTAAGCGGCCGCGCGCACTGCGCGCCCAACAACCCGCGCCCCGCGTCTGGGCGCCCACCCCGCCCCTGCGGATCCCCGGGCTCTCCCTCCGCGCGAGCCGGGACGTCCACCGCGTGGAGCGCCTGTACCCGGACTTCCACCTCGGCCCCGGCGCCACCGACCAAGCCCTGCGCGGCTACCGCGCGTTCCTGCATCCACGCAGCAACCGCCCGCTGTACCCCCGGGATTCGGAGTGCCCGTCCTGCCCGGGCTGCGCCTTCGACGACGTCCGGCACTGCCGCGACGTCCTGGACGCCGCTCTGGAACGCCTGCCACCACGCGCTCGCGCCGAACTCGCCCTCCTGCTCCGCCCCTTGGACACGGAGTACCGACGCCGCACCCTCCCCGACCCCTTCGCCGACCGGCGCGAGTGGACGGCGCACCTCTGGTGGCACCGCCGCCTGGCCGACCCCGCGTGGGGATGACGAGAGCGGGGCCGGACCGCGAACAGCTCGCTGCCTGCCCGGAGTTCGGAGGCGCCGTCGCGGCGGGCGACGGTGGGGACGAGTTCGGGCCGGGTGACGAAGCATATGTCGGCGATATGCCGTGCCGCTTAGGCTCCAGGTATGCGCGTGTTGATCGTGGAGGACGAGTCGTACCTGGCCGAAGCCGTCCGGGACGCTCTGCGGCTGGAGGCGATCGCCGCCGACGTCGCCGGCGACGGCAACTCCGCTCTGGAACTGCTCGGCGTCAACTCCTACGACCTTGCGGTCCTCGACCGCGACATCCCCAGCCCCTCGGGCGACGAGATCGCCCGGCGGATCGTCGCGTCCGGCAGCGGCATCCCGATCCTCATGCTCACCGCTGCCGACCGGATCGACGACAAGGCGTCCGGGTTCGAGCTCGGCGCCGACGACTACCTCACCAAACCGTTCGAGCTCCGGGAACTCGTGCTGCGGCTACGGGCGTTGGACCGCAGACGCGCGCACGCCCGCCCCCCGGTCAGCGAGATCGCGGGCCTGCGGCTGGACCCCTTCCGCCGGCAGGTCTTCCGCGACGGACGCTACGTCGCGCTCACCCGGAAGCAGTTCGCCGTGCTCGAAGTGCTCGTCACCGCCGAGGGCGGTGTCGTCAGCGCCGAGGAACTCCTGGAGCGGGCCTGGGACGCCAGCGCCGACCCCTTCACCAACGCCGTCCGCATCACCGTTTCCGCTCTGCGCAGACGGCTCGGTGAACCATGGCTCATCGCCACGGTGCCCGGCGTCGGCTACCGGATCGACACTGGCACGGACGCCGGCACGGACACTGGCACGGACGCTGGCACGGACGCCGGCACGGACACCGGGATGGACACCACCCACCCCGGCAGCACGCATGCCTAGGCGCCCAGGGCTCAGCGCGCGCCTGAAACTCACCGTCAGCTACGCCGGATTCCTCCTCGTCGCCGGCACTCTCCTGCTGGCCGTGGTGCGGGTGTTCCTGCTGCGCTACGTCCCCGACAGCCCCCAGGGCCTTCTCGGGGTCGCACCCAACCGCTACGTCCTCGTGCGCGTGTTCGCCCCCGCCGCGGCCGTGGCGCTGGCCTTCCTGCTGGCGTTCGGCCTCCTGGGGGGATGGATCCTCGCCGGACGGATGCTCGCCCCGCTCACCCGGATCGCGGACGCGGCCCGGCTGGCCGCGGACGGATCGCTGTCCCACCGGGTCCGCCTGCAAGGTCCCCGAGACGAATTCCGGGAACTCGCCGACGTGTTCGACACCATGCTGGAACAACTCGAATCCCACGTCGCCGAACAGCAGCGGTTCGCCGCGAACGCCTCCCACGAACTGCGCACCCCGCTGGCGATCTCGAAGGCACTCCTCGACCTCGCCCGCGACGACCCCACACGGGACCAGGGCGAACTCATCGAACGCCTCCACACCGTCAACGCGCGGGCGATCGACCTCACCGAGGCCCTCCTGCTGCTCGGCCGCGCCGACCGCAGGAGCTTCACCCGCGAGCCCGTCGACCTGTCCCTCGTCGCCGAGGAAGCCGCCGAGACGCTGCTTCCCCTCGCCGAGAAGCGCCGGATCACACTCGACGTCACCGGCGAGAAGGCGGAGACCCCTGGCTCCGCGGCGCTCATTCTGCGGATGGTGACCAACCTCGTCCAGAACGCCGTCGTCCACAACCTCCCCTCCGGCGGCACCGTCACGGTCCACACCGAGTCGCAGCGGGACGCCGGCGTGCTGCGGGTCGAGAACACCGGCCCCCAGGTCCCGGCGGAGCTCCTGCCGACCCTCACCGAACCCTTCCGGTGCGGAACGGAACGCACCCGCACCGACGAACACGTCGGGGCCGGACTCGGGTTGGCCATCGTGCACAGCATCGTCCGGGCACACGGCGGGACCATCGACCTCGCCCCCCGTCCCGCCGGCGGTCTCCTCGTCACGATCCGGTTTCCGCGCACAGAGGCGCCGGTGCCCTGACGCCCGGATTCCGGTGTGTCGCGGGCGTATCAAGAACCGCATACGCCACGGCAACAGCCGTCCGTCTTCACTGGAGGCACGGGGACCGCACGGGTGGGTGATCGATGGCCGATGGCGGCCCCGTAGACCTGCGACGGTCGATTTGTCGATCAGGAGAGGACCGTGATCATGGACTCGGATCCCGTACGTGGCATCAACCGGCGGCGGCTGCTCGGGTGGGGCGGGTTGGCGGCGGCGGGCGCGGTGGCGGCCGGCGCGCCGCTGTTGGGCTCCCGACCCGGCCACGCCGAAGCGGTCCCCACCGACTTCGAGATCCCACCGGCCACCCGTCCCGGCGGAGCCTATGACCAGTACGTGGAGAAGCTGGCCGCGGAGGGGAAGTTCTCCGGCGTGGTGATGCTGTCGCACCGCGGCAGGACGGTGCTGTCCCGCAGCTACGGCATGGCCGACCGGGAGAAGGGGATCCGCAATGACGAAGGCATCGCGTTCAGCCTCTCCTCGGCGGGCAAGCCGTTCGGCGCGGTGGCCGTCCTGCAACTGGCACAGCAGGGAAAGCTGAGCCTGTCGGACACGGTGGGCACCCACCTGAAGGGCTTCCCCAAGGACATCGCCGATCAGGTGACCATCCACCACCTGCTGTCCGGCGCCTCCGGGCTGGACACCCCGGACGAGGACGTGCAGCGCACCTTCCAGAGCCAGGAGGAGGTGCACCAGTACTACGAGCAGTGGGTCCGGCAGTCCAAGCCGGTGGCCGCCCCCGGCACTCCCACCGGACACTCCGGCGCCGACATCGGCATCCCCGCGCTGATCGTCGAGGCCGTGAGCGGCAAGACGTACTGGGACTACGTGCAGGAGAACATCTTCGGGCGCTGCGGCATGACCGACTCGGGGTTCCGCACCAGGCCGCAGTGGCTCACCGACGAGCACATCGCGCACCCGTACATGACGCTGGCGGACGGCAGCCAGGTGGACGCGATCCGCAACCTGGACAGGAGCAGCCCGTCCCCGGACGTCCTCGGCAAGAACCCGGGCCGCAGCTTCATCGACGCCCCCGGGGACGGCGGCTTCGCCACCGCACCGGATCTGGTCCGGCTCGCACGCGCGCTGGGCGACGGCACGGTGCTGGACCGGCCCTGGGCCGAGCTGCTCACCGGGGCCAAGATCCCCCACGGCGGTTCGTCGTTCGGGGCCTACGACATGCCGGTCCGCATCGTCAACGGCCAGTGGATGTTCGGGCGCGCCGGCGGCAACCCCGGTGTCACCGCCAGCTGGAGCGTCTACCCGTACACCGGCTGGGTCGGCGTGATCCTCGGCAACTGCGACGGCCTGCCACGGCAGGAGATCACCACGCGGGAGATGCAGGCCGTCACCGGGGCTTCGCCCGGTGGCGGTGGCGGTGGCGGTGGGGGTGGCGGGGGTGGCGGTGGGGGCTGAAGCGGCCCGGTTGACCGGTAGGGTCCAGGGCTGCCTCGGTGCCCGACGAGCAGGGAAGGTGGTGGAGACTTCGTCGCATGACCTCTCCACCACTGCACGCTGACGGGCCGTCCGTACGGATCGGGGCGCTCGCTCCGCTGACCCGGCCCGGGTGGGCCGAGGCCGGGCGGCACCTGCTGGCCGGGCTCGAACTGGGCGTCCGCGACGTCAACTCCGCCGGGGGGATCGGCGGACGGCCGCTGGATCTGCTCGTGCGGGACACGGCGGCCGATCCGCGGCGGGCCGAGACGGCCGTCGACGAACTCGCCGGCCTGGGCGTGGCCGCCCTGGCGGGCGAGTACCACAGCGTCGTTGCCCGCGCCGTCGCCGCCCGGGCCTCGGCGCTCGGCCTGCCGTACCTCTGCTCCTCGGCGGTGCTCGACGCGCTCACCGACGAGCCGACCGACTCGGTCGCGCGCCTGTGCCCGGCCCAGTCCCACGGCTGGCGGATCTACGCCGACTTCCTCCTCGCCGCCGGGCATCGCCGCATCGCGGTGGCCGCCCAGCCCAGCGTGTACTGGGCCGCCGGGACCCGCATCCTGCGCGAGCACGTCGCCGCGCGCGGTGGCACCGTCGACGAACTCGACCTGACCGTGCTCGACCCGGCCGCCGTGTGCGACGAACTCGCCCAGCGGGGTGCCACCGCCGTCCTCCTCCTCGCCGGGCATCCGGAGCCGGCCGCCTCGGTGGTCAGGGCCGTGCGCGCCGACCCCCGCCTCGCCGACGTCCTGATCGGCGCCCCGGCCGGGCAGCCGGAGTTCGCCGAGTGGACGGCGCTGCTCGGCGGGGACGGCTCCGCGATCCCGTTCCTGCGCTACCGGCCCGAACGGCTCGGCCCGCTCGGCCTGCGCGTCGAGACGGGCCTGCGCGAACGGCTGGGCGCCGCGCCCTCGTTCGTCGCCTTCGAGGGGTACGACACGGTCGCCGTGCTCGCCGAGCTGCTTCGGTCGGAGAGGGCCGGCGCCGGGGCCTGGCCGGGCGTCGACGTCGAGGGCACCCGCAGGCGGATCCGGTTCTCCCGGGTGCCGGGCGTCAGCGTGTGGCAGTGGGCGTGGCCGCCGGTCCAGGTCGTCGACCGGGATCCGGCGGACGCCGCTCGCTTCCGGATCCTGCACACCGGCTGAGGACAGCGCGGTCCGGCCCCACCGCCGCACGCGGTGGGGCCGGACCGGGGTGCGGGCGGGATCACTCGGGCAGGCGGTCCAGGATCCACTCGGCCAGCTCGGGCGTGATGGCGCTGTGCGGGGTGTTGGTCGACGAGCACAGGAAGTCGTCGACGTCGCTCTCGTCCGGGGAGAACTGCTCGATGTCGGCGTAGACGTCCGCCTGCGTGTCCAGGTTGCGGACGGAGACCGCGCTCACCGCGGGGACGAAGCAGATCGACTCGGTGCCGGGCTCGATCTCGACGGTGCCGGTGGCCTTCAGCTTCTCACCGGCGATGCCGAAGCTCTCCAGGGTGCCGCCGGGGGCGCCGTCCAGCTCGGGCAGGTCGTCGGTGACCACGCGCTTCTCGGACAGCAGGCCCTTGAGGTGGGCCACCTCCTGGGCCGTGCCCATCGACTGGGTGCGCAGGGTGGTCCCCTTGAACCAGCCGGAGGTGACCTTGATGGCGTCGATGCCGGGCTTCACGCCGTTGCCGCCGCCGTTCCCGGCGCCGTTGGCGACGGCGAGCAGGCGCGGGCGCCGGGGCCAGCTGCCCATCCGCTCCAGCTCGGCCAGGAACTCGGTGCGCAGCGGGTCCTCGCGGGGCGTGCCCTCCACGGTCTCGATGTGGCGCCACAGCAGCTGGCGGGCGGCCGGGCTGTTGATCTGCTTGGACAGAGCCGGGGTGGCCGTGAGGAAGTGGGCGAAGCCCTGGAGGGCCATCGGGATCCAGGCGCCGCGGTGCGGGCTGTCGTAGGACAGGTAGGTGGCGGTCTGGTGGTCGATGCCGTCGCTCTCCATGCGGAGCAGGGCGTAGCGGGTGACCAGGCCGCCCATGCTGAAGCCGCCGACCGTCAGCTGCGCGCCGCCCAGCTTCTCGGCGTTGGCCCGCTGGATGCATTCCCTGGCGGCCAGGGCGTTGTCCTGGATGCGGGCACTGCGCTCGTCGTAGCCGATCAGGATCAGGTCGCGGCCGCGGGCGCGCAGCTGGCTGATGAGGGGGAACTGGCCGCGCTCCAGGCCGTGGTAGAGCTCGTCGAGCTTGCTCGGGCCGGTGTTGAAGCCGTCGGAGAGGATGACCGGCCTGACGAGCCCGTGCTTGGGGTTGGCAAGGTACACCCAGGCCTTGCCGCCGGGCAGCGGCCAGGTCTCGTCGGGTGCCGGCGCGGCGGGGATCTCCGGCGGCGCGGGCGGCGCGAGGAAGCCGAAGGGCTCGATTCCGGGCTCGTTCTGGGTGGTCAAGGCAAGTCCTTCCAAGGGTGGGTAAGCCCCGCAGCGAACCGGCTGAGGGGGGAGGACGACCGGACCGGGGCCCGCCCGTCGGGACCCGACCTACCCACGCACTTCCGTGCATCATGCACGCATCACTCCAATGAGTGAACATCTGATGAGTTGTCAGATAGTGTGATGAAGTTCTTTGTGGTGTCTGGTACTTCCCTGTCATCTGATCGCCTCCGGAGGTGGCCGAAGGGTGGATCGCGGCGCGTGGTCAGGCATGGCTGCATTTGGCGCGACGTGGGTGAAGTGGTTCGGCTGCAACGCCTCGACGAGGGCCTGCGTGGGGGCGTTGGGCTAGGGGTGGCGTCGCGCCGCTGGGAGCCCGGGGTGCGCCGACTGAACTTTGATCGCCAGTTGAGCGCAATGTCCTGGTGTGGGGCGTAGTTGATAAGAAAGCGGGGGTGGAATGGGTGGCGGATACACGGTCAACATAGCCGACTTGGTCAGGGGAGCCGACAGGCTGGATGAGGCTGCCCGCGGGCTGGATGCAACTGCGGAGATTCTTGCGTCGGGCCTGAGCGAGTCCGGTGGGATGATCGGCGATGATGAGGCGGGAGAGATCTTCGCGGCGGTGTACAAGCCGGCGTCAAAAGAGGTGCTGAACCAACTGGCCTGCGCTCGGCAGTACATGACTCTCAGCGCTGTGAATTTGCATCAGGCCGCGAGGAACTTTCAGGCCACTGAGGACGCGATAGTTGGGGATCTCGGCGGTGCGTACCCGAATCCGAGTGGCAGCCCCGGTGCTGGTATGGCGCCAGGGTGGGCGACGTCTGGCGGGTATGCGGCCACCCCCAAAGGCGCCGATGAGAACCTGCCGGAGGTGGTCGGTGGAACAAGCGGTGTCGACAGGTGGGTCTGGGGGGACAAGTACCGTGGGAACCCGGACAAGCTGAGGAAGGTGTCGAAGACCTGGCAGGCTGCCCACCGGCGCACTGAAGAGACCCTGGGCGATGCACAGGGCGCTCTGCGCATCATCGCCGATTCCCTGGAGGGCGAGATGAATCAGGCGATCGCAGGTTTCTTCGCCGGCTTCGTTGGCGAGCAGTGCTACCCGGTGAAGCCGGACAGCACGCACTCATTGCTGGCGAACCTGACGTCATCCTGTCGGCAGCTCGATGACGCCTGTGACAGATATGCCAAACACATCGATGACTCGGAGGGCAACTTCTATAGGTTGCTCGATGCGCCCTGGAACGACCCGATCTTTGGTGGTAACGGGAATGACCGGGGTCTGAAGTCGAAGGTCCTCGGTGACACGCAGATCCAGTCACTAGCCGAGACGGCGAAAGCGCTCGTTGATTCCCGGAAGCGAATACTGGCGCCCCCGGGTCAGACAGTCTCGCCTAAGTCATCCGGTCGGGAGTAGTGGCTCATCGTCTTCGCTGTGGCGAGTTCTTGATCTCGCACTTGGGGATCTTGTTCGGCTGGGGCTGTTGAGTGGCTGCTGATCTTGTCTTCGGCGCTTAGCCAGGCGGCCCGATGCCGGTCCAGCGCGATGGCCGATGGATTCGAGCCGCACCGGGGCGAGCTGACGGCGTACTGCTATCGGATGTTCGGTTCGTGCCACGGCGCCATCGGGGCCACCGCCGAGGACGTCTACCTGGGGCTCGACAAGGACGGCAGTCGGGCCGTCGAGGCGATCTTCCGCAACCTCGTCAGGATCAACGAGGCCTCGTCCGCCTCTACGCGGTCGCCGACCCGGCCGTCCCGGGCCTGGCCGTCGACCTCCCCGACTCCGCCGGCAACGTGCAGGACGTCCGCTTCAGCACCGACCGGAAGACGCTGCTCGTGCTCCGCGAGGACGGTACCGCCCAGTTCTGGGACCTGGGCGCCCTGCCCGCCATCGCCGCCGACCCGGTCGGCCTGGCCTGCCGGATCGCCGGGGGAGGGCTGTCGCGCGAGGACTGGGAGCGCTTCTACGCAGTCGGCCTGCCCTACCAGGACACCCGCGCGCGGAGTTGAGGGTACGGCGACCGGAGGTGGACCCACTCCCCGCCACTCTCAAGGCATAGCGCGCCGGGGGCCTTGCCGCAAGGCCCCCCCAGGCGCCCCAGAATGTCCCACTCAAGGCCGGAGCAGGGCGAGTTGGGAGATCCACGGGATGCGAGTGGTGCTGTCCACGTACGGGTCGCGCGGGGACGTGCAGCCGCTGGCCGCGCTGGCGGTGCGGCTGCGGGAGTCGGGGGTGCGGGCGACGGTGTGCGCGCCGCCGGACGAGGAGTTCGCGCGGCGGCTGGCGGTCGCCGGGGTGGAGGCGGTGCCCGGCCGGTGCCGAGCGCCGACAGCCTCACCGCCGCGCTCGCCCGCGCCCTCGACGGCGCCACGCGCGAACGGGCGGTCGCCGTGCGGGGGCGGATCCGGACGGACGGGGCCGCGGTCGCGGCGCGGCTGCTGATCGATGGTCAGGGCTGACGGTCGACGGTCAGGGCTGCTGATCGACGGCCGAGGGGAGAGGGGGCCCGGGCGAACCGGCGAAATGTGCTGGTGCGCCACGGCCCCCGGCGGCGAGACTGGGCGGATGGAGACCTCACTGCCCTCGACCACCCCCGCGGACGCCGAACTCGCCGAACTCTGGCGCCGGCACTGGGAGGCGAAGTTCCCGGACTGCGTCAAGCGGAACGAGATCGAGGGCATCGACCTGGTGTACCTCGACTCCGCCACGGCCGGCCTGGTCACCGGCGAACTCAACCGCGGCCTCGACCGCCAGGGCGTCGCCATGCTCCACCAGTGCTGCGGCGAGCTCGACACCGTGCTCCCGCGGATCACCGACCCGTACGCCCGCTCCTACTACGAGCGGCTGCGCGTCATCGCCCGCCTCGTCGCGGCGCGCTACACGCCCGAGCCGGAGGCCGAGGCCGTCTGACCCCGCCCGGCGGTGACGGCTCCGGACGCGCGAGGACCGGGCGCCGGCCCCACGGGGGTGAGGGGCCGGCGCCCGGTCGGCTCCGCCGGGCCGGGCGTCAACGGAACAGCGTGGTGCCCTCGTTCGGCATCTTCCCGCCGTCCTGGTCGAAGAACTCCCACAGCTTCGCCCGCTTGTCCTGCGGCTGCCCCATCGCGACCACCCGGATCGGGGAGCCGGGCACGGTGACGATCGGAAGCTCCGTCCTGGTGTCGTCCGACCAGGTCACGAACACCTTGCCGACGCGCGGCCCGAGGTCGACCAGCCCGACCTCCGCCGGGAAGAACGGGCCCGGGTCGTCCTTGCTGTAGTGGCCGAGCATGCCGGCGCCGAAGGTGGTCTGGTGCGCGGCCTGCTCCGCGATGTGCCCCTCGGCGACGATGCTGCCGCCGCTGTCGTGGCTCTGCCGGACGCCGTCCACCTCGACGTAGTCGTTCACCAGGTCGGAGTCGGGCTGCCAGTACTGCCGGACGAAGTCCTCGGTCGGTCGGGTCACCCGCGGGTTGTAGGTGCTGCGCTCCTGCCAGAACGCCGTCGCCTGCTCGAACGCGCGCTCCTTCGGCGCGAGCGGCCAGATCGCCCGCCACACCTTCCACTCGTGGCCGTTGGTGGTCCCCCGGGCGAGCAGCGTCCGGGTCGGCTTGAGCGGATCCCGCTGCGCCGGGGCCGCCGCGTTCGTCGGGGCCGCCGCGTTCGTCGGGGCGGACGACCCGGCCGCCGCCGGCGCCAGCGCCGTCGTGCCGCTGCCCACCGGCGCCGGACGCAGCTGCGCCAGCGCGCCGCCGCCCAGCGCCACCACCGAGGCCAGCGCCACCGCGCCGACCACCGTGCGGCGGCGGCGCCGGATCCGGCGGCCGCCCTGCATGATGTCCGCCAGCGGCGCCGGGACGATCTTCGTCTCGGCCGCCGCCTCGGCCATGCCCAGGCTGACCCACAGGTCCGTGTCGTGGTCACCGTTCGAGCTCATACCGCACCTCCGATGTGGGTCCTGTCCTTGGGTTCCACCAGCGTCGAGACCTGGCGGAGCTTGGCGATGCCCTTCGCCGCGTGACTGCGCACGGCGCCGACCGAGCAGCCCATCGCCGTCGCCGTCTGGCTGTCGCTCAGGTCCTCCCAGTGCCGCAGCACCACCGCCTGGCGCTGCCGCGGCGGCAGGGTGGCCAGCGCGGCCAGCAGCGCCCCGCGCTGGTCGGAGCGGGCGTAGCCGTCCTCGGTGCCGGCCGCGTCCGGCACCGCCTCCACGAGCAGCTCCGGCGGCCGCCGCCGGGTGCGGCGGGCGTGCTGGTTCACCAGGATCCGCCGCACGTAGGCGTACCGGTCGTCCGCCCGGCGCACCCTCGACCAGGACGCGCAGGACTGCTCCGCCGCGGACTGGACCAGGTCCTCCGCCGCGTACTGCTCGCCGGCCAGCAGGTATGCCGTCCGCAGCAGCCGCGGCCAGGCCCCGACGATGAACGCCTGGAACTCCTCGTCCCGGTCGCTCTTCGGTTCTCCCATTGAGCACCTCCTCACCCACCTAGAGCCCGGGGGCGGGGGAAAGCGCTTACCCGCGCCTCCCGCCCGCCCCCTCCGCCCGGTGCCACGGCCCGGGGGGTGCGCAGGGCTCAGCCGGGGTCGGCGTCCGATCGGCGCGGCGCGGGCTCGTAGGGTGTCGGCCATGCACAGCACGCTGACCGAGCACGCCCGGTGCCTCTACGGGGACGAGTACGGGCCCGTGCCCGACTGCCCGCAGGAGCACGTCGAGTCCGCCTTCGTCGAGCGGCTGACCTTCGCCGGCGCGGAGCCGATCCTGGCCATGCTGCGCGAGCTGTGCCCGCACCTGGTCGACGGGCAACTGCCGGTATGGGTGCGGAACCTGGCGTACCGGCTCGTGCTGCTGCAACGCCCGGACGACCCGGAGCTGATGCGCGAGGCCGCCCGGAGCCTGTGGTCGCACGGCCCGGACTGGGACGACATCGCGCTGGACCTGGAGCGGCGCGCCGACGCGCTGGAACCGGCGCGACCGGCGCTCTGAGCCTGCCGGACCGCACCACCGGCGGCCCGGTCGGCCGGGGCCCGGCCCGCGCGCGGACACCCGCCCGCCCCCCCCCCGGCGTGAGCGCCGGTCCGCGATACGTTGCCGGAGCGCCTGTTCGAGCGGCCCGGACGGCCGGGCCCGGCAGGCGAGCAGGGCGAAGGGGGATTCATCGTGCGGATCGGTACGCGGACGTTCTCGGACGGCGTCGTCCAGTACCCCTTCACCCTCGGCGCGGTGCCCGGCGTCCTCTGGCGGCCCACCGGCCCGATGCGGTACGGCCGGCCGTTGGTGCTGCTCGGGCACGGCGGCGGCGGGCACAAGCTCGCACCGGGACTGGTCGACCGGGCTCGCCGGTTCGTCGCGGACGCCGGGTCCACGGCGGTGGCGCTCGACGCGCCCGGGCACGGGGAGCGGCCGCGTACCCCGGCCGACGAGCGGTTCGGCGGCGAGATCGCGGAACTGCAGGCCGCCGGTCGGCCGATCAGCGCCTGGGTCGCCCGGCACACCACCGCCGTCGCCGAGCGGGCCGTGCCCGAGTGGACCGCCGTCCTGGACGCGCTGCGGGAGGAGGGCGAGGGCTGCGGCCGGGTCGGGTTCTGGGGACTGTCGCTGGGCAGCGTGATCGGCATCCCGCTCGCCGCCGCCGAACCGCGGATCGGCGCCGCCGTGTTCGGCCTGACCGGCCACGAGTCGCAGAACGAGCCGGCCGGCCGGGTCACCGCGCCGCTCGACTTCCTGATGCAGTGGGACGACGCCCTCGTCCCGCGCGCCGGGGCGCTCGCCCTCTACGGCGCCTTCGGCTCCCCGGACCGGACGCTGCACGCCAACCCGGGCGGCCACGGCGACGTGCCGGAGCGGCAGTTGGCGGCCGCCGAGGGCTCGCTGCGGCGGCGGCTGCTGGGGGAGGAGTAGGGCGCGCGGGGAGGGGTGGGGCGCGGGCCGGGGGTGGGGCACGCGGGGCGCGGGGAGGGGCGGGGCGCGCGGACTCGGTTGCGCCCCCCCCGGAGTTCCGGTGGGCGTCCAGCCGGTGACATCGGGTGACCGCCGGGCCGGGCGCCACTAGGGTGCGCGGCATGAGTGAGCACCAGGGGGCGGAGGGCCCCGCCGCGGCCCGTCCGTCCGCCGCCCAACCGCCGTCCGCCGCCTGGGCGGTCGCCGTCCTGCGCGGGTTCGGCCAGGTCGCCTTCATGCGCTCCGCCGCCTGCGGACTCCTCTTCGCCACCGCCCTGTTCGCCGCCGACTGGCACGACGGCGCCTACGGCCTGCTCGGCTGCGCCGCCGCCACCGCCGTCGCGCACGCCCTGGGCCTCGGCAGCGGAACCGGAGCTGCCTCCGACGCCGTCGAAGCCGGGCTGCACGGCTACAACGGCTGCCTGGCGGCGCTGGCCTGCGCCGTCCTGCTGGACCCGGACCGCCCCGCCACCGTGGCCGTCGCCGTCCTCGGCGCCGCCGTCACCGTGGTGCTCACGGCAGCCCTCGGCGCGCTGCTCGGCCCCCGGCGGCTGCCCGTGCTGACGGCACCGTTCTGCCTGGTCGCCACCGCCGTGACGGTCGCCGCACCCGGCTTCCGGCGCCTGTGGCCCGACCCCGCCGTCCCGGCCGCCGCCCTGCCCGCCCCGGCCGCCGGGCCGGGCGGCCTCACCTGGGGCCAGCTCTGGCACGGCTTCCTCGCCGACTTCGGACAGGTCTTCCTCCTCCCGCAGTGGTACTGCGGCCTGCTGGTCCTGGCCGGCCTCCTCGCGGCCAGCCGGATCGCCGCCCTGACGGCCTGCGCGGGCAGCGCCGCCGCCCTGCTCACCGCCTGGGCACTCGGCGCGCCGGGGGAACAGGTCGGCCAGGGCCTGTACGGCTACAGCGGCGTGCTGACGGCTCTCGCGCTCTGCGGGGCCTTCCTCACGCCCGGCGTGCGCAACGGGGCTTACGCGCTGCTCGGCGCGGCGTCCGCCACCGTCCTCACCCCGGCGCTCGGCGCGATCGCCGCGCCCTCCGGCGGCCACGCCTTCACCTGGCCGTTCGTGCTGACCACCCTGGCCTTCCTGGCAGCCGTCCCGGTGATCCCGCGCCTGCGGGCGGCCCGGGCCCCGGACCCCACGTAAGTCCCCTACACCATACGGACGTTGGTCCCGTACCGGCGCCCTCAGGGGTGTGGGCGCCGGTACGGGAAGCCCCGGGCGTCCATCGGCCCCTCAGCACGCCGACGCCCGCGAACCCGCTCCACTACCGTCAACGTCCCTCGCGGCCCGCCGGGTTCAGCTCGTCGGCGGAAATTTTCGCGGCGGAGGCAAACTGCCGGTAGGGCCGCACAGCCGCGGACTCCACCCGCCGCCGCCCACTGCCGCCCGCCGCCGCAAAGAGCGGACACGACCCTTCCGTTCCTCGATCGAGTCTGACAGCATCGTCCGCTGTCCGGCGAAGTCGTCCGCTCTCCGGCGAACCGCCGCCGGTGATCCGTGCACAGACGGGTCATCAGCATGCCGCCGAACACCCACGCGCGGCCCGAACACGCACGGACGGGCCCGGAGGAAGCATGACCACCAGCCGCGCCCGGACCGCCGCGCCCGCCACCGCAGCCGCGGGCCGCCCCGTCCGCTGGGTCCGCACCAGGCTGCGCGCCGACCTCCCGGCCGCGCTGCTCACCGCGGCCCTCGCCCTCGTCACCGTCTTCCTCGCGGCGGCCTTCCCGCGGATCCAGGACCGCGGCGCCGACGCCGCGCTGCACGACTACGTGAGCCACCGCGGCCTCCACACGACCAGCCTGCAGTACACCTCCCGCACCCGCCCGACCGACACCGCCGCCGGCCTCGCCACCGTACGGCGCGCCCTCGTCGACCGCCTCGGCACCGCCCTGACCCTCTCCCCGCCCGGCGAGGCCCACGGCGCCCGGGCCGGCGGCCAGGCCCCGCTGAACAACCCGGGCTACGCCCGGATCGTCCCGAGCACCGCCCCGACGATGGACCTGCTCTACCTGCACGGCCTCGCCGACCGGGTCACCCTCACCGACGGCACCTGGCCCGGACCGGCCGCCGCGGACGGCCCGCTGCCGATCGTGCTGAACCGCCGCGCCGCCGAGACCATCGGCGTCAAACTCGGCGACACCATCGACAACGGCACCAACGAGTCCGGCGCGGCGCGCAGCACCACGGTGGTCGGCCTCTACCGGGTCAACGACCCGCAGGACCCGTTCTGGGAGGACCTCGGCTGCCCGGACCGCGCCTGCCTGCGCCTCGACGGCGAAGGCCACGACTGGTGGCAGACCACCGGCTTCACCGGCGGCGACAGCCTGCCCGCCCTCGCCCGCTGGGGCGCCGGCGCCGAGGACTTCTGGCGACTGCCCGTGGACCCCGCCGCCCTGCGCGCCGACCGGCTCGACGGCACCCGCGCCACCGTGCGCTCCTTCCTGAGCGGGCGCGACGCCAAGACCCTGGTCGCCGCCACCGGCCGCACCGACCTGCGCACCGCCTCCTACCTGCCGGACACCCTCGACCGCGCCGACGCCCGCTACCGGGCCGCCGTGCCGCTGGGCGCCATCGGCCCGGCCGGCGTCGCGGGCGCCGCCGCCGTCGTGCTGTGCCTGGCCGCCGCGCTCACCACCGACCGGCGCCGCGCCGAACTCCACCTGCTGCGCGCCCGCGGCGGCTCGCGCGGCGGCGTGCTGCTGCGGCTGCTCGGCGAGGGCGCGGTGACCGTCCTGCCCGCGGCGGCGCTCGGCACCGCACTCGCCCTGCTACTGCTGCCCACCCCGCGCTGGGGCCACGCGGTGACGGCCGCGCTCGCCGCGACGCTGCTCGCCCTGCTGGCCTTCCCCGTCCGGGCCGCGCTGCTGTGGTCCCGGTCCGGGGCGGGGGCACGACCGGAGGCGGGGTCCGGGGCGCGGGCGGGCGGCGGCCGGCGCCGGCTGGTCGGCGAACTCACCGTCCTGGCCGTCACCGTCGCCGCCGTGGCCGAAGCCCGCCGCCGCGGCCTCGGCCACGCCGGCACCGCGTCCGACCCGCTGCTGATCGCCGCGCCCCTGCTGCTCGCCGTCACCGCCGGACTGCTGCTGGCCCGCCTCCACCCGCTGCTGATCGGCCGACTGGCCGCCCTCGCCCGCCGCGGCCGCGGCCTGATCGGCTTCCTCGGCCTCGCCCGGGCCGCACGCGGCACCACCGGCCGCCGCCGGCCCTCCGCCCTGCCGCTGCTCGCCCTGCTGATCGCCGTCACCGCCACCGGCTTCGGCACCACCGTGCTCGACGCCGTCGACCACGGCCGGATCCGCGCCGCACGCCTCGCCACCGGCGGCGACATCGCCGTCACCGTCCCCGAATTCGCCACCCTGGCACCGTCGTTCACCGACGCCGCCGCCCACCTGCCCGGCGTCCGCACCGCCACCACCGTCCACGTCGAACCCCGGGCCCTGTTCGTCGGCGCGGGCGCCGACTACACCAAGGTCATCGCCGTCGTCGCCGAACCGCAGGCGTACGCCGAACTCGCCCGCGCCGCCGGAGCCGGCACCTTCGACCCGGCCACGCTCGCCACCACCGGCGGCCCCGACACCCCCGTGCCCGCGCTCTTCAGCCGCGACCTGGCCGCCCGCCTCGCCGCCGGACCGCCCACCCTGCACCTGCCCAGCGGCAGCGACCTGCGCACCACCGTCGCCGGGACCGTCACCGCCACCCCCGCCCTGCCGGACCCGAGCCTGCCGTTCGTCGTCGTCCCCGCCGGCCCCGCCACCCACCGCCTCCCCGAACTCGCCCCGGCCACCACCTGGCTCGCCGCCGGCGACCCCGACCCCGAACAGGTCCGGTCCCTGCTGCGCGAACGCGGCCTCACCCAGCCCACCGGCATCCTCGAACTCATCCAGGCCGACGCCACCGCCGCCGGCCGCGGCACCCACGGCCTCCCACCCGGCTACACCGTCCGCAGCAGCCGCGAACTCGCCGCCGAACTCGCCGCCGACCCCCTCCAGCAGGCCGCCGGCCGACTCTTCCGCCTCGCCGCCCTCGCCGCCGCCGGATTCGCCCTGCTCGCCGTCCTCCTGACACTGCTGCGCGCCGCACCCGACCGCGCCGCCGTCCTCGCCCGGCTGCGCACCATGGGCCTGCGGCCCCGGCAGGGCCTCGCCCTGACGGTCGCCGAAGCCCTGCCCGAAACCCTCACCGCCACCGCGGGCGGCGCCCTCGCCGCCCTCGCGGCCGTCGCCCTGCTCGGCCCCGCCCTCGACCTCTCGACCCTCGTCGGCGCCCGCGTCGGCCACGCCCTGGCCCCCGCGCCGCTGCCCGTCCTGCTGCCCACCGGCGGCCTGGCCCTGCTGGTCGGCCTCGCCGTCGTCCTGGAGACCCTGGTCGCCGGCCGGCGCCGGCTCACCACCGAACTGCGCGCGGGCGACCAGCCGTGACGGCCGGCGACGGCACGGGCCGCGGGTAGCGCCCGGGCGGCCGGGGGCACCTCGACGACGAAGAGCAGGAAGCTCGTCCCCGTCGACAGCGCCGCGAAGGGCGGGCCGGAGAGTTCCGGCCCGCCCGTCCCTTCGGGAACAACTCCGGCGTGGCCGGGGCGGGTTGGGGCTCGCTCAGGGCGGCGGGGCGGAAGCCGGCCGCGGGTGCGTCGGGCGGGCCGTCCACCCGTCGCAGCCTGGCCCGCCCCGCCCCGCCCGCCCCGCCCGCCCCGCCCGCGTGTCCGGAGGCCACGATCCCGAACGCCTCCCCGATCGGCGCGGTCTCCCCGTCCGGACGGCGGACTCCGGACGGCGGGACGGCGGGACGGCGAGCCGGACCGCGTGGGGCCTCAGCCTGCCGGCACCGGGGGCTGGCGTTCCACGAACTTCCGCTGCCAGGGCGTCTCGACGGCGTGCCGGTCGTAGTGCGCCCGCACGTACGCCACCGCCTCGGCGGGCGGGACGCCGTCCAGGATCGCGATGCAGGCGAGTGCCGTCCCGGTGCGGCCGCGCCCGCCGGCGCAGGCGAGTTCGACGCGCTCGGTCGCGCAGCGCTCCCAGGCCTCGCGGAACGCGTCGGCCGCGTCGGCGCGGTCGGCGGGCAGCCGGAAGTCGGGCCAGCGCACCCACCGGCCCGGCCAGTCCATCGCCGCGGGCGGCCGGCCCAGCAGGTAGAAGCCGGCCTCGGGCCGGGGCCCGGGCGGCAGCGGGCGCAGCAGTCCGCGGCCGCGCAGCAGCCGGCCGGACGGCAGCCGCAGCACGCCGGGGGCGGACGGGTCCCAGGTGGTGGGGGCGGGAGGCTGGGTCATGGTCTCGCTTTCCACGGTGTCGCCGGACGTTCCACGGTGTCGTCGGACGCCCACCCTCTCACCCCCGCCCGCCGGAGTGGTCGGGAACGGCGAAGCCACGCACGGCCGGCCACGGGCGGGCCCGCCCGTGGCCCGGGCGTCAGGGCCGCAGCAGTCCGCCCGCCCACCAGTCGTGCGGCTCACCGTCGTTGGCGATACCGCGACGGCGCAGTGTCCCTTCGACGGTGCAGCCGAGCCTCTCGGCGACGGCACGCGAGCCGGTGTTCCCGGCCATGGCCCACCACTCGATGCGGTGCACGTCGAGCGTGGCCCAGCCCCAGTCGCACAGGGCCCGCGTGGCCTCCACGGAGTACCCGCGACTGTCACCTGATCCATCTCGGCAGTGTGACCACCGGCGAATCACCGGCGAATCACCGGCGACCGGCGGCGGCCACCGAATTCACCGACCGGGCACCGCCCCTGACGACACCCCGGGCCCGCCGTCGACCGTCACGACGCCACGTGCAGCACCCCCGTGCCGCCCGGCAGGCCGGAGCGGTGCGCGAGGGCCGCCGCCTCGCCGCGGGTGGCGACGCCCAACTTGCCGAGGATGTTGGCGACATGGAACTTCACCGTCGACTCGCTGATGTGCAGCGCCTGGGCGATGTCGCGGTTGCGGCGCCCCTGGGCGAGCTCCAGCAGGACTTCGCGTTCGCGCGGCTGCAGGCCGTCCAACGGGTCGGCGGCGAGGAGCGGTTCGGGGGAGGTGAGCGGCAGGTCGACGGTGACGGTGGTGCCCCAGCCGGGGACGGCCTCGACGGCGCAGCTGCCGCCGAGCGCGGTGATCCGGTCGGCCGTGCGGTGGACGGCGAGGGCGTCGGCGGGCAGCAGGCCGGGGCCGTCGTCGCGGACGACCGCGTGCAGGGTGTCTCCGGTGAGCGACCAGCTGACGTGCAGCCGGCTCAGCCGCTCCTGCTCCAGCATGACGAGCACGGCCGCCCGGACGGCGTCGCGCGCGGTGTGCGCGGTGTCGGCGGGGACGGTCCGGGCGGCGGCCCCGACCGGGGGCGCCACGTCGAGCCGGATCCGGGTGTGCCGCAGCAGCGGCCGCAGTTCCCGGTCGAGACGGGCGAACGCGGCGTCGGCGGGCTCCTCGCTGAGCGCGCGGTCGAGGTCGGCGGCGCGGCGCAGGTCGAGCAGGGCGGTGACGGCCAGGTCGGTGGCGGCGCGCCGGGCGGTGGCGTCGTCGAGGGCGGTCGAGCGCAGCGGCGCGAGGACGGCGGCGAGCGCGGCGTTGTGCGTGCCGGTGAACTCGGCGATGCTGCGGGCGCGGGCGTTGGCGGCCGCGCGGGAGATCGCCGCGTGGGTGGGGGCGGCGTCGGTGGCGCGGTGCTCGGAGTGGGCGACGACGAGGTCCCACAGCTGCTGCAGCACGGTGAGCGCGCCGGGCGCGACCGGTTCGGCGTCGGCCCGGACGAGGACCAGCACCGCGCCGGTGGTGCCGCCCGGCGTGGTCGCGGTGACGACCACCGTCCGTGTGCGGCCCGCGAGTTCGGTCTCGCCCTGCCAGGGCCGGCCCTGCGCGGTGGCCCCGGCGGCGAGGTCGGCCAGCCGGGACAGGTCGAGGCCGCTGATCGCGTCGGCGAGTTCGGGCGGGCCGATGGTCCGGGCGGGGGAGAAGGTACAGGCGCCGTTCAGCTGCGCGATCGCCTGGTGCGGGACGAGCGTGCCGAGCACCTCGGACAGGCGCGGCAGCAGGTCGGGCCGGGGCGTGCGCAGGACCTGGACGGCGTGCGCGAGCGCGTCCTCGGGGCGGCCCCAGTGGGCCCGCCAGGTGCGGTCGTCCGCGTTGCCGGCTGCGGTGTCGCCTGCGCTTCCGTCCGCGCTGTCGCCTGCGGTGTCCGCGGTGTTCAAGGTGTCCAGGGTGTCCAGGGTGTGGTCCAGGGTGTCGTCCCGGGTGTCGGCCATGGTGCCGAGCCTAGCCCGCCGGCCGCCGGAGCCGACCTGTCCTTCCGGCCAGGTGCAACTGTCCGAACGGCCGGCCCGCCGCCCGCCGCCGGGACCGCAGGATGGGACACGTCGGAGGAACACGAGCCACCGGCCACAACCCACCACGGACCAAGGGGATTCCCATGACCGAGACCACCACCCGCACGCCGGCCGGCACCCCGACCAAGGCGATCGCGTTCGACCGGTTCGGCGACGTGGACGTGCTGGCCCCGGTCGAGATCGAGCTGCCCGCCCCCGGCCCCGGCCAGGTGCGGATCGCGGTCCGCACGGTGGGCGTCAACCCGCTGGACCACAAGCTGCGCAGCGGCGCCATGGCCGCGTTCTTCCCGGTCGTCTTCCCTGCCGTCCCCGGCTACGAGCTGGCCGGCGTGGTGGAGGCGGTCGGCGCCGACGTGACCGGCTTCGCGCCCGGCGACGAGGTGTTCGGCGCACCGATGGGCGGCGGCTACGCCGAGCACGCCCTGGTGGACGCCGCGACGCTGGCCCACAAGCCCGCCACGCTCGGCTGGGCGGAGGCCGCGGCGATCCCGGTGGCGGCCGAGACCGCCGAGCGGGCCCTGGACGTCCTCGGCGTCCGGCCCGGCGAGACGCTGCTGGTGCACGGCGCGGCCGGCGGCGTCGGCACCCTGCTGCTGCAGTTCGCCCGGGCGCGCGGCATCACCGTCATCGGCACCGCGAGCGAGGCCAACCACGCCCACCTGCGCGACCTGGGCGCGATCCCGGTCACCTACGGCGAGGGCCTGGCCGAGCGGGTGCGGGCGGCCGCCCCGGGCGGCCGGGTCGACCGGGTGCTGGACGCCGCCGGCCAGGGCGGGGTGCTGCCGCTGTCGATCGAGCTGGCCGGCGACGCGCAGCGCGTGCTGACCATCGCCGACCCGATGGGCGCGCCCGAGCACGGCGTCCGCTTCACCGGCGGCACCGACGGCGGCGAGCCGTACCACCAGCGCGCCTACGCCGCCGCGCTCGCCCTGCACGAGGAGGGCGCCCTGCGGCTGCCGCTGCACCGGGTGCTGCCGCTGGCGGAGGCGGTCGAGGCGCACCGGCTCAGCGAGCACGGGCACCTGCGCGGCAAGATCGTCCTGACGGTGTGACCGCCGAGTGGGTCGCCATCGTCCCAACTGTGTCGTTCAGCAAGCTATCTGACGACAAGTCGACAGAGTCCGCTCGCGCGACGAGTGCGAACCTGGTGGGCGGTGGGCGGTGGCGGTGGACGGCCGGCGGGGCGCACGGCCGTGGTGGCGGGCGCGGCCGGCGGGATCGGGCGCGCCGTCGCGGAACGGTGCGTCCGCGAGGGCGCGGCGGCGGTGCTGTTCCTCGCCTCGGACGAGGCGGCCTTCGTGACCGGCGACGTCCTGCCGATCGACGGCGGGCACCTGGCGCAGTAGGCGCCCGCGCCCGGGCCCGCGCCCCCCGGGGCCCGTTTCCGGAGGAGCCCTTTCCGGCGGGTGGCCTGCGGAAATTCGTTGGCGCGGGGGCGCCCGGCCGTGCTGGAGTGAGCGAATGGATCACGACGACGTCCTCGCCCTGTTCGACCGCCGGCTCCGACGCGAGGCGCGGGGGGACGGCGGCACCACCCGCATCGAGCGCGACGGTGCCGTCCTGCGGCAGGTCGGCGTCGCGCACGACTGGAACGGCATCCTCTGGTCGGACCTGGACGAGGCGGGGGCGGACGAGGCGATCGCCGCGCAGGTGCGGTACTTCGGCGGCCTGGGCCTCGAATTCGAGTGGAAGACCTACGGTCACGACCGGCCCGCCGACCTCGGCGAGCGGCTGCTGGCCGCCGGGTTCACCGCGGAGGACGAGGAGTCGGTGATGGTGGCCGACATCCGCGACCTGCCGACCGAGGTCGTGCTGCCCGAGGGTGTCCGGCTGGTCCCGGTCACCGACGCCGCCGGGGTCGACCTGCTGGCCGAGGCCGCCGAGCAGGCCTTCGGCGTCCCCAACCCGAACCAGCGGCGGCGGCTGCTGGACTGCCTCGCGCACGGCTCCGAGACCGTCACCATGACCGTCGCGATGGCCGGTGACCGGCCGGTGTGCGGGGCGCGGATGGAACTCGTCCCCGGCACCGAGTTCGCCGGCCTCTGGGGTGGCGGCACCGTGCCGGAGTGGCGCGGGCGGGGCATCTACCGCGCCCTGGTCGCCCACCGCGCGCGGCTCGCCGCCGCGTCCGGCTACCGCTACCTCCAGGTCGACGCGAGCGACCAGAGCCGCCCCATCCTGCAGCGCCTCGGCTTCGCCCGGCTGACCACGACCACGCCGTACGTGCGGGGCGCGGCCTGACGCCTCCGAGGTGACCGCCTTCGCGCCGTGCCCCCTGCCGATCGGCAGGGGGCACGGCGTTTTGCGCGCCGGGGCTGTGCCGATCGGTACATGTGCGACGGGGTGGCGGGGGGTCATGGTGGGGGCACTGCGGGGGCCGTCCGGGCTCCCGGGGAGGAGAACCGCCGTGTTCCGTCCGTTCCGTTCTTTCCGCTTCCGTTCCTGCGCGGGGGGCTTCGGCGCTGCCGTTGCCGCCGGTGTCGCCGGGGTCGTGCTGGTCGCGCGCGCCCGGCGGCGGGGGTCACACCGTGAGCGGGGCCCCGGCGGCCCCGACCAGGTCGGTCGCGCCCGGGAGCGGGGCGAGCCCGAAGCAGGTGCTGTGCCGCGTCCCGGTGTCGTGCGCGGCCGTCCCTACGAGGGCGTACTGGACGGGCACGGCGAGGGCCGCCACCGGCAGCACCACGCAGAGCAGCGCGCGTCCCAGGCCGAACGGGCGCGTCCTGCGCCACAGGCCGGTGGCGAGCTGCCAGCCGCCCCAGCAGAGCGCGCCGACGCCCAGAGCCAGGCCCGCCCAGGCGAGCGGCAGCACGTACACGGCGGCGCCGGGGCTGTCGTGGCAGGTGCTCACGAGAGCGCGGACGTCGTCGTCCGCGATGAGCGTCGGCACCGCGCAGGCCCAGCCGAGGCAGGCGAGCAGCAGCGGGCCGCCGGCCCCGCGCAGCGCGGTGGCGCGTGCGGCGGTGTGTGCGTCGGTGTGTGCGTCGGTGTGTGTCTCGGTGTGGTTCATGACTCCCCCTCGCCCCATCGTTCCGACCATGATCGAAACGGGCTCGGCCATGGTACCGGGGGCTCCGGCGGGCCGCTGGGCCGGTCGTCCGCTCCTTCAGGGTCCGGTCCCCCCGGTGCGGTCGCCGATCCCGGTGGGGGCCGGGAACGCCGCGAGGCCCGTGAGGGCGGCCGTCTCGCCGGGCTCCCCGGCGAAGGCCACCTCTCCCCGGTGCAGCACGTACGCCACCGCCGCCCCGGCGAGGGTGCGCGGCAGCGCCTGCGCGGCCACGACCACGGTCCGTCCGGCGGCGGCACCGGCCAGCAGGTGCGCGTGCAGCCGGGCCGCGACGGCGGGGGCCAGGCCGCGTTCGGGTTCGTCGAGCAGCAGCAGGCTCGGCCGTGCCGCCAACGCCCGTCCGATCGCGACGAGTTGCTGCTGTCCGCCGGAGAGCGCGCCGGCCCGGCGGGGCAGCAGCGGTGCCAGCTCGGGGAAGAGGTCCAGTGCCTCGTCCCGGCCGGGTCGGGACCGGGCCAGCTCCAGGTTCTCGGCCACGGTCAGCGAGCCGAACACCCCGCGCTCGGCCGGCACCAGGGCCAGGCCCCGGCGCGCCCGCTGATGCACCGACAGCCCGCTCACGTCCCGGCCCTGCCACACCACCCGTCCGCCCGACAGCCGCACCACCCCCGCCAGCGCGTTCAGCACACTCGTCCGCCCGGCGCCGTTGCGGCCGAGCAGGACGGTCAGCGCGCCGGCGGGGAAGGCGAGGTCGATGCCGTGGAGGGCTTCGAGGGGGCCGTAGCGGACGCGGGCGGAGAGGAGGGCGGCGGCGGGTGGCACGGGGTGGTCACCTCGGGGGCTGGTGGCGGGTGTCGGCGGTGCCCTCGGGGGCGTCGGGAGTGCCGGGAGCGCCGGGGGTGTCGGGAGTGCCGTGGGCCGGATCCGCCGGCCGGGGGTGCGGGGCGGAGGAGGTCATGTCCGGGTGCCCCAGGCCTCGGCGACCCGGGGGTCGGTGAGGACGGCCGCGGTCGGGCCGGCGGCGACCGCTCGGCCCTGGGCCATGGCGTAGACGGTGTCGGCGAGTTCGGCGACGAGGCCGGCGTCGTGCTCGACCAGCAGCAGCGCCAGGCCGCGCTCGGCGAGGCCCCGGAGGACGGTGACCAGCCGGGCGGTCTGCGCGGCGTCGAGTCCGGCGGCCGGCTCGTCGAGGAGCAGGACGCGGGGCTCGGCGGAGAGGGCGCGGGCGAGCTCGACCAGGCGCAGGGTGCCGGTGGGCTGGGAGCCGGCGGGTTCGGCGGCGACGTCCCGCAGGCCGAGCAGGGCCAGCGCCCGGGCGGTCCGTGCGGCGACGGCGCGCGGGTCGGTGCGGCCGTGCCGGTGCTCGGCGCCGACGCGGACGTTGTCGGCCACCGAGAGGGTGGGGAAGACGGCGATCTGCTGGAAGGTGCGCGCCAGCCCGAGCCGGACGCGCCGGTGCGCGGGCAGCCGGGTGACGTCCCGTCCGTTCAGCAGCACCCGTCCGGCATCGGGGCGGGCGGTCCCGGCGAGGCAGTCGAAGAGGGTGCTCTTCCCGGCGCCGTTGGGCCCGATCAGCGCGGTGATCCGTCCGGGCCGCGCGGTCAGGTCCATCCCGCCCACGGCCTCGATCCCGCCGAACCGCCGCACGATCCCGCGTGCGGTGAGCCGGCCGTTCACCCCGCCCGGCGGCGTGTCCGGGTGCGGGGTCACGGCTGCCGCTCCCGGGCGAGCCGGGCGGTGATCGCCGCGCGGGCGCGCAGCCCGGCGGGGGAGAGCCGACCGGGCGGCAGGGGCGCGGCGGGCCCGGCCGACCCGACGGGCGCGATCGGCCCCGGGGCGACGGCTCCGCCGGGCCGGCGGCTGCCTGGGAGGGCGGCGAGCCCGCCGGGCAGGCGCCCGATGGCCGTGGCGAGCGTGCCGATGGCGACGGCCGAGACGCCCGCGACGGTGCCGGCGTCCAGGCCGATCAGCAGCGCTGCTGCGAGGACGGCGCCGAGCGCGCTGTCGGCCCCGACGACGACCACGGCCGCGAACCAGAGCAGCCCGCGCACGGGGTCGAAGGAGGCCGCGTCGAAGGCCCGCCCGGCGAGCCCCGTCAGCCCGCCGCCGAGCGCGGCCAGCGCCGCGCCGACGACGAAGGCGAACAGCTTCAGCCCGGGCACGTCGACGCCGGCCGCGACCGCGCCCGGCTCGTGGTCCCGCATCGCGGTCAGCGCCCGGCCGAGCCGCCCCCGGTGCAGGCTCCGGACGGCGAGCAGGCCGACGCCGAGCAGCAGCAGCTCGGCGAGGTAGAAGGCACGGTCCCCGGCGAGGAAGGACGGCCGTTCGAGGACGAGCCCGGTGGTGGCGTACGGCTGCTCGAAGACGAACCGGCTCATCGCCGTCCCGACCGCGAAGGTGACGAGGGCGAGCGCCAGCCCGCGCCGCCGGATCGCGGGCCACCCGGTGAGCAGGCCGAGCGGCGCGGTGGCGAGGACGGCGAGCAGCAGCGCGGGCCCGGCGGGCAGCGCCGGCAGTCCGGGGACGCGGCCGGACATCAGCAGCGCGGTCCCGAGCGAGCCGAGGCCCGCGTACCCGGCCTGCCCGAGCGAGATCTGCCCGCCGTAGCCGGTCACCACGACGACGGACAGCAGCACCAGCGCGAGCGCGGGCACCAGCAGGGCGCTGCGCAGGTCGTTGCCCCGGAAGCCGAACGGCAGCAGGAGCAGCACCAGGCAGACCACCCCGGCGAGCCGCCCCCGGCCGTCGTCCCCGGCGCCAGCACCACCACCACCGAGCGGCCGGACGGCCAGCGGGGCGCTCACCGTCCGCTCCTCCCCGGTGATGCGGGGCCCGGCCAGCAGCGCGGTGGCGAGCAGCGCGACCACGAACAGGTTGGACTGCACGGCCTCGACGAGCGGCAGCAACTGCCCGGCCGGGCGCAGCCGGGTCAGCTCGGCCTGGGCGATACCGAGCCCGAGCCCGGTGGCGACGGCGACCGGGATGCTGCGCAGCCGGGCGGCGACGGCGACGGCCATCGTCTCCATCACCAGCAGCGGCAGCCCGTACGGGTCGAGCAGCAGGTAGGGCGCGAGGGCGACGCCGACGAGCCCGGCGGTGAAGGTGCCGAACGCCCAGCCGGCGGCGGAGACCCGGTCGGCGTCGACGCCGGAGAGGGCGGCGAGGCGGCCGTCGTCGACGACGGCGCGCAGCCGCAGGCCGAACCCGGTCCAGCGGGTGGTGGCGGCGACGGCCAGGCCGAGCACCAGGATGGCGGCCAGCTGGGCGACGGTGTCGGGCCGCAGGCCGTGCCCGCCGGGCAGCCGGATCGGCGCACCGCCGAACGGCGAGGGCGCACCGGCCAGCGGCGCCGCCCCCCACAGCAGGACGGCGGTGCCGATGAGCAGCACGAACACCCCGAGCCCGGCGACCATGGTCTCGGCCGGCCCGGCCCCGCGCCGCTGCAGCGGCCGGTAGACCAGGACGTCCAGCAGCACGCCGAGGGCCGGGGCGACCACCAGCAGGCACAGTGCGACGGCCGGCCAGACCGGCCAGTGCCGCACCACCACGAGGTCGCGCAGCAGGTAGGCGACGGCCATGGCCTGGGCGCCCTGGGCGATGTTGAGGACGCCGGTGGCGCGGTGGCAGACGACCAGGCCGATGCCGCTGAGCGCGGCGGCGCTGCCCACGGTGAGCCCGGCGAGCGCGAGGTCGACGGTGAGCGGATCGAGTGCGGAGGCGAGCAGTACGGGCGGCACGGTCATCGCGGTTCAGCCGGTCGGCGGGGCGGGTTCGCCCGGACGGGTGGGCAGGCCGGGGTCGGTCGGCGGGTCGGTCGGCGGGTCGGACGGCGGGTCGGACGGCGGGTCGGGTGCGGCGGGCTCGCAGAGCGGGCAGGGCGTCAGCCCCCGGGCCCGGACGGCCTCGCCGTCCACCGCCGCCGTCCGGGCCTTGCCCGCGACCAGCGGGCAGCGCGGCCGGTGGTAGTGGGCGCCCTCGGGCACCGCCAGCCACCCCTCCCCGCCGGCCGCGTCCGCCGCACCGGCCGCGTCCGCCGCACCGGTGGCCTCGCCGCTGTCGCCGTCCTCCGGTTCGACCAGCAGCTCGTACAGCCGTGCCACCCGTCGGCCGGTCAGGTCACCGTCGGAGGAGCCGCCCCCCGAGTGGCCGGTACCGGGGCCGCCGCCCGGCCGCAGCGCGACGAGCAGCGCGCCGGCCACGATCAGCGCCGCGCCCGGCACGGTGGAGGAGGCCAGGTAGGGGATCTGCTGCTCGGCGTAGCGCTCGCCGGAGACCCCGTACCAGCCCAGCACGCACAGCACGGCGCCGACCGTGAGCAGGACCCAGCCGGCCCACTCCCGCCCGCCCCGGGCCGTCCGCAGGAGGCGGGCGGCATGCCGGACGGGCGGCATCCGCGCGGCTTTCCGGGCGGTTTCGCCGCCGGATTGCGATTCGTCCATGGATCCGCCTTCATGGTGTCACCTGAGACGTTTCCAGGATCGGCCTGGAACAGCATCCGGGAGACCGCGCGCACCACCCCGCGCACACCCGCCCGGGCGGCGCAGCCGAGAGGGAGCACAGACCATGCACGTGACGCGAAGCGGCACCCCCAAGGGCGGCGGCCCGGCCCTGCGGACGGTGAGCGCGCTGCTCGCCCTGATGCTGGCGGGCTCGGCGGCCGCGTGCAGCAGCAGCAAGTCCGGCTCCTCGGCGAGTCCGAGCGCCTCCGCCCCCGTTTCCGTGTCCGCCACCGCGTCCGCCTCGGCGACCGGCACCGCGCCCGCCGACCCGGCCGCCGCCAAGACGGAGATCACCGCCAACTGGGAGAAGTTCTTCGACCCCGCAACCCCGATCCCGGACAAGGCCAAGCTGCTCCAGGGCGGCGACACGCTGCTCCCGGTACTGCAGGGCTTCTCCCAGGACCCGAGGGTCGGCCAGGTGCAGGCGAAGGTCGGCGACATCGCGTTCACCGACGCGAGCGACGCGACCGTCACCTACTCGCTCTCCCTCCAGGGCAACGTCGTCGAGCCGAGCGCCAGCGGCCAGTCCGTGCTGGAGAACGGCGTGTGGAAGGTCTCCCGCTCGACGCTGTGCGGCCTGCTCACCCAGGCGGGTGGCGCCAGCGGCACCCCGATCCCCGGATGCGGCTGACCGTCCGCCGGCTCATCGTCGGACTGCTTCCCCGGCCCGGCCGCGCTGCCGCCGGCCGGCCGGGGGCCCCGGTCGCGCCGCTCCCGGCCGCCGTCGTGGCCGTCGTGGCCGTCGTGGCCGTCGTGGTCCTCCTGGTCCTGACCGGCTGCGGCACCCGGCTGCCGGACGGCGCCTTCACCGCCCGGCCCCGCCCCACGCCCGGCGCCCCCAGCGGCACCGCCCCCGGCGGCAATCCGGCCTCCGACACCGGCGTCAGCGCCGACGAGATCCGGATCGGCGTCGTCACCTCCCTCACCAGCCCGGTCGGCAGCGAGGTGTTCAGCGGGCCGCGCTACGGCGCGCAGGCGTTCTTCCAGGCCCTCAACGACCGCGGCGGCCTGCACGGTCGCACCGTCCGGCTGGTCACCTGCGACGACGGCGGCAGCGGTATCGGCAACCAGGACTGCGTGCACCGGCTGATCGACCAGGCGCACGTCTTCGCCTTCGTCAGCGGCAGCGTCCTCGACTACGCGGGCGCCGCCTACGTGAGCGGCAAGGCGGTGCCGGACGTCGGCGGCCAGCCGATCGGCACCGCGTACGACCGGTGGCCGCACCTGTACGGGATCTACGGCAGCGCCGCCCCGCGCGACGGCCGCTCGGTCGGCTGGAACGGCACGCTCTACCAGAGCACCGAGGTGTTCCGTTTCTTCAAGCAGCGCCTGGGCGCGGGCAGCGCCGCCGTGGTCGCCTACAACCAGGCCGACTCGGCCCGGTACGCCGCGCAGCTCAAGGCCGGGCTGGAGGCCGAGGGCTACCGGGTGCTGCTCCAGACGGTGGACTTCGCGCTGCCGAACTTCCAGGCGGTGGCGGCGGCCGTCCGGGCGGACGGCTCGCAGCTGCTGTTCGACGCCATGGACACCCGGGGCAACGCGGCGCTGTGCCGGGCGCTGGACGAGGCGGGGGTGCGGGTGGCCGCGAAGGTCACCAACGTGCAGAACTGGTCCGAGTCGGTGCGCACCGACTACGCCTCCTCGCCGAACTGCCGCAACGCGCTGTGGGCGACGTCGTCGAGCCTGAACTACGAGGACGAGCAGTACCCGGCGGTGCACGACTTCCGCACCGCGATGGCCCGTTACCTCCCGGACCGCGCCGGGCGGCTGTCCGCCTGGGAGCTGGAGGGCTGGGCCGGGGCGCAGTGGCTGGCCGACGCGATGGGCTCCTGCGGCGCCGCGCTGACCCGGGCCTGCGTGGAGGCGTTCATGAACCGCGCCGAGCCGTACGACGCGCACGGCCTGATCCTGCCCGCCTCCTTCGTCCCGCAGCCGCCGCCCGCCGGCCCGGTCCGCGCCTGCCTGAACGCGGCCCGCTGGCAGGACGCCGCCCGGGGCGGGCAGGGCGGCTGGGTGACCCAGGTGCCGTCGATGACCACCACCTGCTTCGACGTCCCGCAGCTGCCGTACCGGCCCTGAGCCCGCCCAGACCCGGCCTCGCCCCGCCCTGACCTGGCCCCGACCCGGCCTCGCCCCCGCCTCCAGCCCCGACCCCGTGCGGAGGTCAGCCGACGCCGGCCGGCGGCTGGGGCCGCGGCCTGAGCGCCCGCAGGCCGCGGGGCGGCCCGTCGTCCGGCAGCCGCTCCACCAGGACGATCGCGGCGTCGTCGTCCAGACGCCCGCCGACGTACCCGAGCAGGTCGCGGCGCAGGTTCTGCAGCAGGGCGGCCGGGCGGTCCCCGAGCCAGGCGGTGACGCGCTCGTCGAGCGGGTAGAAGCGGCGCTGCGCGTCCCGGGCCTCGATCACGCCGTCGGTGTAGATCAGCAGGCGGTCGCCAGGGACGAACGGGAACACCTCGACCTCGTAGCGGGTCGGCGCGAGTTCGCCGAGCCCCAGCGGCGGGGCCGGCCGGCGGGCGGCGACGGCGGTCACGCCGTCCGGGCGCAGCAGCAGTGGGGGCGGGTGGCCGCAGTCGATCAGGCTGACCTCGGTGCCGTCGTCGGGGATGTCCAGCAGGACGGCGGTGATGAACGACTCGCCGGTGTCCTCGCTGCTCCCGCCGACCACATCGGGGGAGGGCGCGGGCAGCAGCCTCGCCTGCCGGGACTGCTCGGCGAGCTGGGCGAGGTCCCAGCTGACGCTGCCGTCCAGGTAGGCGGCCAGCTCGGGCAGCTCGGCGTGCAGGTGGGCGGCGGCGCGGAAGGCGCCCAGCAGCAGGGCGGCGTCGCCGAGCGAGGACAGGCCCTTGCCGCGGACGTCGCCGACCAGCAGCCGGGTGCCGGTGGCGGTGCGCGCGGCCGCGTACAGGTCGCCGCCGACCTGGGCCTCGGCCTCGGCGGCCAGGTAGACCGAGGCCAGGCGCAGCGGCCCGATCCGTTCCGGCAGCGGGCGCAGCAGCACCCGTTGGGCGGCCTCGGACACGGTGCGGACCCGGGCCAGTTCCCGCTCGTGCCGGTCGCGCAGCACCCGCAGGCCGACGATCAGCACCGAGACGATGGCCTGCGCGCCCAGCTGGGTCTCGTGGTTGGAGGTGGTGAGGCCGTCCCGGGCCACCCCGATCACGGTGAGCGCGGCGATGGCGAGCAGCGCGACGGCGGCGGTGCCACGGGCGCCGGCGAAGGAGGCGGTCAGGGCGGGTGCCACGATCAGCAGCGGGCCGAGGTGGATGTGCGGCGGGGCGAGGACGTCCACGACGGTGATCAGCACGATCAGCCCGAGGACCAGGCCGGTCAGGACGCGGCGGTCGGGGAGCCAGGTGCGGCGGGGGTCGTGGGGGCGCTGCCGGAGGGGCACTCCTCTTCTGTACACCGTCCGGGCGGTGGGGCGCATTCCGGGCGGCCCGCGCGGGCGGGTGCCGGGCGCGCCCGGGCGCGCCGGGGGCGGGTGGGGCGGAGGTCCGGCCGGGTGCGCCGGGGTCAGCCCTCGGCGCCGTAGCGCGCCAGGTAGGCGGCGAAGCGGGCGACGTCCTCGTCCGACCAGTCGGTGAACCGGGCGGTAAACGCCTGGCGGCGCTGCTCGTTGGCGTCCCGCAGCAGGGTCAGCCCGGCGTCGGTGGCGCGCAGGATCTGGCCGCGCTGGTCGTCCGGGTCGGCCTCGCGGGCCAGCAGGCCGAGCTTCTCCAGGGCGCCGACCTGCCGGCTGACGGTCGACTTGTCGAGCATGAAGTACGCCGCGACGTCGGCGGCCCGGCTGCCGCCGCGCTCGGTGATCAGGTCGAGGATGCTGTACGTGACCAGCGAGAGGTCGGGATGCAGCTGGGAGGCCTTGTGCCGGGCACGGCGGGCGAAGGCGGTCAGCTCGCGCTGGATGGTGTCGATGGACGACTCGCGGCCGGGCACGGCGTACCTACCTCCTCGGAATTTGTTGCACTATACAACGGATCCGCCCGGTGTGGCGCCCGGCTCCCGGGGTGCCGGCTCCGGCGCCGGGTCGGACTCCGACCCGGGGTTCGACGCCGGCCTCGGCTGCGGCTGCGGCCCCGCACCCCGCCAGGCCCGGGCGGCGGCGATCCGGCGTGCCGTACTCGGGTGAGTGGCGAACAGTAGCTCAAGCAGCCTCGGCGGGTCGACATCGGCGACGTTCGCCACCGCCAGTCTGCGCTGCATCGCGACGAACTGCTCGACGTCCCCGGTCAGTTCGAGGGCGTGCCGGTCCGCCCGCGCCTCGATCCGGCGGCTCACCGCGCACTGCGCCGGCCCCGACAGCGCCCCCAGCAGCCCCGCCAGCGCGGCCAGCAGCGGCAGCGCCCGCGGATCCGCCGCGTCCGCCGCGCCGGCCGCGTCCAGCAGCGGCCGCCAGGCCGACAGCAGCCCGAGCAGGGCCACCGCCACGGCCGCGCCCACCGCCCCCAGCGCGGTGCCGGTCGGCACGTCCCGGTGCTTGACGTGCCCCAGCTCGTGCGCCACCACCAACTCCACCTCGCGCGGCGCCGCCGTCGACAGCAGCGTGTCGTACGCGACGATCCGGCGGGTCGAGCCGAAGCCGGAGACGTACGCGTTGAGCGCCGTGGTCCGCCGGGAGGCGTCCGCCACCAGGACCTCCGACACCCGCACGCCGTCCCGCTCGGCCAGGCCCAGCAGCGCGCCGCGCAGTTCGCCCGGCGGCATCGGGGTGAAGCGGTTGAACACCGGCTCGACCAGCAGCGGGTACAGGAAGGACAGCGCCACGGTCAGCAGCGCCGCCGCACCCGCCGCCGGCACCCACCAGCGCGACGGCGACCACCCGGTCAACGCGAACAGGCCCAGCGCCGGCGGCAGGAACAGCCCGAGGGCGAGCGCCAGCCCGCGCAGCGCGTCCACCGCCCAGCCGCCCCAGCCCTGCGTCACCAGTCCGAACCGGGCCCGCACCGCCCGCACCCGCGCGCCGAACGGCAGCTGCAGCGCCTGCCCGAGCAGCACCAGCGCGCCCGCGCCCGCCAGCACCTCGGCGGCCCAGGAGCCGCCGAACCACCCGCCGACCGTCGACACCAGCCCGGCCCCGGCCGGGGTCAGGCCCAGCGCGAGGCCGAGCGCCAGCCCCGCCGCCCGGCCGGCGAGCACCCACGGCGCCTGGGCCCGGCGCAGCGCCCGCCCCCGGGCGCGCTCGGCGGGCGTGAAGTCGGGAGCGGGGGTCCGGGCTGCTCCATCGCTGGCGTCCATGGGCGGCGCGCGCCTCCTCCTGGCGATCCGGTGCGTCGAGCCCCATCATCGCGCTCCCGGCCCGCCGCCCGCCCCCTCGTTACTGCTTGACAGGGTGCGTAATACTGTAACGCGCGCGGCCCCGGCACCGGCTGTGACGTGGTCGGACGTGGTCGTAGTGTGCTCGCGCCGTGGTCGCGCGCGGCCGCACCCGGCCGGGCGCGCGGGCCCCCTCCCAGAAGTTCGGAGCACGACATGCATCCCTTCCTCGACCACCCGGGGCCGCTCGCGTTCGCGCACCGGGGCGGCGACCTCGGGCGCCCCGAGAACTCGCTCGCCGCCTTCGAGGCGGCCGTCGCGCTCGGGTACCGCTACCTGGAGACGGACGTGCACGCCACCCGCGACGGGGTGCTGGTCGCCTTCCACGACACCCGCCTCGACCGGGTCACCGACCGCGCCGGAGCGGTCGCCGAGCTGCCCTGGGAGACCGTCCGGCAGGCGCGGATCGGCGGCACCGAGCCGGTGCCGCTGCTGGAGGACCTGCTCGGCGCGTTCCCCGCCGCCCGCTTCAACATCGACGTCAAGGCGGCGCCGGCCGTCGCGCCTCTGGTCGAGACGATCCGCCGCACGAACGCCTGGGACCGGGTCTGCGTCGGCGGCTTCTCCGACTCCCGGCTCGCCGCCGTCCGGGCCGCCGCCGGCCCCCGGCTGGCCACCTCGCTCGGCCCGCGCGAGGTCGCCCGGCTGCGGCTGCGCTCGCTGGCCGGGCCGCTGCTGCCCGCGCCGTCCGCCAAGGGGTCGAACGGCAGGGGTCCGAACGGCAGGGGTCCGGACGGCAGGGGGCCGGACGGCAAGGGGCCGTACGCCGGGGTGTGCGCGCAGGTGCCGGAGCGGCACAAGGGCGTGCGGGTCGTCGACCGGGCCTTCGTGCGGGCCGCCCACCGCCTCGGCCTGCAGGTTCACGTGTGGACTGTGGACGATGCCACACGGATCAGGGCTCTCCTCGACCTGGGTGTGGATGGCATCATGGCCGATCGCATCGACGTCCTGCGGGACGTCCTCGGCGAGCGCGGCTGCTGGACCGACGGCAGCGCCTAGGAGCCAGGAGCCCCATGAGCACCACGGACCATCTGCCGGACCACGCGCCGGGCCACGTCCCGGACAGTCCGGCGACCGACACCGCCGACGCCCGTGCCCTGCGCCGGATGCAGTTCGGCTGGTACATCAACGACTGGGCCAACGCCGCCTTCTCGGCGACCGTCCTGACGGTGTTCCTCGGGCCGTACCTGACCGAGATCGCCAAGAACGCCGCCGACGCGTCCGGCGACGTGCACCCGTTGGGCCTGTCGATCCGCGCAGGATCGTTCTTCCCGTACACCGTCTCCTTCTCCGTGCTGATCTCGGTCGCGGCGATGCTGCTGACCGGCACCGTCGCGGACCGCATCGGGCGGCACAAGGAACTGATGTGCGGCTTCGCGTACGTCGGCGCGCTCGCCACCATGGGGATGTTCTTCCTCGACGGCGACCGCTACCTGCTCGGCGGCGCGCTGCTGGTCGTCGCCAACATCTCGTACGCGGTGTCGGTGGCGCTCTCCTACGCCTACCTGCCCGGCCTGGCCGCCCCCGACGAGCGCGACGCCGTCTCCTCCAAGGGCTGGGCCTACGGCTACGCGGGCGGCGGGCTGCTGCTCATCGCCAACCTCGCGCTGTTCCAGGGCCACGAGTCGCTCGGCCTGTCCTCCGGCACCGCCGTGCGGATCTGCCTCGCCTCGGCCGGCCTGTGGTGGGCGCTGTTCACCCTCGTCCCGCTGTTCCGGCTGCCGTCCAGAGCCGGTGCGGCGCCCGCCCGCACCGAGGCCGTCGCGTCCGACCGGCCCGCCGCCGGCAGCAGCCTGCGCGAACTCGGCCGGACCCTGCGCAGCATGCGCGAGCACCCGCTCACCCTGCTCTACCTGGGCGCCTTCCTCCTCTACAACGACGGCATCCAGACCGTCGTCTCGCAGGCCTCGCTCTACGGCAGCGAGGAACTCGGCATGGACCAGACCTCCCTGGTCACCGCCGTCCTGCTGGTCCAGATCGTGGCGATCGGCGGCGCGCTGCTGCTCGGCCGGATCGCCCGCCGCCACGGCGCCAAGCGCACCATCCTCGGCTCGCTGGTCGGCTGGGTGATCACCCTCGCCCTCGGCTACTTCATGCCGGCCCACCAGCCCGCCTGGTTCTACGCCCTCGCCTGCATGATCGGCCTGGTGCTCGGCGGCAGCCAGGCGCTGTCCCGCTCGCTGTTCTCCCACCTCATCCCGGCCGGCCGGGAGGCCGAGTACTTCAGCCTCTACAAGATCAGCGACCGCGGCACCAGCTGGATGGGCCCGCTGGTCTTCGGCATGGCGTACGAGATCACCGGCAGCTACCGCTCGGCGATCATCTCGCTGCTGGTGTTCTTCGTGATCGGGTTCGTGGTGCTGGCGAAGGTCCCCGTGCGCCGCGCCATCGAGGCGGTCGGCAACCCCGTCCCCGAGCGGCTTTAGCCCCGAGCGCCGGTACCCCCCGAGCGCCGGTACCCCGGGCGGCTGTAGCCCGGGGCTCCGCGCGCGTTCCGGCCCGGCCGTTCACTCCGACTCGGCCGGGCCGGTGGCGTCGCGGACGCCGGCCCGCAGCAGCTGGTGGCCGAGGTCGACCAGGGCGCGGCCGACCGCGAAGTCGTCGCCGACCGCCGGGGCCGGGGCGTCGCGCGGATTGCGGCGGGCCAGGGTGTCGCTGTGCAGGACGTCGCCGTCCGCGTCGAGGACGGCGTGCACCCGGGTGGTGTCCTCGTCCTCGACCACGTGCAGGCTCAGCTGCCAGTCCTTCGTCCGGGCGGCGCCCCCGGCCGTCGCTCCCGCGGCCGTCGAGACCCCTGCGGTCGCGGCGGCCGTTGTCGTTGTGGCCCCGGCTGTCCCGGCTGTCCCGGCTGTCCCGGCTGTCCCCGCTGCGCCGGCTGTTCCGGCGGTGGCCGTGCCGTCAGCGCGGACGATCACCACCGGGCAGGTGCCGTGCACCGCGCAGCGGGTGCTGACCGAGCCCAGCAGCGTCCGGGCGAAGGTGCCGCGGCCGCGGCTGCCCAGCACCAGCAGGTCGGCGTCCTCGGCCGCCTCCAGCAGCACGTCGGCGGCGTGGCCGAGCACCAGGCTCTCCCGGATCTCCACCGGGCGGTCCGGGCCCGCCACCTCGTTCACCTCGGCGGTCAGCGTGCGCAGCGCGGTCAGCTCGAAGCCGTCGTCCACCATCGGCGCGAACCACCCGTACAGCGACGGGTACTCCCAGGCCGCCACCGCGTGCACCGTCGCGCCGGTCAGCGTGGCCTGGCCGACCGCCCAGCGCAGCGCCGCCTTCGAGGGCGCCGAGCCGTCGATCCCGACCACGATCCGGCGGGCCCGGCCGGGGGCGGGTCGCCCGCTGTCCATCTCGCACCACCTCCGGTGCCGCCGTCCGGCCGCTGTGCCGCCGCCGGGTCACTGCCGGGGCGCCGCCGTGTTCCGGGCTCCCCCCTCCACGCTGCGCGCGCCCGGGCCCGTCGCGCCAGGGACGCGGTGGCCGGGTCGGGTGGGCGGACCGGGACGTGGCGGCCCGTTTCTGCGTCCATTCGTGTCGATTTGCGGCCGGTTGTGTGTGGACTGTTGCGGAGGTGGACCGGATCGGTGCCGAGGTCGTGGCGTAGGCTGACCGTTTCTTGTGCCGATCTCCGGGGGGAACCAGTCATGCGCCGTGCCGCGGCCGCCGTCGCGCTGTTCGTCGGACTGAGCGCCGTCGCCGCCTGCGGGCCGGACGACCCGGACCCGGCCAAGCCCGCCGCCCAGGGCGCGACGCCCACCGGGAACCAGTCCGCAGCCCCACCCGCCGGCACCGAGCCGGCGACCGGCGCAGCCCAGGCCCCGCTCCCCGCCAAGACCGGCCGCCCGCCCCGCCCGGACGGCACCATCACCGTCGCCTTCGCGGGCGACGTCCACTTCGAGGGCCGCACCGAGCCCCGGCTCGCCGTCAAGGCGCCCGAGCCGGCGCTCGGCCCGATCGCGAGCACCCTCGCCGGTGCCGACCTCTCCGTGCTCAACCTGGAGACCGCGATCACCGGGCGCGGCGCGCCGGAACCCAAGACGTACACCTTCCGCACCTCGCCCAAGGCGCTGTCCGTCCTCAAGGACTCCGGCGTCGACATCGTCTCGATGGCCAACAACCACGCCGTCGACTTCGGCCCGGACGGCCTCGCCGACACCCTCGCCGCCAAGGACTCCTCGCCCATCCCCGTGCTCGGCGTCGGCCACAACGCCAAGGAGGCCTACGCCCCGTACGTCACCACCGTGCGCGGCGTGAAGGTCGCGGTCGTCGCCGCCAGCCAGGTCGAGGACATCACCAACCAGAAGTGGCGGGCCGGCGCCGACAAGCCCGGCATCGCCTCGGCGCTCGACGTCCCCGCCCTGGTCAAGGCCGTGGAGGCGGCCAAGGCGCAGGCGCCCGTCGTGCTCGTCTACCTGCACTGGGGCGAGGAGGGCAAGGCCTGCCCCACCGGTGCGCAGACCGCCGTCGCCAAGAAGCTCGCCGGTGTCGGCGCCACCGCGGTCGTCGGCACCCACGCGCACACCATGGTCGGCTCCGGCATGCTCGGCAGCACCTACGTCGGGTACGGCTTCGGCAACTTCCTCTGGTACGGCACCTCCAACTACGCCAACTCCAACGAGACCGGCGTCACCACCCTCACCATCACCCCGGACGGCAAGGTGAAGGGCGAGGCCTTCGCCCCGGCGACGATCGACGACAAGGGCATACCCCAGCCGGTCACCGGCGCCGCGGCGGCCGCCGCCCTCAAGCGCCGCGACGGACTGCGCGGCTGCGCCGGGCTCACCCCGCCGCCGGCCGCGGGCTGAGGCCGGGCCGGGGCCTTCCGGGCCCCGGCCGTGCGGGGCTGCACCACCCCTTCGCGTTTGCGTTCGCGTTCGCGTTCGCGTTCGTGTGCGTGACGGGCGTGGGCGCGGGGCCGGGTGTGGGGTTTTCGGGGCGGAGCCGCGTTGACGCGGCCCCGCCCTTTCGCATGCCCGGGCGGAGCCGGCGGCGGACCGGGGCGGTGGTGCGGGGGGTGAAGCGGGGGACCGGCGGCCGAGTTGACGCTCGCACAGACTCCCGGCGTAGGCGAACGAATGTGTTAGGTTAGGCTTGCCTAATCTTGCTGGTCGGAGGGGATGTCCTGTGCAGCGATCCGAATTCGACGGTGCCGTCGCCATGGTCACCGGAGCCGGCCAGGGCATCGGTGCGGCCGTCGCCCGGGCGCTGGCCGCCGAAGGCGCCGTCGTCGCGGCCGTCGACCGCAACCCCGACCCGCTCGCCGCCCTCGCGGCGGACTCGCCGGCCGTGCGCCCGTACGTCCTGGACGTCGCCGACTCCCAAGCCGTCGACCGGGCGGTCGACTTGATGGAACGTCAACTCGGGCCGCTCGCGGTGCTGGTGAACGTCGCTGGAATCCTGCGCGCCGCACCGGTCGTCGAACTCGCCGACCAGGACTGGGCGGAGACCTTCGCGGTCAACGCCACCGGCGTCTTCCACACCAGCCGTGCGGTCGGCCGCCGGATGGCCGCCCGCGGCGCCGGCGCGGTGGTGACCGTCGGCTCCAACGCCGCCGGGGTGCCGCGCGCCGGAATGGCCGCCTACGCGGCGTCCAAGGCGGCGGCCACCATGTTCACCCGCTGCCTCGGCCTCGAACTCGCCCGCTCCGGCGTGCGCTGCAACATCGTCTCCCCCGGATCGACCGACACCGAGATGCAGCGCGGCCTGTGGGGAGCGGACGCCGAGGCCGCCGAACGCCGGGTGATCGACGGCGACCCGGGAGCCTGGCGGGTCGGCATCCCGCTCGGGCGGATCGCTGCGCCCGCCGACATCGCCGACGCGGTCGTCTTCCTCGCCTCCGACCGGGCCCGGCACATCACCATGCACGACCTGTACGTCGACGGCGGCGCCACCCTGCGCGCCTGACGCCGCCCACCCGGCGCCACTCGGCCCGAGCCGGCGCCGCCCCGGGCGCCGCTCCGCGCCACCTCCCGGCACCGACCCCCGGTGCCGGCCCCGGCCTCACCCCCGACGCCGCCCCAGATCCGCCCCAGATCCGTCCCAGACTGGAGAATCCACCGTGACCACGGTGCACCACGCCCCGGCGGGGACGCCCGCCGCCCCGGCAGGCCCGCCCGCCCACGCCCCCGACCCCGATGCGCGGGCCGTCCCCGGCCAGGCCGTCGGCCAGGCCGTCATCGAGCAGGCCGTCATCGACCAGGCCGTCATCGACCAGGCCGTCATCGGCGCCGCCAGCGGTCTGCTCGGCCAGTACCGGGCCGCCGCCGACGAAGCCTTCTTCGCCTCCCCGACCCGCACCCTGCTCACCGGCGGCGTGCGCGCCCGGGTGCCGCAGGACGGGCGCCCGCTGGCCCTGCGGGTCGCCGAGACCCTGGCCGAGGCCGAGGCCGAGGCCGGGACCGAGGCCGGGACCGGGACCGGGGCCGACCGCGCGGACTCCCCACGGCCGCTCGTCGTCGGCGCGGTGGCCTTCGACCACGACCGCCGCGCCGAACTCGTCGTCCCCGCCCGCGTCCGCACCACTGGCGCCCTGCGCGACGACCCGCTGATCGCCCTCCCCGCGCCGCCCGCCGACCGGGTGGACTGGCAGCTGCGCCCCGTCCCCGCCCCGGAGGCGTACGGCGCGGGCGTCGCCGCCGCCGTCGAACGGCTGCGCGGCGGCGAGTTGAGCAAGGTCGTGCTCGCCCGCACGCTGGAGCTCACCGCCGACCGCCCGCTCGACCTGCCGGCCGTCCTCCAGCGGCTCGCCCGCCGCGACCCGGGCGGCTACACCTTCGCCGTCCCCGCCGGCCCCGGCCGCACCCTGATCGGCGCCAGCCCCGAACTGCTGCTCTCCCGGCGGGGAACGGCCGTCCTCGCCAACCCGCTGGCCGGCTCGGTGCCGCGCAGCGACGACCTCGGCGAGGACGTCCGCCGCGCCGCCACCCTGCTGGAATCGCCCAAGGACCTGCACGAGCACGCCGTCGTCGTCGACGCCATCCGCACCGCGCTCGCGCCGCACTGCCGTACCCTGGACGTCCCCGAACGGCCCACCCTGGTCCGCACCGCCGCGATGTGGCACCTGGCCACCACGATCACCGGCGAACTCGCCGACCCGGCCGTCACCGCCCTCGACCTGGCCACCGCCCTGCACCCCACCCCGGCGGTCTGCGGCACCCCCACCGACCTCGCCCGCCGGGTGATCGGCGAGGTCGAGCCCTTCGACCGGGGCCTCTACACCGGCATGGTCGGCTGGCAGGACGCCGCCGGCGACGGCGAGTGGGTGGTCACCATCCGCTGCGCCGAGGCCGGACGGCGCACCCTGCGGGTGTACGCGGGCGCCGGCGTCGTCGACCGCTCCCGGCCCGAGGCCGAACTGGCCGAGACCAGCGCCAAGTTCCGCACCTTCCTGGACGCCGCGGGGGTGCCGCGGTGACGCAGTCGGAGGAGACCGTGCCGGACCGGACCGCGCCGAACCGGACCGCGCCGAACCGGACCGTGCCGAACCGGACCGTGTCGGACCGGACCGTGTCGGACGGATTCACCCCCTACCCCGCCGAGTTCGCCGAACGCTACCGCGCCGCAGGGTACTGGCGCGGCGAGACCTTCGGGCGGATGCTGCGCGACCGCGCCGCCGCGCACGGCGAACGGATCGCCGTCGTCGACCCCGGCGGCGCCTCGGGCCGGCCCGGCCAGGCACCCCGGGAGCGACGCTGGACGTACGCCGAACTCGACCACCGCGCCGACCGGATGGCCGCCGGCCTGCTCGCCCGCGGAATCGGCCCCGGCGACCGCGTCGTGGTCCAACTGCCCAACACCGCCGAGTTCTTCGAGGTCGTCTTCGCCCTCTTCCGGATCGGCGCGCTGCCCGTCTTCGCGCTGCCGGCCCACCGCCACGCCGAGATCGGCCACTTCTGCGCCTTCACCGGCGCGGCCGGGTACATCGTCGCCGACCTCTCCGGTGGCTTCGACTACCGCGAACTCGCCTCCCGCGTGAAGGCGGAGAACCCGGCGCTGCGCCTGGTCGCGGTCGCGGGGGACGACCCGGGGGAGCACGTCCGGCTCGCCGACGTGCCCTGCGACGGACCGGGGCCGGAGCGCGAACCCGAGCCCGCGGACGTCGCCTTCCTCCAGCTCTCCGGCGGCAGCACCGGCGTGCCGAAGCTGATCCCGCGCACCCACGACGACTACATCTACTCGCTGCGCGGCTCGGTCGAACTGTGCGGCCTGGACGAACACGCCGTCTACCTGTGCGTGCTGCCCGCCGCGCACAACTTCCCGCTCAGCTCCCCGGGTTCACTCGGCACCCTGTACGCCGGCGGCCGCGTGGTGCTCTGCCCGCAGCCGGGGCCGGAGACCGCGTTCCCGCTGATCGAGCGCGAAGGCGTCACGGTCACCGGCCTGGTGCCGCCGCTCGCCCTGCTGTGGCTGGACGCCGCCGAGCGCGGCCCGCACCGCCTCGACAGCCTGCGGGTCCTGCTGGTCGGCGGCGCCAAGTTCAGCGAGGAGGCCGCCCGGAGGGTGCGCCCGGTGCTCGGCTGCACCCTGCAGCAGGTGTTCGGGATGGCCGAGGGCCTGGTCAACTACACCCGGCTGGACGACCCGGAGGAGCTGATCACCACCACCCAGGGCCGGCCGATCTCCCCCGACGACGAAGTCCGGGTCGTCGACGACCACGACCGGGACCTGCCGGACGGCGCCACCGGGCACCTGCTCACCCGCGGCCCGTACACCATCCGCGGCTACTGGAACGCCCCCGCGCACAACGCCGACTCCTTCACCGCGGACGGCTTCTACCGCACCGGTGACCTCGTCCGCCGCCTGCCCAGCGGCCACCTGGTCGTGGAGGGCCGGGCCAAGGACCAGATCAACCGCGGCGGCGAGAAGGTCGCCGCCGAGGAGATCGAGAACCACCTGCTCGCCCACCCCGCCGTGCACGACGCCGCCGTCGTGTCGATGCCCGACCCGTACCTCGGCGAGCGCACCTGCGCCTATGTCGTGCTGCGCGCCGAGCGCCGCGAACAGCCCCCCAAGGCTATCGAGTTGAAGCGCTTCGTGCGGGGGCGCGGACTGGCCGAGTACAAGGTGCCGGACCGGGTCGAGTTCGTCGAGGCGTTCCCCGCCACCGGCATCGGCAAGGTCAGCAAGAAGGACCTGCGCGCCGCCATCGCGGCCGCACTGCCTGCCACCACCCGCTGAAGCACCCCGAACCGAAGCACCCCGAACCGAAGCACCCCGAACCGAAGGAATCGCCGTCGTGGGCCTGCCCCGCATCCCCTCCTATCCCCTGCCCGCCGCCGAGGAACTGCCCGCCAACCGGGTCTCCTGGACGGTCGACCCGGCCCGTGCCGTCCTGCTCGTGCACGACCTGCAGAACCACTTCCTGGACGCCTTCGCCGCCGAGGCCGCGCCCCTGCCCGAACTCCTCGGCAACGTCGACCGGTTGGCGACGGCCGCGCGCGTCTGCGGCGTCCCGGTGGTGTACTCGGCGCAGCCCGGCGGGCAGAGCCCCGCCGAGCGCGGACTGCAGCAGGACTTCTGGGGGCCCGGCATCCCGGACGACCCGCGCGCCACCGCGATCGCCGACGCCGTCGCGCCCGAGGCCGGCGACACGCTGCTCACCAAGTGGAAGTACAGCGCCTTCGTCCGCACCGAGTTGGCGCGGCTGCTGGCGGAGCAGGGCCGCGACCAGCTGGTGATCACCGGCGTGTACGCGCACATCGGCGTGCAGGCCACCGCCTGCGACGCCTGGATGCGGGACCTCCCCGCCTTCGTGGTCGCCGACGCGGTCGCCGACTTCGGGCCGCAGGAGCACCGCGCCGCACTCGCCTGGGTGGCGGGCCGCTGCGGGGTCGTCACCACGACGGCGGAGGTGCTCAAGGCGCTGGACGCGTCGAACCCGGGTGCGGGTGAGGGGAAGTGACGGGCACGGGCTTCACGGTGGAACGGATCCGGGCCGAGGTCGCCGACCTGCTCGGCGAGGACCCGGAGGACATCCCGGTGGACGAGAACCTGGCCGACTGGGGCCTGGACTCGATCAGACTGATGACGCTCGCCGAGCGGTGGCGGGCGGAGGGTGCCGAGGTCGCGTTCGTCAAGCTCGCCGAGCGCCCGGCGGTCGAGGCCTGGGCCGAGCTGCTGGGCGCGGCCTGATGGCTGCCGTCGTGCGGGAGGACCTCCGGTGGGAGGCCTCGCCGGGCGTCGAGCGGCGGGCCCGGCGGGACGTTCTGACGGCGGTGCGCCCACCGGCCGGGTCGGCACGCCGGCAGCCGCCGACCACGGTGATCGGACCGATCGAGGCCCAGGCGGCCCGGACGCCCGACGCACCGGCGCTGCTGCTCGCGGACGGCGCCGTGGTCCGGTACCGGGAGCTGAACGCCTCGGCCAACCGGCTGGCCCGCGCCCTCACGGCGCGTGGCGCCCGGCCCGGCTCCGTGGTCGGCCTGGCCGAGCTGCGACAGCCGGAGTTGCTGCTGACAGCATTGCTAGCGGTCGTCAAGTCCGGTGCGGCGTACCTGCCGCTCGACCCGGCGGACGCACCCGGGCGCCGCGAGCGGCTGCTCGCGGAGAACGCGCCGGTGTACGTGCTGGGGGAGGGGGTGCCGGGGGTGCCGGGGGCGCCGGCCGACCTGGCGGCGGACGGTGAGCTGCCCACCGACCCGCCCCGGGCGCTCACCCCGCAGCACCTGCTCTGCGTCGGGTACGGGCCCGGCGGCCGCCCGGCGGCCGTCCGGCTCACCCACGGCGAGGCCGACCGCCGGGTGCGCGAGCTGCAGGCCGCGCACCCGCTCGGCCCGGGTGACCGGGTGCTGCAACTGGGCCTGCCGCTCTGGGAGTTCCTGTGGCCGCTGCGGACCGGTGCGGCCGTGGTGCTGGCCGACCCGCAGCGGCCCGGCGAGGTCGCCGGGCTGGTCCGGGAGCGGGGCGTGACGGCCCTGCGGGTCGCACCGGGGGCGCTTCCCGGCGGGTGACGGCGGGACGGCCGGTGGTGGTGGGACGGCCGGTGACGGCGGGACGGCCGGCGGTCGGCGGTCGGCGGTCGGCGAACAACTTTCAGCAGACAGCTTTCAGCGAACAGATTTCAACTGACAGATGATGAAAGTTGAAAGCTGTTCGCTGAAAGTTGTCATCTGTTCGCCGTCAGCCGCCCGCCCCCGCCGCAAGGTCCACCGCCGTCCACGCCATCCCCACCGCGCCGTCCAGCAGCGCCCGCTCCGCCCGCGCCCCGAGCGCCGCCTCGGCGAACGCCGCCTCGTGCGGGGCGCAGGCGCCTCCGCTGATGTCCAGCACCGGGTGGATGGCGGGCACCGCGTGCGAGACGTTCCCCATGTCCGTGCAGGCGAAGGGCGCGCGCTCGACCGGCTCCGGCCGTCCGAGCGCCGCCGCGTTGGCCCGCCACAGGGCCAGCAGGCCGGGGTCGGAGCGCATGTCGAGGTAGTCCGGCTCGGGCCGGTCGAGCGTCACCTCGCAGCCGGTGGCGAGCGCCCCGGCGCGGAAGCAGTCCTCGACACGGGCCCGCAGTTCCGCCAGGTCCTCGGCGGCCGAGGCGCGGATCTCGTACTCGGCGCTCGCGCTGTCGGGGATCACGTTCGGTGCCGTCCCGGCGGCGGTGGTGATGCCGTGCACCCGCCAGTGCGGCGGGAGTTGCTGGCGCAGCAGCCCGAGCGCGACCTGGGCGACGGTGAGCGCGTCGGCCGCGTTGCGGCCTTCGTGCGGGTTGAGGCTGGGGTGGGCCGCGCGCCCGGTGTACCGGACGGACAGGGTGCCGAGCGCGAAGGAGCGGAAGTCGGCGACCTCGACCGGGCAGGGGTGGACCATCATCGCCGCGTCCACCCCCGCGAACGCGCCCGCGTCGAGCAGCAGCGCCTTCCCGGCGCCGCGTTCCTCGGCGGGCGCGCCGACCACCCGGACGGTGAGCCCGAGCCGGTCCGCGTCCGGGGCGAGGCCGATCGCGGCGCCGATGCCGGCGGCGGCGATCAGGTTGTGGCCGCAGGCGTGTCCGAGGCCGGGCAGCGCGTCGTACTCGCAGACCAGGGCGACGGTGCGCGGCCCGCTGCCGATCCGCGCGTCGAAGGCGGTGGCGAGGCCGTACGCGGGCGCGGTGACGGCGAAGCCGTGGGCGCGCAGGAGTTCGGCGCACCAGGCGGCCGCGCGGTGCTCCTCGAAGGCGGTCTCGGGGTGGGCGTGGATGCGGCGGCTGAGCGTCAGCAGGTCCTCGCGGTGGGCGTGGACGCGCGCGCGGACGGCCTGCTTGGCGCTCCGCCGATCGGTGTGCCGGCCGGCCTGCTCGGCGGCCCGCGAGGCGGTCGGGTCAACGGCGTGGGGCGGTGGGGTGTCGGGCACGGGCGGGGTCCTCCGGAATGTCAGGGCCCGCTCGTCGGGGGCCGTTGACCAGATCATCTGAAGTTAGATTAGGCTAACCTAAGTAAGGCGTTCCGTTTACGGAGCGACCCTGCGGACCCCGCGTCGGACCCCCGAGGAGCACCCCGAACCATGCCCGCCGTCGACACCCAGGCCGCCGACGTCCCGCTGCTCTCCGCCCAGGCCGCCATCTGGTACGCCCAGGCGCTCGACCCCGCGAGCCCGGTCTACAACACCGGCGACGCCGTCGAGATCACCGGCCCGCTCGACGAGGACCTGTTCGAACGGGCCCTGCGGCAGGCCGTCGACGAGGCCGAGGCGCTGAACGCCGTCGTCGTCACCGGTCCGGACGGCACCCCGCACCAGCGGCCCCGCCCCGCCGGGCCCTGGCCGCTGCACCACCTCGACCTGCGCACCGCCGCCGACCCGGACGCCGAGGCCGAGGCCTGGATGCGCGCCGACCTCGCCCGCCCGGCCGACCTCACCACCGGCCCGCTGTTCACCCACGCGCTCGTCCGCCTCGCCGACGACCGCCGCCTCTGGTACCGCCGCATCCACCATCTCGCCGTCGACGCCTACGCGTTGACCCTCATGGGCGAACGCGTCGCCGCCCTCTACACCGCGCACGCCACCGGCACCGAGCCCGACCCCCGCCCGTTCGCGACCCTCGCCGAGACCGCCGCCGAAGAGGCCGCCTACCGGGCCGGCGCCGAGTACCGGGCCGACCGCGCCCACTGGTCCGCCCGCCTCGCCGGCGCCGACGCGCCTGCCGCCCTCCCCGGCACCCCCACCGCCGGAGCCGCCGCCGGAGCCGCCGCCGCGGCTGCCGAACCGGCCGCCCCGCTGCGCCTCACCGCCGAACTCCCCGCCGGCACCCGCGACCGCCTGGAACGCGCCGCCGACGCCGCCCGCGCCACCTGGGCCGAACTCCTCCTCGCCGCCACCGCCGGCTACCTGCACCGCCTCACCGGCACCGAGGACGTCCTGCTCGGCCTCCCGCTCGCCAACCGCCGCGGCCCCGCCGCCCTGCGCACCCCCGTCGCCACCGCCAACATCCTCCCGCTCCGCCTGGCCGTCCGCCCCGCCGACACCGCCGAGGCACTGCTGCGCCGCGTCGTCCGCGAACTGCGCGCCACCCGCCGCCACCAGCGCTACCCGCTGGAGGACCTGCGCCGCGACCTCGGCCTCACCGGCGAACGCCGCGCCCTGTTCGGCCCGATGGTCAACATCAAGGCCTTCGAGGCCGACCTCGACCTGGCCGGCCTGCCCGGCACCGTCCGCAACCTCGCCGCCGGCCCCGTCGACGACCTGGCCCTCAACGTCTCACCCGGCCCCGAAGGCGCGCTGCGCCTCACCCTCGACGCCGACCCGGCCCGCCACGACGCCGCCTCGCTCGCCGCCCACCGCGACGGCCTGCTGCGCCACCTCGACGCCCTCGCCGACCTCCTGCTCACCGCCCCGGACACGCCGATCGCCCGGATCGACCTGCTCGACGCCGACGGCATCCGGCGCGCCACCGAGGGCCGCACCGAGCCGCCCGTCGACCGCACCCTGCCCGAACTGTTCGCCGCCCAGGCCGCCCGCACCCCGGACGACGTCGCCGTCCGCAGCGGCGCCACCGCCCTGACCTACGCCGAACTCGACGCCGCCGCCGACCGCCTCGCCCACCGCCTGGCCGCCCACGGCGTCCGCGCCGGCGCCCCCGTCGCCATCGCCCTGCCGCGCGGCACCGACACCCTCGTCGCCATGCTCGCCGTGCTCAAGGCCGGCGGCGCCTGCGTCAGCCTCGACCTCGCCCACCCCGCGCAGCGGCTCGCCGCCGTCCTCGCCGACGCCCGCCCGGTCTGCGCGATCGGCGCCGCCGACGCCCTCGCCGGCCTCGGCCTGCCGCCGGAGGTGCCCACCGTACGGCCCGCGGACGCCGACGGCGCCCCGGTGCCAGCCCTCCCCACGCCCCTCCCCGCGCCCCTCCCCGCGCCCCTCCCCGCGCCTCTCCCCGCGCCCCAACTCGCCGACCCCGCCTACATCCTCCACACCTCCGGCTCCACCGGCCGCCCCAAGGGCGTCGTCGTCACCCACGCCTCGCTCGCCAACCTGCACGCCGGCCACGGCGAGGACCACATCGCCCCCGCCGTCCGCCGCACCGGCCGCGAACGCCTGCGCGTCGCCCACAGCGCCTCCTTCGCCTTCGACGCCTCCTGGGACCCGGTGCTGTGGATGGTCCACGGCCACGAACTCCACCTCCTCGACGACGCCGCCTACCGCGACCCCGCCGCCCTCGCCGCCCACCTCCACCGCGAACGCGTCGACTACCTCGACCTCACCCCCTCCTACCTCGAAGTCCTCCTCGCCGAAGGCCTGTTGGACGACGGCCGGCACCACCCCGCGATCATCGCGGTCGGCGGCGAAGCCACCCCGCCCGCCCTCTGGCAGCGCCTCGCCGCCACCCCCGGCGTCCACCCCATCGACCTGTACGGCCCCACCGAGACCACCGTCGACGCCTACGCCTGGACCCCCGGACCGGACGGAACCCCGACCGGCCGGGTCGTGCGCGGCTCCCGCGCCTACGTCCTGGACGGCGCACTGCGCCCCGTCCCCGAGGGCGCCACCGGCGAACTCTACGTCGCCGGCGCCTGCCTGGCCCGCGGCTACCTCGACCGCCCCGACCTCACCGCCGAGCGCTTCGTCGCCGACCCCTTCGGCCCGCCCGGCAGCCGGATGTACCGCACCGGCGACCTCGCCCGCCGCCGCGCCTGCGGGTCCCCCCGGCCGGTGGAGGCACCTCCCGGCCGCCCGGCCGAGGGCACCGGGGGAGACACCCTCGAATTCCTCGGCCGCGCCGACGACCAGGTCAAGATCCGCGGCTTCCGGGTCGAACCCGCCGAAGCCGCCGCCGCCCTCGCCGAACTGCCCGGCGTCGCCCAGGCCGTGGTGATCGCCCGCCCCGGCCCGCACGGCAAGCGGCTGCTCGGCTACGCCGTCCCCGCCCCCGGCGCCACCCCGCACCCGGACGCGCTGCGCGCCGCCCTCGCCGAGCGGCTGCCCGCCCCACTCGTCCCCGCCGCCGTCCTGCTGCTCGACGAACTCCCGCGCACCGCCCACGACAAGCTCGACCACCGCGCCCTGCCCGAACCCGGGACCGCCGCCACCGGCGACCTGGCCGTGACCCCGCGGGAGGAGCAGGTCTGCGCCCTGTTCGCCGAACTCCTCGCCCTGCCCGAACCGCCCGGCCGCGACACCTCCTTCTTCGACCTCGGCGGCCACTCCCTGCTCGCCGGCCGCCTCGCCGCCCGGCTGCGCGACACCTCCGGCGCGCCCGTCGCCTTCGCCGACGTCTTCCGCCACCCCACCCCGGCCGCCCTCGCCGCGCTGCTCGACCGCGACGACACCCGCCCGGGCACCGCCCCAGCGCCGCGCCCCGCCCTGCTGCCCGTGCCGCGCACCGACACCATGCCGCTCGCGCCCGCCCAGCGCGGCCTCTGGTTCCTGCACCGCCTCGAAGGCCCCAGCCCCACCTACAACATCCCGCTCGCCCTCACCCTCACCGGCCCGCTCGACCGCCACGCCCTCACCCGCGCCCTCGGCGACCTCACCGCCCGGCACGAAGTCCTGCGCACCGTCTACGGCGAGCACCCGGACGGCACCCCGTACCAGCGCATCCTGCCTGCCGCACCCGTCGAACTCCACCACGGTGACGGCAAGTTGGCCGAGGCCGTTCGGTACGCCTTCGACCTCGCCGCCGAACCCCCGCTGCGCGCCACCCTGTTCGCCCACGGCCCGCAGTCCCACACCCTGCTCCTGCTGCTCCACCACATCGCCGGCGACGGCGCCTCCACCACCCCGCTCACCCGCGACCTCGCCGCCGCCTACGTTGCCCGAACCGCTGGGCGCACCCCCGAACTCCCGCCGCTCGACATCCAGTTCGTCGACCACGCGGCCCGGCAGCTGCAGCTGCTCGGCACCGCCGACCAGCCCGGCCCGCTCGCCGCCCGACAGACCGCCCACTGGCGCGACGCCCTCGCCGGCCTGCCCGACCAGCTCGAACTGCCCACCGACCGCCCCCGTCCGCCCGTCGCCGGACACCACGGCGCCACCGCACCCTTCACCCTCGACGCCGAGGCCCACGCCCGCCTCGCCGCGCTCGCCCGCGCCGCCGACGGCACCGTCTTCATGGCCGTCCAGGCCGGCCTCGCGGCCCTGCTCACCCGCCACGGCGCCGGCACCGACCTTCCGATCGGCACCCCCGTCGCCGGCCGCGACGACGACCAGGTCGCCGACCTCGTCGGCTACTTCGTCAACTCCGTGGTGCTGCGCACCGACACGTCCGGCGACCCGAGCTTCCGCGAACTGCTCGACCGCGTCCGCGGCACCGTCCTCGCCGCCCACGAACACGCCGACCTGCCCTTCGACCGCCTGGTCGAAGAGCTCAACCCGCCCCGCTCGCTCTCCCGGCACCCGCTGTTCCAGGTGATGCTCGCCTGGCAGAGCCGCCCCGACCAGCCACTCGACCTCGGCGCCGGCCTCACCGCCGAACTCACCGCCGTCCCCAGCGGCACCGCCAAGTTCGACCTCAGCCTCAACGCCGGCGAACGGCCCGGCGGCGGCATCGGCGGCTTCCTCGAATACCGCACCGACATCTTCGACGCCGCCACCGCCGAAGCCCTCTGCGACCGCCTCGCCCGGCTGCTCACCGCCGCCTCCGCCGAGCCCGACACCCCGATCGGCCGGCTGCCGCTGATCAGCGAGGAGGAACGCCGGCGCGCCCTCGTCGAGTGGAACACCTCGGACGCGACCCCGCCGCCCGCCGCCGCGGCCGCCACCCTGCCGGACCTCTTCGAAGCCGCGGCCGCCGCCAACCCGACCGCCGTCGCCGTCAGTTGCGACGACGAACAGCTCGACTACACCGAACTCTCCGCCCGTGCCGACCGCCTGGCCCGGCGGCTCGCCGCCCGCGGCATCGGCCCCGGCACCATCGTCGCCCTCGCCCTGCCGCGCTCCGTCCGCCTCGTGGTGGCCCTCCTCGCCGTCGCCAAGTCCGGCGCCGCCTACCTGCCGCTGGACCCCGACTACCCGGCCGACCGCCTCGCCTACATGCTGGCCGACGCCCACCCCGCCGCCCTGCTCACCGACCGCGCCACCGCACCCCGGCTGCCCGCGCACGAGGTACCGCAACTCCTGGTCGACGACGCCGAGTCGGACGTCCCCGCGTCGGACGTCCCCGCGTCAGTCGTCGCCGAGTCAGCCGTCCCCGCGTCGGACGGCGGCCGCGCGGCCACCCTCCCGGCCGCCCCGCTGGCCCAGCACGAACGCACCCGGCCGCTGCGCGCCGAGGACACCGCGTACGTCATCTACACCTCAGGCTCCACCGGCCGGCCCAAGGGCGTGCCCGTCACCCACCGCAACGTGGCCCGGCTGTTCGCCGCCACCGACCACTGGTTCCGCTTCGGCGCCGACGACGTCTGGACGCTCTTCCACTCCTACGCCTTCGACTTCTCCGTCTGGGAGCTGTGGGGCGCCCTGCTGCACGGCGGCCGCCTCGTCGTCGTCCCGCACCTGGTCAGCCGCGACCCGGCCGCCTTCCTCGACCTGCTCGCCCGCGAACGCGTCACCGTGCTCAACCAGACCCCGTCCGCCTTCTACCAGCTCGCCGCCGCCGACCGGGACCGCCCCGGCACCGAACTCGCCCTGCGTTACGTCGTGTTCGGCGGCGAAGCGCTCGAACTCGGCCGGCTCGACGACTGGTACGCGCGCCGCCCCGACAACGCGCCGACCCTGGTCAACATGTACGGCATCACCGAGACCACCGTGCACGTCTCCCACATCGCCCTCGACCGGGCGAGCGCCGCCGCCACCAGCAGCAGCACCATCGGCGTCAACATCCCCGACCTGCGCGTCTACGTCCTCGACCAGCACCTGCAGCCCGTCCCGCCCGGCGTCACCGGCGAGATGTACGTCGCCGGCGCCGGCCTCGCCCGCGGCTACCTCGGCCGCCCCGACCTCACCGCCACCCGCTTCGTCGCCGACCCGTACGCCGCGCTCTTCGGCGAGCACGGCACCCGGATGTACCGCTCCGGCGACCTCGCCCGGCGCCGCCCGGACGGCGTCCTGGAGTACTTCGGACGCGCCGACCAGCAGGTCAAGCTGCGCGGCTTCCGGATCGAACTCGGCGAGATCGAGGCCGTGCTGGCCGCCCACCCGGCCGTCGCCGACGCCGCCGTGGTCGTGCGCGAGGACGTGCCGGGGGACCAGCGGCTCGTCGCCTACGTCGTCGGCTCCGGCTCCGGCTCCGGCTCCGGACCCGGACCCGGACCCGGACCCGGCCCCGTCGCCGGCTCCTTCGTCGACTCCGACCCGGCGTCCGGCCTCGCGCCCGACGAGCTGCGCGCTCACGCCGCCGCCGAACTGCCCGCCCACATGGTGCCCTCCGCCGTCGTCCCGCTGGAGCGCCTGCCGCTCACTGCCAACGGCAAGCTCGACCGCCGCGCCCTGCCCGCGCCCTCGGCGCCCGCCCCCGCCGGCGGCACCGGGCGCCCTCCGCGCAGCCCGCGCGAACAGCAGCTCTGCGAACTCTTCGCCGAAGCGCTGGGGACGGCCGCGGTCGGCGTCGACGACGACTTCTTCGCGCTCGGCGGCCACTCCCTGCTCGCCGTCCGCCTCGCCGGACGCATCCGCGACGTGCTCGGGATCGAACTCGGCATCGGCACCCTGTTCCAGGCCCCCACCCCGGCCGGCCTCGAAACGGCGCTGGCCGGCGGCGCGACCGCCGTCGACGCCCTCGACGTCCTCCTCCCGCTGCGGCCCGCCGCCCCCGGCCGGAAGGCGCCGCTGTTCGCCGTCCACCCCGCCGGCGGCCTCAGCTGGTGCTACACCGGGCTGATCCGCCACCTCCCCGCCGACGTGCCGATCTACGGCCTCCAGGCCCAGGGCGTCGGCACCGCCACCGCCGAACTCCCGCTGCCGCGCACGCTGGAGGAGCTAGCCGCGCACTACGCCGACCGGCTGCGCGAGGTCCAGCCCGAGGGCCCGTACCGCCTGCTCGGCTGGTCCACCGGCGGCATCATCGCCCACGCCGTCGCCGTCCGCCTCCAACAGCTGGGCCAGCACGTCGAGTTGCTCGCTATCCTGGACGCCTACCCGGCCGAGGGATTCCGCGAGCTGCCCGTCCCCGACCAGGCCGAGGCCCTGGAGGCGCTGCTCACCATGGGCGGCTTCGGGCCCGCCGACCTCGCCGGTCAGCCGCTCGAACTCGCCACCGTCAGCGCCCTGTTGCGCGGCGCCGGCAGCCCGCTCGCCGGCCTCGGCGAGGCCACCGTCGAGGCGCTCGACCGGATCTACCTGCACACCAACCACCTGGTGCGCGGCCACGACCACCGCCCCTTCGACGGCGACGTGCTGTTCTTCCGCGCCACCGTCGACACCATCGACGACACCCTGGTGCCCGAACTCTGGGCCCCGTACGTCACCGGGCGGATCGACAACACCGACGTGGCCTGCTCCCACAAGGACATGACCCTGCCCGACCCGATCGCGCACATCGCCCGCGTGATCGCCGACCGACTGGACGGATCCTCCGATGAGTGACGCCCCCGCCAACCCCTTCGACGTCGACGGCGAGTTCCTCGCCCTCGTCAACGACCAGGGCCAGCACTCCCTCTGGCCCGCCTTCGCCGCCGTCCCCGCCGGCTGGGGCGTCGCCCACGGCCCGAGCGACCGCGCCACCGCGCTCGGCTGGATCACCGCGCACTGGACCGACCTGTGACCCCACCCGCACCGGCCGGCGAGCAGGCCCCGGCACGCCCCCTGCTCGCGGGGCGCGCCGCGGTGGTCCTCGTCTACACCGCCGCGATGTGCATGAACGGCCTCGACTCCACCATCGTCAACCCGGCCCTGTTCGGCATCGCCGAGGACTTCGGCCGCCCCCTGTCCGCCGCCAACGCCGTCGAGACCGCCTTCCTGGTCGGCCTCGCCCTCGGCCTGCCCGTCGCCGGCCGGCTCGGCGACCGGTACGGCGTCAAACGCGTCTTCCTCGGCGCGCTCGCCGCCTTCACCGCCGCCTCCGCCCTGTGCGCCGCCGCCCCCGGCCTCGGCTGGCTCGCCGCCGCCCGTGCCGTCCAGGGTGTGGCCGGCGGCCTGCTCACCCCGGTCGGCATGACCCTGCTGTTCCGCGCCTTCGCCCCGCACGAACGGTCCGGCCTCGGCCGCATCCTGATCGTCCCCACCGCGCTGATGCCCGCCCTCGGGCCGCCGCTCGGCGGCTACCTCACCCAACACCTCTCCTGGCACTGGCTGTTCCTCGTCAACGTACCGATCGGCATCGCCGCGGTCGCCCTCGGCGCCGCCGCCCTGCGGGCCGAGGACGAAGGGGACCCAGGCCGCTTCGACACCACCGGCTTCCTGCTCGCCACCCCCGGCCTGGGCCTGCTCACCTACGCCCTCGGCTTCGGCCCCGCCCACGGCTGGACCTCCCCGGGCGTGGCCCTCTCCGGCCCGCTCGGGCTCCTCCTGCTGGCGCTCGCCGTCCGGCACCAACTCCGGGCCCCCGAGCCGCTGGTGGACCTTCGCCTGCTCGCCGACCGCGGCTACGGCGCCGCCACCTGGCTCGCCCTGCTCACGTCCGCCGGCCTGATGGGCGCGCTCTTCGCCGTCCCCCTGCTCCACCAGGCCGCCCTCGGCGCCACCGCCCTCGACGCCGGGCTCAGCGTCTTCCCCGAGGCCATCGGCCTGATGGCCGCGTCCCAGGCCGTCGACGGCCTGCTGCCCAGGCTCGGCCCCCGCCGTCTCGCCCTGCCCGCCCTGCTGCTCGCGGCGGCGGTCCTCGCCGGGCTGGGGTTCGCGGAGAACCCGTGGGCGGTACGGGTGTCGATGTTCGCGGTCGGTCTGGTGCTCGGCACCGCCGTGCTCACCCTGCAGATCGCCGGCTTCGCCGACGTCCCGCCGCCCGCCATGGGCCGGGCGATGGGCCTGTTCACCATCGTCCGCACCTTGGGCGGCGCCCTCGGCATCGCCGCCGTGGCCGCCCTGGTCAACGCGGCCGGCGAGGACGGCGGCGTCACCCCCTACCGGTTCGCGCTCGGCCTCACCGCCGCACTCGTCGCGGCCGGCGCCCCGCTCGCGGCCCGACTGCCCGCCTCCATACCGGGGCCGCCCGGCGACTGACCCCGGCCCCCCGTCCGTCCGGACGGCCCGCGCCCCGGACGGACGACCACCACACCGACCCCCTCGGCAACACCCCCCGGGTCCACCCCCGCCACCGACTGCGAACGGCCAGGGGCGCGATACTGTGACCGGAGCAGCTGAGGAGGCCCGATGAACCCTGAGCATTACCGGCTTCTCGAAGAAGCCAGGCGCAGCCTTCCGGAGGGCTACAAGGTCGAGCTGTCCGGCGACGTCATCGTGATGCAGGCATCGCCCTCTTCGATCCACCAGCTGAACCTCTCCATCGTGCAGCGCCAGTTCGAGGCGCACTGCCCCGCCGGCTACTTCCCGACCGGCAACAGCGACCTGGCCTCGCCCGGGGTCGGTGCCGTCCGCAACCCCGACCTCACCTACCTGCCGGAAGACGTCATCGACCTGGAGGGGCACGACATCCCCGCCGAGCTGGCGCTGGTCGCGGTGGAGATCGTCTCGCCGTCCAACCCCGACAACGACTGGACGGGCAAGGTCCGCGACTACCCCCGCATGGGCTTCCCGCTCTACCTGATCGTCGACCCGCGACAGAAGACGGTCACGCTGTTCTCCGAACCGAACCACGACCGCTACCACACCCGGACCGAGCGGGAGTTCGGCGAGCGGATCCGCATCCCCGAGCCGTTCGCCTTCGACCTGGACCTGACCCGGCTGGTGCCCTACCGGGACCGACCCCGCCACCCGGAGCCGTGAACACGAGTGGCGGCGGCCTGCCGGGCTACGAGTCGAACCAGACCGTCAGCCGCACGTTCTCGTCCCCGTGCAGGTGCGCGAGGGTGCGCATCACGGTGAACACCGGCGCCCACGGGCCGTCCGGCGGGACGGCCTCGCGCCGGGTCATCCGCCCGATCCGATAGCGCGCCTCGCCCTCCGTCCACTCCTCGCCCTCCGCCCGGCTGCCGTGGCCGCGCAGGGCCTTGCCGCGCAGCACCCACGCGCCGTCCGGGCCGCGGAGGTACATCCGCACCCGCTCGTCCGGCCGTTCGGCGGGCTCGTCCCAGTCGACGGCGGCGAGTTCGGCCCACGCGATCCAGGTCGGGCTGTGGACGCCACCCATCGCCTCCCACCGGTCGAACGCCGCCCTCGTCCGCTCGTGCGCGTCCCCGGGCAGGCCCCGGCCGGGCGCCAGCGGCCGGAACCCGGCGTGGTTCTTGACGCCGAAGAGGCAGCCGAAGGCGTCGTAGTCGCGGGTGTCGTAGAGCGCGTCGAGGTCGATCGCCGCCTCCCACCCGGCCCTCGGGCGGTATTCGATGAACCCGTTGATGTCCGTTCCCATACCGGGGATCGTTCCAGAGCCGCGCGACCCCGGGCGAGCGCGTGGACGGCGGCCGGCCGCCTCCGGGCAGGCGGGCGCGCCGTGACAGACTTCCGGGGCGCAGCAGGGGAAGGGAGGCGGATGCGGTGGCGATCGGCGTTCCGGCACGGGAGCCGGACGAGCACGCCCGGTTCGCCCGCTACCGCAGGGCGTTCGGCGAGGTCGGCGACGAGGATGCGGCGGCCCTGGTGGCCGAGGTGCTGACCGACCCGGAGACCGCGATGGCGAACGGCGCCGTCTGCGAGTACCTCGACCGGCGGGCGGCCGAACTGCTCACCGGTCCCGGATTCCCCGCCTGGTGGCGGCGGATGAGCGAGGCCGCGGCGACGGACGCGTTCTCCGTCCGGCGGTTGCGCGAGTGGGCGCTGATCCGGGCGATCGCGGTGGCCGAGCCGTGGGAGGCCGAGGCGTTGCTCGGCGGGTCGAACTGGCTGCAGCTGCGGGTCGCGCAGGAGTCGCCGGTCCCGGCCGCCCTGGCGGTGCTGGCCGAGGGCGGCCGGAGCCGGCGGGTGCGCAACATCGCGGACTCCCGCCTGCGGACGGTCCGGTAGGTCAGCGCCCGCCGAGCAGGTGGGCGAGGCCGTCTGCGAGGCCGCCGCGCCAGCAGGCGTAGTCGTGGCCGCCGTTGAACTCGCGGTACTCGACGTCGTACCCGCGTGCCAGCAGGACGTCGCGCAGGTGGCGGTTCTGGGCGAGCAGCATCCACTCCTGCAGCCCGACCTCCAGGTAGAACCGGGCCTCGCGGCGTTCCCCGCCCGCGAACTGCCGGGTCAGCCACTCGCTGCCCGCGTCGAACTCGGTGCCGTCCGGCCACCAGAAGGAGCCGGACTGGGAGAGCGCGTTGCCGAACCGGTCCGGGCGGCGGAACGCGGCGAAGGCGGCGGTGAGGCCGCCCGCGCTCTGGCCGGCGATCACGGTGCGCGAGGGATCCAGGGGCGTGCCGAACTCGCGCCGCGCCCAGGGGAGCAGCCGGTCGGCGAGCAGGTCGACGAAGTCCGGGTTGCAGCTCAGGTCGTCCGGGCGCCCCGGGCCCATGGTGTGGACGAGCAGCGCCGCCGTGCGCGGGAGGGCGCCGTCCGCCGCCAGGTTGTCGAGGGTGTCGCCGACCGACAGCACTTCGCCCCACATCTCGCCGTCCAGCAGCACGGCCACGGCCTCCAATGGCCCTTCCCCCGAGGGGAGATGGACGTCTACCCGGCGCCCCGCCGGCTCGTGCGCCGTCGTCCGCCCGCGTGTCACCCCGGCGCGCCGCCGCACGTACGGCTGGGCGGGCGCGTCCGGCAGGCTGAGCACCGAGGAGGGGTGGCGGCCGTCCCGGGCGGGGAGCAGGTCGTCACCGGGGCCGGGTACGGCGTGGTCGAGGACGCGCAGCCAGTCGGCGCGGCTGGTGCCCGGCACCGGACCCCGGAAGGGGTGCAGCTGGCAGGAGACCCGGTGGTCGGCGCGCAGCCGGTAGGTGATCGACCACGAGCCGTCCGGCCGGCGCCGCATCAGGTGCGGTGTCAGGTCGCCGGCGTGCCGGTCCTTGTCGGTGACGGTGTGCAGCAGCGCCAGCACCCCGTCGCAGTCCTGGTCGCCGTCGTACCCGAGGGTGACCAGCCGGTACGCCGGGTCGTCCGGGTCGGGGGCCACGTGGGGGAACGAAGTCTTCAAGTCTACTGCTCCTCAAGTCGATTACGCGACACTGCCGCGTCCGCGCCGCCCCAGCAGCACCCACAGCAGGAAGGGGCCGCCGAGCACGGTGGTGACGATGCCGACCGGGATCTCGACGCCGCCGATCAGCACCCGCCCGAGGGTGTCCGCGACGACGACCAGCAGTGCCCCGGTGAGTGCCGAGCCGAGGACGGGCACGCGCGCCGGGCCGGCCAGCCGTCCGGCGATGACGGGTGCGGCGAGCGCCACGAACCCGACCGGCCCGCACACGCCGACCGCCAGTCCGGCGAGTGCGACGGACAGCAGCAGGCAGCCGAGGCGGACCCGTCCGGGGTCGACGCCGAGCGAGGCGGCGACGCTGTCGTCGAAGCGCAGGACGGCGAGCCGCCGGGCGGCGACGAGCGCGAGCGGCACCAGCACGGCGAGCCCGACGAGGACGGGCGTGGCGATCTCGTAGTCCCGCCCGTTGAGGCTGCCGGAGGTCCACACGTACAGCGAGCCGGCCGAGTTGAGCGAGCGGCGGGCCATCGCGACCTGGATGACGGCGGAGGCGAGGGCGGACACGGCGAGCCCGACGACCAGGACCCGGTAGCCGCGTGCGCCGAGGCCGCCGGAGGCGAGGGTGACGACGAGGACGGCGACGAGCGCGCCGAGCGGTCCGGCCCACCAGGCGCCGAAGGTGCCGGCGGCGCTGGCGGAGATGAGGACGGCGGCGGTGGCGCCGTCGTTGACGCCGAGGAGTTCGGGGGTGGCGAGGCGGTTGCGGGCGAGGGTCTGGGTGAGGCAGCCGGCGAGGCCGAGGGCGGCTCCGGCGGCCGCTCCGGCGACGATCCGGCCGAGGCGGAACTTCTGGACGAGCAGGACGTCGAGCCGGTCGCCGTAGCCGAACACGGCCTGGAAGGTGCGGCCGAGGTCGAGTTCGCTCTGCCCGGCGTGCGCGGAGACGACGACGGCGAGGAGCAGCGCCCCGGCCAGTCCGAGCGAGGCCAGCAGTGCCCGCCGGGGGACGAGCAGCGACCACGCGCCGTACCGCAGCGCCAAGTCGGGTTCGGCGGCCGGGGGTTCGGCTCGCCGTGCCGGTGGCGGGCCGTCCGTGGCGGGGTCGGTGAGGGCGAGGGCGGCGGAGCGCCGGGAGCGGACGATGGCGATCAGCGCGGGGGCGCCGATCAGCGCGACGATGACGGACACCGGCGCTTCGAACGGCCGGGCCACCACGCGGGCGAGCACGTCCGAGGCGGTGAGCACGGCGGCGCCGAACAGGGCGGCGAGCAGGGTGAGTTGTCCGATCCGGGGGCCGGCGACGGCCCGGGCGAGGAACCCGGAGAGCAGGCCGAGGAAGGCGACGGGCCCGGCGAGGGCGACGGCGGAGGCGGTCAGCAGGGTGACGCCGAGGGCGACGGCGGCCCGGGTGGCGCCGGGCCGGTGGCCGAGGCCGCGGGCGAGGTCGTCGCCGAGGGCGAGCGCGGTGAGCGGCCGGGTGGTGAGCCCGGCGAGCAGGAACCCGACGGCCAGCACGGGCGCGAGCTGGCGCAGTGTCGTCCAGCCCTCGACCCCGGCGAGCGAGCCGAGCACCCAGACCCGGTACCGCTCGTACGCCTCGGGGGAGTTGACGACGAGGACGTCGGTGAGGCCGCGGAAGACGGCGGCGACGGCGGAGCCGCCGAGCACGAGCCGGATCGGGGAGCCGCCGCCCCGGCTGCCCGCGACCAGCAGCACCAGGACGCTGGCGAGCACGGCGCCGCCGAAGGCGAACGCGAGGTAGCCGTACGAGGTCTGGACGCCGAGGACGGCGACGGCGAGGACGACGCCGAGCGAGGCGCCGGCGTTGACGCCCAGCAGGCCGGTCTCGGCGAGCGGGTTGCGGGTGACGGACTGCAGTTGGGCGCCGGCGACGCCGAGCGCGGCGCCGACGAGCAGTGCGGTGACGGTGCGCGGCAGCCGCAGGTCCCCGACGACGAGGGCGAGTCGGCCGTCTGCGCGGGCGCCGTCGCGGTCGAGCAGGTAGTCCAGGACACGGCCGGGGCCGACTTCGCCGGCGCCGATGGACAGGGAGAGCGCGGCGAGGGCGAGGAGCAGGACGACCGCCCCGCCGGCGACCGCCCAGCCGGTGCGGCGGCGGCCGGGCGGCGGGGGCGGCGGGGCGTCCGGAGCGGCGTCCGGGGCCGCGTCCGGCGGGGTGGCGGCGGACGCTTCGTGGACGCCCACTTGCGACGGTGTCATAAGGTAAGGCTAACCTAATGATCGAGTCGCCTCGTGGGGCGCCGTCGTGGCGTCAGCGCCGCGCAGGCGCCGCACCGCTCGTCGCACCGGCACCGCTCGTCGCACCGGCACCGGCACCGAACCGGCGCCGAACCGGCATCGAACCGGCGCCGAACCGGCGCCGCATCGTCGGCACGCCGTGCCGCCCCCGCACACCCCGCAACTCCCGTACCACCGCTGCCCGGAGGACCTCATGTCGCTCGCCCCCCGCCCGCTCAGCCCCGCCCGCCGCCGCCGTGCGGCCCGGGCGTTGGCCGCCACCGGGGCGGCCGCCCTGCTGCTCGCGGGCTGCGGGTCCTCGGGCTCGTCCTCCTCGTCCTCCGCCTCGGCCTCGGCCGGCTCCTCCGCCGGTGCCCCGGACGCGGCCGCCGGCGGCAAGCGGACCGTCAAGGACGCCACCGGCAAGGCCGTCGAGATCCCCGCCGAGCCCAAGCGGATCGTCACCCTCACCCAGGAGGACCTGGACGCGGTGCTCGCCCTCGGCGTGAAGCCGGTCGGCATCACCAACGGCCAGGGGCTCAACGAGCCGCCCGCCTACCTGAAGGACAGGGTGCAGGGCGTCCCGGTCGTCGGCAACCTGCTGCAGCCCGTGCTGGACAAGGTGGTCGCCGCCAAGCCCGACCTCATCCTGGCCGGCGACATGCAGGACGAGCAGATGCTCAAGCAGCTGCGCGAGATCACCCCCGCCACCCTCGTCACCATGGCGCCCACCGACGACTGGAAGCTCGCCTTCCGCGGCATCGGCAACGCCGTCAACAAGCTCGACCAGGCCAACAAGGTCATCACCGACTACGAGGCCAAGGCCGCCAAGGCCGGCGGCGACCTCGGCAGGAACAAGGGCGCCGCCGTCTCCATCGTCCGCTGGAACCCCACCGGCCCCAGCTGGATGGAGAAGAAGCAGTTCGCCGGCGGCGTCGCCCTCGACATGGGCCTCACCCGCCCGGCCGCCCAGGACAGGGACGGCAACGCGCACAGCCCGGCCCTCAGCCTGGAGAAGCTGGGCGAGATCGACGGCGACTGGCTGTTCCTCTCCATCCTCACCGACGACGGCAGGGCCGCGCTCAAGGACGTCCAGTCCAAGCCCGCCTACCAGGAGTTGAAGGCCGTGCAGAACAACCACACCGTCACCGTGGACGGTTCGGTCTGGTCCACCCGGGGCGGCCCGCTCGCCGCCGACGCGGTGATCGGCGACTTCACCAAGGCGCTCGGCACCGCCTCCTGACCACCCCGCCTACTGCATAAGGCACTCCATGGAGTTGACGATCCAGGGGCTCGGCGCCGGCTACGGCCCCGGCCGCCCCGTGCTCGGCGGCGTGGACCTCACCGTCCCCGCCGGGCAGGTGGTGGCGGTGGTCGGCCCGAACGGCTGCGGCAAGTCCACCCTGCTGCGGGCCGCGGCCCGGCTGCACCGGCCCGACACCGGGCGGGTGCTGGTCGGCGGCGAGGACGTCTGGCGGCTGCGCCCGCGCCAGGCCGCCCACCGGGTCGCGCTGCTGCCGCAGAGCCCGCAGGCACCCGAGGCGGTCACCGTCGCCGGTCTGGTGCGCTACGGCCGGCACCCGCACCAGGGGCTGTTCCGCCAGTGGTCGCCCGACGATGAACGGCTGACCACCGAGGCCCTGCGCGCCACCGGCGTCCAGGAGTTGGCCGACCGGCGGCTCGACCGGCTCTCCGGCGGCCAGCGGCAGCGCTGCTGGCTGGCCATGGTGCTGGCCCAGGACACGCCGGTGGTGCTGCTCGACGAGCCGACCAGCGCGCTCGACCTCGGGCACGCCGTCGAGGTGCTGGAACTGGTCCGGCAGGTCGCGGCGGGCGGTCGGACCGTCGTCATGGTGCTGCACGACCTCGCGGCGGCGGCCCGGTACGCGGACCTCGTGGTCGCGCTGCGCGACGGCGCGGTGGTCGCCTGCGGGCCGCCGCGCGAGGTGGTGGACGCGGCGCTGGTGCGGGCGCTGTACGACATCGACAGCCACGTGCTCGCGGCGCCGGGGGACGGGGCGCCGGTGATCGTGCCGCGGGCGCCGGCCGCCGCGGCGGGGGGCTGACGGCCCCTCCCGCCCTCCTGCCCTCCTGCCCGGCGCCCCGGTCCGGTCCTTCCGTTCCGGGGGGCCGGGCGGTCGCGTTCCCCGAACCGGGCCACGCGGCGCTCCCGTTCGGCCCTCACCCCGCTGCTTGCCGCCCGCCTGCTTCGCTGCTGCGCTCCTTCGCTGCTGCGCTCCTTCGGCCCGCCCGGCTCGGGGCGCCCGGCTCGGGGCGCCCGTCACTCGTTCACCCGTGCGAGGGGTTTCGACTCCGCAGGTCCCGGGGCGGCCGGCCCCCGGTCCTCCGGTTGTCAGTGACCCTCGCTACGTTCCTGGCATCGCTGATCCACAGGCGATCAGATCGTGGTTCCCGGTGGGAGGAGTACGGCCGTGGCATGGGTGGAGACGGGCGCGGGGGGCTACCGCGTCACGCTCGACGCAGAGGGCAGGGTGGCGTGCCGCAACGCGGCGGGGCGCGCACTCAAGTCCCTTCCGTCGAAGCTCAACGGCGACCCGGTGGTCACCCGGCTCAAGCAGCTCGCCGAGTGGCTGGCCGCCCACGAGCGGCGCTGCCTGGAGGACGTCGAGCGCTGGATGGTGCGCTCGCTGCCGGTGCCCGCCGCCGTGCTCACCGAGGTGTGGGCCGACGAGGCCTGGCAGGCCGTCCTGCGGGACGTGGTGGTCACCGGGGTCGACGGCGAGGTCGCCGGCTTCCTGCGCGGCGCGGACGCCGAGCGCGGCCTCGGCCTGGTCGACCTGGACGGCGACACCGTCCGGCTCACCGCCGCCGAGGTCCTGATACCCCACCCGGTCCTGCTGCCGGACCTCGACGAGCTGCGCGAGTTCGCCGTCGAACTCGGCGTCTCCCAGCGCGTCCAGCAGCTCTACCGCGAGGTCCGGCACAAGCCCGCCGGGCCGCTGTCGGGCACCACGGTCGACGAGTACGCCGGCGGCCGCTACCGGGAGCTGCGCGAACTGCTCGGCCGCTGCAACCGGCTCGGCTGCCGGGTGCGCGGCGGGTCCGCCGTCCAGCCGATCAGCGAGGGCGGCCGCACCGTCGAGGCCCGGGTCTGGGTCGGCGACTACTACGAGTACGACGCCTGCGAGACCGGCGCGCTCAGCTGGGCCGGCCCGGACGGCCGGGCGCTGCCGCTCGCCGAGGTCGGGCCGGTCGCCTGGTCCGAGGGGATGCGCATGGCCGCCGCGCTGTACGCGGGCCGCACGATCGAAGGGGAGGAAGCCGCATGACCGCCACCACCGCCACCACCGACGCCACCGACGCCACCGGCGCGACCGCGGCCGCCGCCGCCGCCCGCACCGACCGGGCGCGGGCCCGCCACGAGGCCCTGCTCGACGCGGGCGCCGTGCTGCCCGCCGGCACCCTGCCCGACGCCGGCCGCCCCGGCAGCGCCGCCGACGTGCTCACCGCCCGCGGCTACACCCACCCCGCGCTGGACGGCCGGCGGATCGTCCGGCTCGTCCCCGGCGCCCTCGGCGCGGCCGAGGACGCCGCCCTCGACTACCTCGGCCTCGCCCCCGCGGGCGAGCCCGCCGAGGTCGGCCAGGTCCGCCAGGAGGCGCTCGGCTTCCCCGCCTGGGCACTCGTCAACGACCCGGCCAACGGCCACCACGCGCTCGCCCTGGTCAAGGAGATGGAGCGGCTGGCCCGGCAGGTGAAATCCAAGCCGGGCGCCGCCAAGGACGGCTTCGGCGCGCTCGCCGCCCGCCTCGGCCGCGCCGTGCCGCACTTCCTGCCCACCTTCTGCGAGGAGGTCGGCCGGATCTTCCTCGCCCAGGGTAACCGGACCTATGCCGCCACCTGGTTCGGCAAGGCCCGCGAGGCCGAGCGCACCCACGGTCTGGGCGTCGACGAGGAGCGGCTGCGCGCCGTCTTCCTGGAGTTCGCCCTGGCCGGCGCCCTCACCGTCAAGGAACTGCGCCAGTACGTCAAGGAACTGGCCGCACGGCTCGACCCGCAGACCGCCTGGCAGCGCTTCCGCCAGCTCTGCACCGAGCGCTCCGCGGCCGGCATGGCCCCCTACGCCGGGATCGCCGAGGACGCCCGCGCCCTGGTCCGGGCCGCCGGGCTCGACCGCGCCGAGCACGAACAGGCGCTGCTCGCCGAGCTGTTGGAGTCCCCGGCGATCAACCGGGCGCCCGCCGCGTTCTGGAAGTCCTGGCACGGCCCGCTGGTCGAGCTCGGGCGCCGCGAGGAGGCCGTCCGGCGCCGCCTGCTGGAACTGCTGCCCGCCCCGGACGGCGGCGACGACGCCGCGCACGACGCCGCCTGGCTCGCCCTGCTCGCCGAGACCGGCGCCGAGGCCGGGCTCACCGGCCCCCGCCGCGCCGACGAGGAACCCGGCGACGCCGCGGCCTGGCTCCAGCGCTGGGCCCGGCACACCCGCCGCGGCTGGCGCGCCCGGCCCGACACCACCGCCACCCTCGCCCTGGCCGGCCGGATGACCGAGCGGCTGCGGTCCGACGCCACCCCCGTCGACCTGTTCGCCGACCGGCGCGGCGACCTGACCGACCTCGACCTGCTGGACCAGCTGCTGGCCGCCGGCGTGCCCGTCGCCGACCCGCCCGCCGGCCGCGCACTGAACGTCAAGCACTGGGCCGACCACTGCGGCCCCGGCAGCGCCCGCCTGCGCGCCGTCGCCGCCGACCCGCGCTACCGGCCGCTGCTGCGCGACGCCACCCCGCCCGCCTGGGTCACCGCCGTCACGCGCAAGGCACCCGCCGTACCCGTGCTCCGCACGCTGATGGCCGAGTGGGCCGAGCTGCGGGCCGACGAACTCACCGCCGTCCGCGGCCTGGCCGCCGCCGCCGACCTGGTCCGCGAGCTCACCCCCTACCGCATCGCCATCCGCGGGATCGCCCCGGCCGCCGCCGAGCGGATCGCCGCCCTCGACGTGGCCGGGCTGCTCGCCCGGGCGCTCGGCGCGGGCATCCTCGACGAACTCGGCTGGCCCGCCCTCGAAGAGGCCCTCGCCACCCTCGCCGACCCGGCCGAGCCCGACACCCCGGCGGGCACCGGCACCCCGGCGGGCACCGGCACCCCCGCCGGCCCCGGCGCTCCCGCCGCGGCAACGGCCACCGCCCGCAACGCCGCCACCCCCGGCTTCCACGGCCCGGCCCTCAACGGCCTGATCGTCGAGGACGCCTGGCCGTGCCTGATCCTCGCCCGCGGCGACCGCGCCATAGTCGTCGGCCCGCAGGGCACCGTGCTGGAGCACACCCTGCGCATCCCCGCGTTGGACCAGCACTGGAACCGCCCCCGCCTGCGCTTCGTCGACGGCGAACTCCTCGTCGCCTGGCACCAGGACGGCAAGCAGGTCGGCTACTGGTCCGGCCGCCCCGACCAGACCGTCGAACTCGGCGGCGAGACCATCACCGGCTACCACTACGGCGACCGGCGGCCCGAACCGCCCTCCCTCCCGCTGCCCGGCGGCGGCCGCACCACCGGCGAACGCCCACTGCACGCCGGCGACACCCGGCTGCCGACCGAACACCGCGTCCTCGGCGACGGCACCGGCCACTGGACGCTGCGCCCCGGCGACGGCGACGCCACCCCGCGCGAACTCGACCCGCACACCGGCACCCTGGGCCGCGCCGCCGAACCCCCGGTGATCGCCGCCTCCGCCCCGGCCGGCCGGCTCGCCGCGCGCAACACCCGGCTGCTGCCGCTCCAGCCCGGCCTGGAAGGCACCCCGCTCGGCACCGACGGCACCGTCCTCGGCGGCTGGGTCCGGATCGACCCCGACCGGACGGCCACCGCCGTCACCCCGGACGGGCACCGCATCGTCCTGCCGATCACCGGCGCGCACCCCGACACCGTCCCGGTCGGCCGACTCACCCTGCCCGGCGCCGGCCGACCGGCCGTCACCGAGACCGCCGGCGACACCCTCGCCCTCACCCTGCCCGACCTCGCCGCGGCCACCGACCGCACCGCCGACCTGCGGCCCTGCCGCGCCGGCGACCTCTCCGCCGCCGGCACCGGCCTCGTCCCGCCGCTCGACCACTGGCACGCCCTGCGGCCCCGCGACGAAGCCGGCTCCCGCGCCCTGCGCGGCGTCGACCCCGAGCAGGCCGCCCGACTGATCGACGCCGCCTGGCCCGTCGACACCCGGCCCGTCCCCGAGGACGACCGGCGCTGGCTCACCGTCCAGGGCGTACGGCGCCCCGTCGCCCAGCACAACGAGCCCACCCGCAGCACCCTGCCCGTCCCGGCCGTCGGCGCCCTGCTGCCCGAGGCCACCCACCCGCTGCTGCTCGCCGGCGTCGCCGGGCTCGCCCGCGCCGCCGCCGACCTGCTCGACCGGATCGCCCGCTTCGTGCCGCAGCCCGAGGCCGAACGGCCCACCCGGGCCGAGGCCGCCGAGTACCGCCCCGACCACGGCCGCGACCAGCAACTGCAGGCCGCCGTCGCCGCCCTGCTGCCCGGCATCGGCGGCTTCGGCTCCGGCTGGACCCACACCGACCGCTGGTGGACGCTCAACAACCTGCGCACCGTCCTCGCCGTCCTCGCCGCCCCGCCCGCCACCACGGGCCAGGGACAGGACCCGGGCCGGGGCGACAGCCTGGCCGACGGCTGGACCGCCGCCCCCGCCAAGCTCACCCTGCGCGGCGGCGACGGCGGCCACGGCTGGCTCCACCTGCTCGGCCTGCTCCACGTCCTCGCCCAGGCCGTCGCCAACCCGCTCACCGAACCCGCCCATCGCTCCTCGCTCGTCGAACTCCTCGGCGAACTCACCAAGGGCCCGCTCGCCGACCGCGGCGACACCCTGCGCGAGATCGTCCTCAGCGAGACCCACCGGCCGGCCACCGACCCGCGCCCCACCGACTTCCGCCAGGGCCAGGTGCTGCGCCACGGCGACCGCACCGTCGTCGTCCTCGGTTACCGCACGCACCAGGACGGCGCCATCCACTGGCTCGCCGTCGACCACGACCCCAGCGGCCGGTTCGGCCCCGTCGCCCACTTCACCACCGTCCGGGAGCGCCGCACCGAGGAACGGATCAGCGCCGCCTGGGCCGCGAAGTTCTGGCGGGTCTCCGCCCTGCGCGGCAGCGTCCCGTGGGACGGGGCCCGGGCCGCCGCCTTCGCCGAACTCACCGGCATCGGCACCACCCGTGCCACCCTGCTGCTCTGCCCGCCCCCCGGCCTCCTCGACTGGGGCACCACCGGCCTGACCGCCGAACGGCTCGCCGAACTCGGCATCAAGGCCACCGAGGCCAAGGCCGCCAAGGAGTGGCTGCGCAGCCACCCCCAGGCCGCCCTCGTCGACGTCTGGGGCGCCCTGCTGCCGCCCGACCCCAAGACCCTGTGGACCGAAGGCCCCGACCTCGCCGCCGGCGCCGAGGCCTGGACCCGCCACTTCGGACGGCTCGTCACCCTCCCCGAGGCCGACCAGGCTGCCGTCAAGGGCGTCCGGATCGCCTCCCTCGAAGCCGTCCTCAACCCCGCCCGCACCCCCTGGCTCACCCGCACCACCGGCTACCGCCTGCGCACCGACCACCGCGCCGAGCCCCAGCTCGAACCCGAGGACGCCGGCGCCGTCCCCGGCCCCGGCGAACTCCACCAGAGCGTCGAAGCCCTGCGCTGGCTCGCCTACCACCTGCCCGCCGACAGCCCGCTGCGCGCCCTGCTGCCCCGGGCCGTCGACGCCCTGCACACCCGCCTCACCGACCCCGACCTGCTGCTCGACCTCCAGCTCGTCAACACCGCCAAGAACGGCCCGATGGGTGCCGTCATGCGCGCCCACTTCGGCCTGCCCGCCGAGGGCGGCGCCGACCCGGACGGCCTGGTCCGCTGCGGCCCGGCGCTCGTCCTCAGCCCGTACCACGAGGCGTACGAGCGGGTCTGGCTGCGCCCGGCCGGGCTGAGCGGCCCGGACGACCCGCTGCTCGACCTCATCACCGGGCTGCGCAGCAGCTACTGGTACGGCGACGACCAGGGCGCCCTCGTCGCCGTGCTGAGCGGCGAGGCGCGGCGCCTCGCCGAGTCCGCCTCGACGGCACCGGGCGCCGCCGCCGTCGACCCCGGCTCGCCCGCCTGGCTGCAGAACCCGCAGCTGTCCGCCCCCGGGCTGGTCGCCGAGGCGGCCCGCACCCACGGGCTCGACCCGGACGCCGCCGCCCTCTACCTGCAACTGCTCGCCCTGCCCGACCCCACCGACCGCAACGTCGCCCGCTGGACGGGCTGGAAACCCGCCCGGCTGAAGCGGGCCCGGGCCGAACTCGCGGCCACCGGGCTCGTGCTGGAGGCCAAGCGGCCCCGGGCCGGCCGCAGCCTCTTCCTGCCCTGCGGCTGGCAGGAGGCCAAGGCCCCCGCACTGCCCGTCGAGACCTGGAAGGCCGGCCTGTACGAACTGCCCACCCACAAGCCGGTGCTGCCGCGCCTGCCCGTCCCGGACCTGTTCGCCCGGGCCTGGCAGCGCACCCTCGACGGCGATGCCCCCGGCTACGAAGAGCTCCAGACCGGCAAGCGCAGGAAGGCCCGCCGATGACCACCACCGCCACCCGCACCACCGCCACCCGCACCACCGCCACCCGCACCGCTGCCACCGCCGCCGCTCCCGGCAGCGCCGAACGCCAGATCGTCCCGCCCGAGGAGAAGCACGCCGCCGAACTCGACTTCCTGGCCGCCCACGACAACGGCCCGCGCCCGCCCGGCTGGCGGCTCACCCCGCGCGCCGTCGTCACCTTCGTCATGGGCAGCGACGGCGAGAAGCTCAAGGCCGGGCGCAAGAGCCTCGTCATCGAGCAGAAGTTCGTCGGCGAGCGGGCGCTGGTCGAGCGCTGCGTCGTCACCCTCGCCGGCGAGCGCGGCCTGCTGCTCGTCGGCGAGCCCGGCACCGCCAAGTCCATGCTCTCCGAGTTGCTCGCCGCCGCCGTCTGCGGCACCAGCGCGCTCACCGTCCAGGGCACCGCCGGCACCACCGAGGACCAGCTCAAGTACGGCTGGAACTACGCTCTCCTGCTCGCCAAGGGCCCCAGCCGCGACGCCCTGGTCCCCTCACCGGTGCTCACCGCCATGACCACCGGCGCCGTCGCCCGGGTCGAGGAGGTCACCCGCTGCCTGCCCGAGGTGCAGGACGCCCTGGTCTCCCTGCTCTCCGAACGGCGCGTCGCCGTCCCCGAGTTGGCCGGCACCCCGGACGGGCAGCTGCACGCCGCCGCCGGATTCACCCTGATCGCCACCGCCAACCTCCGCGACAAGGGCGTCAGCGAGATGTCCGCCGCCCTCAAACGCCGGTTCAACTTCGAGACCGTCGGCCCGATCGGCAGCCTCGCCGCCGAGATCGACCTCGTCCGCCGCCAGTCCACCGACGCCGTCGCCCGGGCCGGCGCCGCCTACGCCGTCGACGACGCCGTCCTCGACGCCCTCGTCACCGCCTTCCGCGACCTGCGCACCGGCCGCTCCACCGAAGGCTGGGACGTCGAACGCCCCTCCACCGTGATGAGCACCGCCGAGGCCGTCTCCGTCGCCACCGCCCTCGGCGTCACCGCCGCCTACCTCCCGGACGGCGGCGACCTCCTGGCCCGCCTGCCCGGCCAACTCCTCGGCGTCGTCCGCAAGGACGACCCGGCCGACGCGGCCCGGCTGCTCGGCTACTGGGACGGCGCGGTCCGCCGCCGCGCCGAGCAGGGCGCCGCCACCTGGCGCACCCTGTGGGACCTGCGCTCGGCACTGGAGGCCTGACCCATGCGGACGTTGAGCAGCGCGGCCACGCCCGCCCGGGCCGGCCACCCGGCCGACCGGACGGACGCCGCCCGGACGGCGACAGCCGCCCGAACCGACGAGGGCGCCCTCCTGGCCGCCGCCGACAGCCTGGCCGCCTCCGGCACCGACCGGCCGGGGCCCTACCTGATCGGCGTGCGCCACCACGCGCCCTCCCTCAGCGCGGTCCTGCCCGCGCTGCTCGACGCCGCCCGGCCCGAGGCCGTCCTGATCGAACTCCCCGCCGAGTTCCAGCCCTGGCTCGGCCCGCTCGCCGACGAGGCCACCGAAGCCCCCGTCGCCCTCGCCGCCGCCCCCTCCGGCCCCGACGAGGGCCCCGGCCCGGCCTTCTACCCGTTCGCCGACTTCTCCCCGGAACTCGTCGCCCTGCGCTGGGCCCGGCGCCACGGCGTCGAAGTCCTCGCCTGCGACCTCCCGCTCGCCCACCGCACCACCGAACGCCGGCCCACGGACGGCCCGGCGGCGCCCGGCCTCGCCGAGGCCCTGCGCCGGCGCCTCACCGGCCGCGACGCCGACGACGACCTGTGGGACCGCCTCGTCGAGACCGCCGCCCCCGGCTCCACCCCGGAAGCCGTCCGCCGCGCCGCCCTGCTCGTCGGCTGGGCCCTGCGCCACGACGCCGAGACCGGCCCCGGCGTCGACCCCCACGACCAGCGCCGCGAAGCCTGGATGCGCGCCCGCATCCAGGACGCCACCGCCGGCGGCCGCCGGATCGCCGTCGTCGTCGGCGCCTTCCACGCCCCCGCCCTGCTCGGCGGCCCCACCGCCACCGAACCGCCGCCGCCCGGCCCCGCCACCCCCGGGCACGCCCTCTCCCTGATCCCGTACACCTACCCGCTGCTCGACGCCCGCTCCGGCTACCCGGCCGGCATCCGCGACCCGGAATGGCAGCACACCGTCCTCGACGCGGGCGGCGACCCCGACCGCCTCACCCGGGCGCTCACCACCACCGCCGTCCGGATCTGCGCCGCCCTGCGCACCGAGGACCACCCCAGCGGCCCGGCCGACGCCCGCGAGATCGTCCGCCTCGCCGGCGACCTCGCCCGCCTGCGCGGCCACGCCGCCCCCGGCCGCGGCGAACTCGTCGAAGCCGTCCAGACCGTCCTCGCCCAGGGCGAACCCCTCGGCCGCGGCCGAGCCGTCGCCCGCGCCCTCGAACGCGTCCTGGTCGGCACCCGCACCGGCCGCCCCACCCCCGCCGCCCCGCGCAGCGGACTCGCCCCCGCCGTCGAAACCCTCCTCGCCGAACTCGGCCTCCCCGACCCCACCGACCCCGGCCCCCGCGAACTGCGCCTGGACCCGCAACGCAGCCCCCTCGACCGACGCCGCGAAACCCTCCTGCACCGCCTCGCCGCCTGCGACATCCCCTACGCCGACCCGATCCCCACCACCGGCGCCGGCGGCACCGAAACCCTCGGCACCCGCTGGTGCCTGCACTGGACCCCGGCCACCGCCGCCATGCTCACCGTCGCCGGCACCCGCGGCGTCACCCCCGCCCAGGCCGCCGAAGGCACCCTCCGCACCCGCCTCACCGACCAGCCCACCCCGCGCGAGGTCATCGACGGCCTCACCGCCGCCGCCTCCTGCGCCCTCCCCGCCCTCACCGTCACCCGCCTCACCCAACTCGCCACCGTCCTCCCCACCTCCGGAACCCTCCCCGACCTCCTCGACGGCCTCACCCTCCTCGACCGCCTCACCGCCGGCCACCTCCCCGTCGACCTCACCCCGGCAGCCCGGGCCATCGGGCTCGGGCCGGCCGATCCCGCCGCCTCCGCGCCTGCCCCGGCACCGGCCGCGCCCGGCAGGCCCGCCCCCGACCGGCCGCTGGAGGCCGCGGCGGAGGTGCTGACGGTGGCGGCCGTGCGGCAGCTGGAGGGGCTGGGCGGGTCGGACGATCCGGCCGATGCCCGGGCCCTGGTGGAACTGGCACGGCGGGCGGACCTGCGGGGCGGGCTGCGCCTGGGCCGGGTGCTGGCCGAACTCGCCGAGCGGGGCAGCCCGTTGGTGCGGGGCGCCGCCGGGGCGGTGCGCGTGCTGCTCGGGCAGGACGACGCGGAGGCACTCGGCGCCCGCGCCGCCTCCTGGCTGGACGGGGCGAGCACCCCGGAGTCCCGGCGCGCGCTCGCCCGGAGCCTGACCGGGCTGCTCACGGCCGCCGAGGGCCTGCTGGACAGTGCGCCGCAGGCGCTGCAGCCACTGCTGGAGCAGGTCACCTCGCTGCCCGACACCGCCTTCCTGGACCGCCTGCCCGCCCTGCGCGGCGGCTTCGACACCCTCAGCCCGGCGGCCCGCGACCGGCTGCTGACCCTGGTCGAGGAGCGGCTCGGCACCCGGCTCGCCGCCCTGCCCGAGGAAGCGGACCCCGCCGTGCTCGCCCGCTGGGTCCGCGCCGACCTGGCCGCCCGCGCCGCGCTCGCCCGCCGCGGCCTCCTGCCCTCCCACCAGCCGGCACCGCCATCGGCGCCACCAGCGGCGCCCGCACCCGTACCCGCACCCGCACCCGCGCCCCCCTCCGCACGGCCCCACGACCTGGGCCCGGCCGAACGCTGGCGCCTGCTGCTCGGCCGCCCCGGCAACGGCGGCCTCCAGGGCCGCTCCGCCCGACTCGCCACCGCCCTCGACGAGTTGTACGGAAGCGGCCACGGCGAGGGCTCCGGCCCCGGCCTGGACAGCCGCGGCCGCGGGGCCGCGGGACACCGCGGCGGCCGCGAGGCGCCCTACCCGGGGGCGCGCGAATGGGCCGACGAACTGGAGGCGCTGTTCGGCCCGGGCGTCCGGGAGGAGGTGCTGGCCGCCGCCGTCGCCCGGGGCCGTACGGACGTCCTAGAGGAACTGGACCCGTCCGCCGTCCGCCCGTCCGTCGACCTGCTGCGCACCGTCCTGGAGCACGCCGGCGGCCTGCCCGAGGCGCGGGTGGCCCGGCTGCGCCCGCTGGTGCGCCGCCTGGTCGACGAGCTGAGCCGCGAACTGGCGACCAGGCTGCGCCCGGCCCTGACCGGTATCGCGGTGCCGCGCCCCTCCCGCCGCCCGGGCGGCGGGCTCGACCTGGACCGGACGATCCGGGCCAACCTGGCCACCGCCCGCCCGTCCCCGGACGGCGGCACCCTGATCGTGCCCGAGCGCCCGGTCTTCCGGACCAGGGCACGGCAGGCGAACGACTGGCGCCTGATCCTGGTCGTCGACGTCTCCGGGTCGATGGAGGCGTCCACGGTCTGGGCGGCACTGACGGCGTCGATCCTGGCCGGCGTGCCCTCCTTGAGCACCCACTTCGTGGCGTTCTCCACCGAGGTCGTCGACCTCACCGAGCGGGTGGCCGACCCGCTGAGCCTCCTGCTGGAGGTGCGGATCGGCGGCGGCACCAGCATCGCGACCGGCCTGCGGTACGCCCGCGACCTGGTGACGGTGCCCTCCCGCACGCTGGTCGCCGTGGTCAGCGACTTCGAGGAGGGCGGCCCGCTCGGCGCCCTGCTGGCCCAGACCCGGGCCCTGGTGGACTCCGGCGTGCAACTGCTCGGCTGCGCCGCCCTGGACGACACCGGCACGGCCCGCTATTCGAAGGCGGTCGCGGGCCAACTGGTCGCGGCCGGCATGCCCGTGGCGGCGTTGAGCCCGCTGGAACTGGCCCGCTGGGTGGGGGAGAAGGTGCGATGAACGAGACGACGCGCAGCGGCGACTGGCCGGGCGTGCGACCGGAGGTGGTCGCCGAGGTGGTGTCCGGGCTGAGCCCCCGCCTGCAGAAGCGGCTGGACGGCGCGGCGGCGAAACTGGCGCAGCGCCCGGTGACGCGCTCCGGCCCGCAGTGGCAGGTGGAGGTGGACGAGGAGACGCTGCTCGTCCTGCACGCCCCGGACGGGGTGGTCGCCGACCCGGCGGACGTCCGCTGCGGCTGCCTGCTCGCCCCGGCCTGCGTGCACCGGGCCGCCGCCGTCACCCTCTGCCCCCTCGCCGAACCGGGCCCCGACCCCACCGAGCCCCCGGCCCCGGACACCGCCCGCACCCCGGACACCGCCCGCACCCAAGGCGCGCCCGACACCACCGAGGCCGCCCACGCCCCCGACAGCCCCGCCCTCACCCCGCCCGAACTCGCCGCCGCCCGCCACCTCCACCGCGCCGCCTGCGCCGTGCTGGCCGCCGGGGTCGGCGCAGCGGGCGCCGTGACCCAGGCCGAACTGCTGCGCGCCGCCCACGGCGCCCGCCTGACCGGCCTGCACCGCCCGGCCGCGACGGCGGTCGCCGTGGCCACCCGGCTGCGGGCGGCCCGCTCCGGCGCACCCGCCCACCGACTCGCCGACCTGGTGTCCGGCCTGCGCGACCTGCTCACCCTCACCACCGCCCTGACCAGGATCCCGACCGGCCCCCCGACCACCCCCGCGCACCCCGGCGGCACCCCGCTCGCCGAACTGCGCGGCAACGCCCGCCAGGCGTACGCGCCGGAAGGCGGGCTGCGCCTGCACGGGCTGTTCGCCGAGCCGGTGCTGACGGCCACCCACGCCGGGGCGGTCAGCTGGGCGGTGGACGGCGACGGCCGGCTCAGCACCGTCGCCGAGGTGATGCCGCACACCGACGCCGCCGCGGCACCCGCCCAGGCGGCCGCCGCGGGCAACCGGGCGCTGCGCCTCGGCGACACCTCGCTCAGCCACCGCGAGTTCAGCCGCGCCGGTCTGGCCGTCCAGGGCGCGACCAGGTCCGCCACCGGCCGGCTGGGCGCGGGCGCCGCCGTCCGGGCGGTGCGCGCGGCGGGCGCGGCGTGGACGGCGGAGCCCGCCGCCCGTCTGTGGTCCGAGCCGGTGGCCGACCAGGTCGCCCGGGCCCTCGCCGCCGAGGAACTGCCGTACGAGAGTCGCCCGGCCGGGTCCGACCTGCTGTTCCTGGACGTCACCCTGCTGGGCCCGGCCCCCTCCGGGCCGGACGGCGCACTGCAGCTGCTGGCCCGGTGCGAGGGCCGCCCGGGCACGGGCGGCGCGGAGCCGGGCCGACCGGACGGACCGGTGATCGCGCTGCGGCCCGGACACGAGCACCCCGAGCTGGCCTTCCGGGCCAACCTGGCGCTGCTGGCCACCGCCCCGGGCCTGCGGCTGCGGGTGATCGGCCGCCTGGAACGCTCGGACCGCCCTGAGCTGCGCCTGCTCGCCCTCGGCGTGCCCCCGGAGCCCACCGCACCGGAGCCCACCGCACCGGACCCGGCCGGCCCGGTGCCCGCGCTCCCGGCGGACCGGGCCGGCCGGGTCAACCTCGGCCTCGAACGCCTCCAGACCGCCGACCTCCCCGTCAGCCTCCCCGCCACCGGCCTCGCCGCCATCGACGCCACCCGCACCGACACCACCCGCACCGACACCACCCGCACCCACACCACCCGCACCGATACCACCCCCGCCCCGCCCGTCCACCTCCTCTCCCGCCGGGTCGCACAGACGGTCACCACCGGCCGCCAGGCCCCGACCCCGGGCGCCGCCACGGCCGCCGCCGACCGCGGCCTGCTGCGCGCCGCGGGCCTGGCCACCGCCGCCGAACTCCTGGACGGCCTGCGGGCCGAGGCGGTGAGCCGCGGCCGGGACGTGTTCGGCCGGGTGGTCCCCGACGACCACGACGCCTTCGCCGCCGCGTGGTTGGCGGCCGCCTGCTACACCGAGGCCCTGGCCGCCGCGCTCTGCACGGCCGCCTGGGCGGGAGAGGGGTGAGGGAGCGGGCGAAAGGGGCCGACCGGGGCCGGTCGCCGAAGGTGCGTACACGGATGGACAATCCGCGCGGACTGGCATACTGGGGCGTCGCGGCGACGAGACCCGCGACGGTACGCACCGGTGAACGCGAAGGGTGGGCGAGCGATGGGGATCCGCGACGACGCGGCCGAGGTCCGGGCCCGCGGCTGGCGGACGCTCGCCGCGCTGCACGGCCTGATCGACACCGCGCTGGAGAAGGCGCTCCAGGCCGAGCACCAGCTCTCCGTGGTCGAGTTCACCGTGCTGGACGCGCTCTCCCGCCAGGACGGCTGGCACATGAGGATGCAGCAGCTGGCCCGCGCGGCGGCGCTCAGCAGCAGCGCCACCACCCGGCTGGTGTCCCGCCTGGAGGACCGCGGCCTGCTCGCCCGCTACCTCTGCGCGGACGACCGGCGCGGCATCTACACCGAGGTGACGCCCGAGGGCCGTGCCCTGCTGGAGTCGGCCCGCCCGGTGCACGACGCCGCGCTGGAGGCGGTCCTCGCGGAGGCCTCCGAGATCCCCGAGCTGGCCCCGCTCGTCGACTCCATCGCCGAACCCGCGCCCGCCGGCGGCTGACCCGGCCGAGCCCGGTCCCCTCCCCGACGCCGCCCCCGGACCCCGCCCCCGAGCGGGTGAACCGCCGCCCGCCCGCGCCCCGGCCGGGCCCGGCCACCCGCCGCCGATGGTAGGCATGGGCCGCATGGACTGGTCCGCCTGGTTCGCCGCCCCCGACTACTGGCCGAGCCGGCTGCTCGTCCAACGCCTGCTCGCCGGCCTCTACCTGATCGGATTCCTCGACGCCGCCGCCCAGTTCCGCGCCCTCATCGGCGCGGACGGCATGCTCCCGGTGCCCCGCTTCACGGCCCGCGTCCCGTTCCGGCAGTCACCGAGCCTCTTCCACTTCCACTACAGCGACCGCTTCTTCGCGGCCGTCTCGTGGACCGGCGCCGCCCTCGCCGCCGCCGTGGCCGCCGGGCTCGGCGACGCCGTCCCGCTGGCGGCGTCCATCGCGCTGTGGGCCGTCCTGTGGGTGCTCTACCTCTCGATCGTCAACGTCGGGCAGACCTGGTACTCCTTCGGCTGGGAGTCGCTGCTGTTGGAGGCGGGCTCCCTCGCCGCCTTCCTCGGCAACGCCGACACCGCCCCGCCCGCCCTCGTCCTGTGGCTGATGCGCTGGCTGGTCTTCCGCGTCGAGTTCGGCGCCGGGCTGATCAAGCTGCGCGGCGACAGCTGCTGGCGCGACCTGACCTGCCTGCGCTACCACCACGAGACCCAGCCGATGCCCGGGCCGCTCAGCTGGTTCTTCCACCACCTGCCCGACCCGCTGCACCGGGTCGAGGCCGCCGCCAACCACGTCGTCCAACTCCTCGTCCCGATCGGCCTGTTCCTCCCGCAGCCGGTGGCGAGCTGGGCCGCCTGCACCGTCGTCGCCACCCAGCTCTGGCTGATCGCCTCCGGCAACTTCGCCTGGCTCAACTGGCTGACCGTCGCCCTCGCCCTCGCCGCCGTCGAGCCGGCCCGCCTCGGCCTGCCCGTCCACGCCCGCAGCTACCCCGCCGCCCCGGCCTGGTACGAACTGCTGGCCGTCGCGGTCACCGTCGCCGTCACCGTCCTCAGCTACTGGCCGGTGCGGAACCTGCTCTCCCGAGGCCAGGTCATGAACCGCTCCTTCAACCGGCTCCACCTCGTCAACACCTACGGCGCCTTCGGCAGCATCAACCGGCTCCGCCAGGAAATCGTCGTCGAGGGCACCGACGAGGCCACCGTCACCCCGCACACCGTCTGGCGCGAGTACGGCTTCAAGGGCAAACCCGGCGACGTGCGCCGCCTGCCCCGCCAGTACGCCCCCTACCACCTGCGCCTGGACTGGCTGATGTGGTTCGCCGGCATCTCGCCCGCCTACGCCCGCCCCTGGTTCCTGCCGTTCGTCGCCCGCCTGCTCACCGGCGACCGCGCCACCCTCCGGCTGCTCCACCGCAACCCCTTCCCGGACGCCCCACCGACCCACGTCCGGGCGACCCTCCACCTGTACCGGTTCACCGGATGGCGCGAACTGCGCGAAACCGGGGCGTGGTGGCACCGCACCGCGCTGCACGAGTACCTCGCGCCCGTCGACCTGCCCACCCTGGGCCGCGCCGGGTACCGGCCACCGCTCGGCCGGCCCGCCCGCCCCGTGCGGCAGGTCCCGCTCGACCGGCCGGGGCGGCCGTCGCCGAAGCGGCCCCGGCCGCCCCGGCGGGCCCTCCCCGGGCGTGATCACCGCGCCGACCGCCCGGACCAGCACGGTCACCCGTCCGGCCCCCCGGACACGCCCCCGGACGGACCTCCCGAGTAGCGGCCAAGCGAGCGGTACGGCACACGACACCGGCCAGTCGGGCGGTGGGTGCGTGCAAGGCTCGAACGGGCACCCGTATTCTGGGCGTCCACACCCGGCGGCCCGACCGCGCGCCCCCCGCCCCGCCCTGGGGCAACCCCGCGCACCCCGGTCCGCCGCCCCCTCGCCGCCAGCCCCGCCGCCGTCGCCCAGAACCGGACCTCACATGACAGTGCTTCACTCGCGCAACGCCGACGCAGCCGACCCGGCGGACGTCGCCGACGCCGCAGACGTCAAGGACCCCCAGGACGCCGCCGCGCAGCCCGACCTCCGCGAGGACCTCGGCCGCTACGCCGACCTCGGGGCCTTCACCCTCAGTGCCGACACCCACGCCTGGTACGCGGCCGTCGACACCGTCGCCACCCCCGAGGACGCCCGCGCCGCCTCCACCGTCCTCGCCGAACTGCGCGGCCGCGACCTGCAGCAGACCTGGGAGACCGTCACCGAACTGGCCGCCGAGGTCCAGCTCGACGAGCCCGACACCGTCGCCAAGACCGCGCTGCTCGTCGAGACCCTCCAGCGGGTGCGCAACACCTGCGCCGTCCTCACCGCCGCCGCGTACGACACCGACCTCGGCCCCCTGGTCGCCGCCACCGCAGACGGCGCCTGGCGCAAGGAGCACGGCGTCAAGCTGTCCTGGCTGCGCGCCCGCTCGCTGCGCAAGCAGGCCGCCGCGCTCGCGCACGACCGCCGGATCCGCCGCGAGGAGCTGCACGAAGCCCTCGGCTCCGCCTCCGTCGAGCGCCGCGCCTGGGCCGTCCTCGCCCCCGCCGGGACCCTTCCCGCCGTCCCCGCGGACGGCGCCCGCGTCGAGATCACCGCTCAGGCCTTCGAGGCGATCAACACCGGCCTGCGCGACCTCGGCCGGCTCCTGCCCGACCACGACCTCGACGGGATCGCCTTCACCGAACTCGTCGAGCTGGTCGAACGACTGGCCGCCGACGAGGGCACCCTCTACCGCCTGCCCACCATCCGCGGCCTGCGCGCCGACCTGGAGGAGGCCGGCCTCGGCGAGCTGCTCGCCGAACTCACCGCCGTCCGCGCCGACCGCCGCGCCGCCGAGGCCGCGTACGCCGCCCGCCAGGCGCTGGCGGGCGGGCAGCGGGACGGCCTGGCGGACAACGTTGCCGCGGACGTCGTCGCTTCGGACGTCGTCGCTTCGGACGTCGTCGCTTCGGACGTCGTCGAGGTCGAGGAGACGGCTGAGGACACCGCGGCCCAGACCGTCGAGACCACGACCGAGGACGAGACCACGACCGAGGTTGAGGCCGAGGTTGAGGCCGAGCTTGAGGCTGAGGCCGGCGTCGAGGTCGAGGACGTCGCCGAGGTCGCCGCGCTCCAGGCGCTGGCCGGCGGTCAGCGCGACGGGCTGGCCGAGGATGCTCCGGTC
>NZ_JBMVFA010000003.1:101566-168108 GCF_049543595.1 Kitasatospora sp. NPDC094028 | reverse complement strand
AGGTCGCGGAGGTCGCGGAGGTCGCGGAGGTCGCGGAGGTCGCGGAGGTCGCGGAGGTCGCGGAGGTCGCGGAGGTCGCGGAGGTCGCGGAGGTCGCGGAGGTCGCCGAGGTCGCCGAGGTCGCCGAGACCGCCGAGACCGCCGAGACCGCCGAGGTTGAGGCGATCGAGGAGTTGGCACTCGAGACGGCCCCCGAGACGGACGCCGACTCCGTCGCGGCCGAGCCGGTCGCGGAGACGGTGACGGAGGACGCGGCCACCGAGGAGGACGCGCCGATCGTGGTGTCCCTCCCCGCGCCCTCGCCGGCCGCCGACGACTTGGTCGCCGCCGCGACCGCCGCCCTGACCGAGGCCGCTGCGGTGGACGAGGAGCCGGCGGAGCGGGCGGACGCCGAGGTCGAGGTTGAGGCCGAGGCCGACACCGAGACGGTCGAGGTCGTCGAGGTCGTCGAGGTCGTCGAGGTCGTCGAGGTCGTCGAGGTCGCCGAGGCGGAGACGGCACAGGTTCCGGAGGCCGTCCAGGAGGAGGCCGAGACCGAGACCGTCGCCGAGGACACGGCCGTCGAGCCCGAGGCGTCGGCCGTCGTCGAAGAACTCGTCGAGGCCGAGGAGCCCGCCGCGGAGCCGGAGTCGGCGGTCGAGACCGCCGACGAGGTTCCGGTGGACGAGCCGGTCGTCGAGGCCGCCGAGGCGGTCGTGGAGCCGGAGGTCGTCGAGGCCCCTGTCGTCGAGGTCGTCGAGGTCGTCGAGGTCGTCGAGGTCGAGGAGCCGGCTGCCGAGGTCGTCGAGACCTCCGCCGTGGAGGAGGTCGTCGAGCCCGAGGCCGTCGAGCCCGAGCCCGCCACAACCGGCCGTCCCGCGAAGCCGGACTTCACCCCCGGCCGTCCCGTGACCGCCTACTCGGCCGACGAGCTGCTCGCCGTCGTCCGCTGGGTGGACGGCGACGACGTCGACCGCACCGACGAGGAGCTGCTGCGCGCGGCCATGAAGGAGCTGGGCTTCGCCCGTCTCGGCCCGCGCATCAAGGAGGCGCTGGGCGCCGCCGTCGCCGCCGCGCGCGGCTGACCCGGGACGCTACGCGGGTCGGAGGCGACCCACCGCGGCACACGACAGGGCCCGGGACGCGAGGAGTTCGCGTCCCGGGCCCTGTCGTACGTGGTCCACGCGGTCGCACGTGGCCGCGTGGTGGCGCAGCGGTCGTCGGCGCCGGTCAGCCGGCCTTGTTCCACGGCTGGCTGGCCATCAGCGCCTTGACGTTGGCGACGTAGCTCGGGTTCGGGATGTCCAGGCTGCCGACGACCTCGCCGGTGGCCGGGTCGGTGACGGTGTTGTAGTGCACCTTCCCCGCTCCGGCGTTGTAGGCGGAGACGACCAGGTCGAGCAGCGGCGTCTTGCCGGTGGCCGGGTCGGGGGAGAGGTCGTACTTGCCGCCGAAGGAGGAGTCGCCGTAGTAGGCGACGAGCCAGTCGAGCAGCTGGCTGCCGAGCTGGACGTTCCCGGCGAGCGTGGCCGGGTCCGAGGTGGTGCCGAACTTGCCGTTCATCCAGCTGACCGTGTTCGGCATGATCTGCATGGTGCCGATCCCGCCGTCGCAGGCGACGATGCCGGACTGCCAGCCGCTCTCCTGCCAGGCGATGGCCTTGACCAGGTTGGCGGGCAGCGGCGGGAGCTTGTCGGTGCCGCCGTTGCTGAGGTTGAGCGTCCGGGACTGTCCGGCGGCCGAGGCGAGGGCGGCGCCCACGGTGTCCTTGGCCTCGTCCGGGCGGGGCTTGCTGGGCTTGCAGCCGCTCTGCAACGGCGGCACGTGCGGGGTCGCGGGCGCGGGCGGCGGCGGGGGTGCGACCGGGCCGGGCTTGGCGGTCGGCACGGGCGCGACGATGGCGGGCTTGGCGACCGGCGGCTGGGTGGCCGCGGCGCCGGCCTGGTTGCCGCTCCCGGCGCGGGCGTTGCCGCCCTGCGCGCTCGGCGAGGCCTTCGCCGACCTGCTCGCGCCGGCGCTGGGCGAGGCGGAGGCGCTCGGACCGGCCGACGCCGTGTCGGTCGGCGTCGGGGTCGCGGCCGGGCTGCTGGACGGGCCGGCGCTCGGGGTGTCGCTCGCGGCGGCCGTCCCGGCGACGGCGGCGGTGGCCGGCGCGGCGTCCGTGCGGCTGTCGTCCGACCCGCTGGCGAGGTAGCCGACCAGGGCGGCCGTCGACACGGCGGCGACGGAGGACAGCACGACGACGGTTCTGCTGGTGCGCTTGTTCACAGTGGATCCCCCCACTTGTCACCGGCGGGCCCGGTGAGTGCCGGTCATCCTACGATGCGCCCGGCCCGCCTTGTACGAACGGGTCGCCCACCGCCCGCCCCAGCACGGCGGCGGCGGTCACCAGCGACGGCCCGTACCAGGTCAGGTGCCGCCCGCTGACCAGTGCCGCCGGCACACCCGGGAACGCCTCCGGGCCGTCCTGCGCCGTGAACCGGTACGGCTCGTCCGGCAGCACCACCAAGTCCGGCCGGGCGGCCAGAAGTTCGGGCAGCGGTACGGCCGGGTAGCGCTCCGCGTGGCCGGCGTGGACGAGCCGCAGGCCCAGACGGCCCAGCAGGTCGCCGGCGAAGGTGTCCCGGCCGAGGACCATCCACGGGCGGCGCCAGATCGGCACCACCGCCCGCGGGCCGCCCGGCACCGGCCGGACGTCCCGCCACGCCGCCCGCGCCTCGTCCAGCCACGACGGGCGCGCCAGCCCGCACGCCGTCGTCAGCAGCCGGTCCAGCGAACGGAACGCGCCCTCCAGCCCGCGGATGTCGGTGACCCAGACCGGCACCCCGGCCGCCCGCAGCGCGTCCAGGTCCGGGCGGCGGTTCTCCTCGTCGTTGGCGACCACCAGGTCCGGCTCCAGCGCGAGGATGCCCGGCACGTCCGGGTTCTTCGTGCCGCCGATCCGGGCCACCACCAGGCCGGCCGGATGGCTGCACCAGTCCGTCGCGCCGACCAGCAGGCCCGGCGCCGTGACGGCCACCGCCTCCGTCAGCGACGGCACCAGCGACACCACCCGGCGCGGCGGGCGCGGCCCGAGCGGGACGGGCAGGCCGAGGTCGTCGCACGGGAGGACGTCGTCACGGGAACGGACGGGGCCACGGGACGGGGCGCGGCCGAGAGCAGCGGAGGGGTCGACCATCCGGCCAGCCTACGCGCGCGGGCCCGTACCGCCGCAGCCCCTCCTGCGGCCCCGTACCGCCGCAGCCCCACCCGCGGCCCGGGCGGAAATCCCCGGGAACCCGCCCCGCCCGCCGCCCGACTACCTGGTCCGGGTCCGTGCCCCACGGCCCCGGTGCTGTCCCATGCACGATCACCGACCAGGAGAGAATCCATGCGCCCTCGCGTCGTCTGCGGTATCGCGGCCGCCGTCGCCCTGTTCGCCACGGCCTGCGGAAGCGGCGCCGGGAACGGAGCCGGGAACGGCACCACCGCGGCGGACACCGCCAAGGCCGCCCCGGCGGGCGGCTTCCCCGTCAAGGTCGCCGACTGCGCGGGCAAGGAGACCACCGTCGCCAAGGCGCCGACGAAGATCGTCACCAGCAACGCGGCCAGCCTGGAGATGCTGCTCCGACTCGGCGCCGGCGACCGCGTCATCGGCACCGGCTTCCCGCCCGGCAAGGGCACCCTGCCCGCCGAACTCGCCGACCAGGGCGCCAAGGTGCCGGTCCTCGGCGACAAGACCATCCCCAAGGAGAAGCTGCTCGGCTCCGGCGCCGACCTCTACCTCGACACCTTCGGCGCGATGCCGATGATGGGCGGCGCCGCCACCGCGCCCAGCGAGGAGGAGTACGCCGCGGCCGGCATCCAGCACGTCCAACTCCTCACCACCGCCTGCGCCGGCACCCCCAAGGCCGCCAAGGCGCCGCGCACCGACCTCGCTGCCATCGAGGACGACCTGCGCCGCGTCGGCGCCGTCACCGGCACCGCCGCCCGCGCCGAGGAACTCGTCACCGGCATGGAACAGCGGATCGGCGAGGTCCGCACCGCGCTCGCCGCCGTCCCCGCCGAGCAGCGGCCGAGCTACTTCCTCTTCGACTTCGACGCCGGCACCAAGCAGCCCGTCGCCGTGTGCGGCCGACAGGTCGCCAACGCCGTCATCACCCTGGCCGGCGCGCGCAACGTCTTCGCCGACTGCGACGCCGACTTCAAGCCCGGCAGCTGGGAGGACGTCGTCGCCAAGAACCCGGACTGGATCCAGCTCGCCGTCCGCAACCGGGGCAGCGAGGACGCCACCCGCAAGGCCTACGACGACGCCGAGGCGTTCCTGCGCGGCTTCCCCGCCACCCAGGGCCTGACGGCCGTCCAGCAGGGGCACTTCGTCCGGCTCGGCTCCGAGGTCACCACCATCGCGGGCGTGCGCAACGCCGACGCCGTCCGACAGATCGCCGCCACCCTGCACCCCGACCTGGTCAAGCCCGAGACCAAGGCCGACGCCGCCAAGCCCGACGCCAAGCCCGACGCCGCCAAGAGCGGTCAGTAGGCCGTGACTTCGGCCGCCCCCGCCCCCGCCGCCGCGAGCAGCACCCGGCGCCCGGCCCGCATCCTGCGGGCCGGGCCGCTGGCCGTCGCCCTCACCGCCGCCCTGATCCTCGCCCTCACCGCCGCCGTCTCCCTCGGCTCCGTCGACGTCCCACCCGGCGAGGTCTGGTCCGTGATCGCCCACCGCCTCACCGGACAGGCCCCCGAGCCCGGCACCCGCGACCTCATCGTCTGGCAACTGCGCGTCCCCCGCGCCCTGCTGGCCGCCGTCGTCGGCGCCGGACTCGGCCTGGTCGGCACCGCCGTCCAGGCCATGGTCCGCAACCCGCTCGCCGACCCCTACCTCCTCGGCATCTCCTCCGGTGCCTCCCTCGGCGCCGTCGCCGCCATCGTCCTCGGCACCACCCTCGGCCTCGACCTCACCTTCGGCAGCGCCCTCGGCCTCACCGTCTCCCTCGCCGCCTTCACCGGCGCCCTCGCCGCCTTCGCCCTGGTCTGGCTGATCGCCCGCCGCGGCGGCGGCTTCGCCCCCCTGCGCCTCGTCCTCGCCGGCATCGGCATCGCCCAGTTCCTCGGCGGCCTCACCAGCTACCTCGTCCTGCAGACCCGCGACGAACAGCAGACCCGCGGCGTGCTGTTCTGGCTCATGGGCAGCCTCGGCGGCGCCGTCTGGGCCCAACTCGCCCTCCCCGCCGCCGCCGTCGCCCTCGCCCTCGCCCTGCTCCAGGCCCGCGCCCGGGGCCTCAACGCCCTCCTCATGGGCGACGAGACCGCCGCCGGACTCGGAATCGACGTCACCCGGCTGCGCCGCGAGGTCTTCGTCGTCACCAGCGTGCTCACCGGCGTCCTGGTCGCCGTCTCCGGCGCGATCGGCTTCGTCGGACTCATGGTGCCGCACGTCTGCCGGCTGCTCGTCGGCGGCGACCACCGCCGCCTGCTGCCCCTGTCCGCCCTCACCGGCGCCGTCCTGCTGGTCGTCGTCGACACCGCCGCCCGCACCGCCCTGGACGGCCAGGAACTGCCCATCGGCGTGGTCACCGCCGTCCTCGGCGCCCCCACCCTGCTCTACCTTCTGGACCGACGACTGGAGCCCAAGTGAGGATCGCCGTCGAGGACTTGAGTGTCACCCTGGCCGGACGGCGGGTGCTCGCCGGAGTCCACCTGGTCGCCGAGGACGGCGAGATCGCCGGACTCGTCGGCCCCAACGGCAGCGGCAAGTCCAGCCTGCTGCGCACCGTCTACCGGCACCTGCGGCCGAGCGCCGGGCGGGTGCTGCTCGACGGGCGGGACGTGGCCGCGCTGCGGCCCGCGCAGTCCGCCCGGCACATCGCCGCCCTGCCCCAGGAGCGCGGCGGGGACTTCGAGTTGAGCGTGCGCGAAGTGGTCGCGATGGGCCGCATCCCGTACAAGGGGGCGTTCGCCGCCGACGACGCCGAGGACCACCGGATCACCGCCGGGGCGCTGGCCCGGGTCGGCATGGCGGCCGCCGCCGGGCGCCGCTTCACCGAACTCTCCGGCGGGGAACGGCAGCGGGTGCTGCTCGCCCGCGCCCTCGCCCAGCAGCCCGACGTCCTGGTCCTGGACGAGCCGACCAATCACCTCGACGTCCGGCACCAGGTCGAACTCCTGGCCCTGCTGCGGGAACAGCGGCGCACCACCCTGGTCGCGCTGCACGACCTCAACGCCGCCGCCTCGGTCTGCGACCGGCTGCACGTCCTGCACGAGGGCGCCCTGGTGGCCTCCGGGGCGCCGCGCGAGGTGCTGACCGCCGAGCTGCTGGCCGAGGTCTTCGGCGTCCGGGCGGCGGTGGTCGAGCACCCGCTCACCGGCGATCCGCTGATCGCCTTCGACCACCGCACGCCGGCCGGGCAGGGCGCGTAGCGACACGCGAACCGCCCCGGCCGGCCGGGTTCGCTCAGCAGCATACGCTGTGGCCTTCGTAGTGGCTCGGCCGGCCGTCCCGCAGGACCGGGCGGCCGAGCCGGGCCGCTTCCTCGTTGCGCAGCAACTCCCAGCTCCCGTCCGCGCGGTGGAGCACCGCGGAGTGCCAGGGCGTGGTCCAGGCGTCGGGCGCGGCGAGCAGCCGGATGCCGAACTTGGGTGCGCCGGCCGGCTGCGGGTGGATCGACAGCCGGACCGACCTGGGGTGCCGCTCGGCGATCAACTCGCCCCATGCCCGGCTGCGTTGGATCACCCCGTAGGCGCGGCGGCGGCAGTCCCGCTGCAGCGCCGAGCGGGTGCCGGGGAAGCCGGTCGCGTCCTCGCAGAGGAACCGGGTGATGCCGAGGTACAGCCGCCGGGTCTCCTCGTCGGCGAGCACCTGCTCGCGCAGTTCCGCAAGGTCCGGCGCGTACCGGGCGTGCACGAGGGAGCGCTTCTCGTCGTGCGGCAGGTCGCCGAGGACGGCCCGCAGGTCGAAGGTGTCCAGGCGGGTCAGGCCCTCGCGTTCGATCATGCGAGTCAACGCGTCGGAGTACTCGTCGATGTGGCGGTCGGGGACGTGGACGAGGTCCCCGAAGACGTGCCCGTCCGAGCAGATCAGGATGCGGGCGCCGGGCGCGTGCAGGCGGCCGATCTCGGTGCAGAGCCCGTCGAGGAAGGTCAGCGACAGGCGTTCGCCCTCGTCGGGCAGGTGGCCCAGTACCTTGGCCGGGTTGGGCGACTTGCAGGGGAAGCCCGGCAGGGTGAACCGGATCGGCTCGCCCGCCGCGATGAAGTCGGCCACCTGGGCGAGCTGGAGCGGGAAGTGCTCCGGGCGGGCGTCGAACTCCGGGTCGGCGGCGCGCCGGTGGGGCAGCAGCAGGGCGAGGACGCGGGCGGCGAGGCGGAGGGCGCCGGGGTCGTCCCGGCCGGGTATCGCGCCGGGACGGGCGGGTGCGGGTGCGGATGCGGGGGCGGGCCTGGGTGCGGGTGCGGCGACGGTGCCGACGGGCGGCATGGCGAGTCCTCCGGGGTGGGAGCGGGGGGCGGGAGCAGGGCGTGCGGCAGCCGGGGGTGGCGCGGCGCGCGGCGCGCGGTGCGGGGTGAGGGGGAAGGGGTGTGCGGGGCCGGCGTCGGGGTCGCGCGGTCAGTCGCGGCGGTCGTAGGCGACCGGCAGCCGGTCGACGCCGCGCGCCAGGACGGCGGGGATCCAGCCCAGCTCGTCGAGTCCCTCGCCGGGCACCGGTGACGGGCGCAGCCCGGGCAGCCGGGTGAGCAGGGTGGCGAGGGCGACCTGGAGTTCGGCCCTGGCCAGGGCGGCGCCGGGGCAGTAGTGGATGCCGTGGCCGAAGGCCAGGTGGGTGTTGGGCGTGCGGTCGAGGTCGAGCCGGTCGGCGTCCGGGAAGCGGGCCTCGTCGCGGTTGGCGGCGCAGAGCGAGACGATCACCGAGTCGCCGGCCGGGACGGTGGTGCCGAACAGGTCGTCGTCCTCCGCGAGGAACCGCCAGGTGGTGAGTTCGAACGCGGCGTCGTGGCGCAGCAGTTCCTCGACGGCGCGGGCGAGCGTGCCCGGGTCGCGTCCCGGCCCGTCGCGCAAGGAGTCGCGCAGCCGGGCGAGTTGGTCGGGGTGGCGCAGCAGGGTCACCAGCATGGTGGTGATCTGGTTGGTGACCGGCTCCTGCCCGGCGACCAGCAGTTGGAACACCATCGAGTCGAGTTCGGCGCGGCTCAACTCGCCCGCGTCGTGGGCCTCGACGAGCCGGCCGAGCAGGTCCTCGGCCGCCGTCCAGCCGGGGGCCGCGCGGTCGGCGCGCTTGCGGTCGACGACGTCCGCGATGTACGTCTGCAGGCCGCGCAGCCGCGCCTCGTACGCCGGCCGGCCCGGGTCCTGCGGGCCGACCGGCTGGACGACCTTGCCCCAGTCACGGTCGAAGCGTGCGGCCAACTCGTCCGGCAGGCCGATGACTTCGGCGAGCACCCGGAACGGGTAGTGGGCGGCGAACCCGGCGACCAGGTCGGCACCGCCGGTTCGGGGCAGTTCGTCGACCAGGGCGTCGGCGAGCTCCTGGAACCGAGGGCGCAGCGACTCCACCCGGCGCGGGGCGAACGCGTCCAGGACGAGCCGGCGCATCGAGGTGTGCTTCGGCGGGTCCTGGTGCAGCAGGTGGACCTGCAGCGCCGAGTGCTGCGGCTCCGGCATGATCGACGCCAGTCGGCGCCAACCGGCGTTGCCGAGTGCGTGGTTCTTGCCCAGGCGGGGGTCGTTGAGGGCGGCGTGGGCGGCCTGGTAGCCGGTGACCAGCCAGGCGTGGATGCCGCTCGGGAACTCCACCCGGTGCACCGGCCCGGCCTCGCGCATCCGCCGGTAGAGCGGGTACGGGTCGCGCTTGTACGCGGGCCCGTACAGTGGCACCGGGTCGGGCAGCGGGCCGCCGTCGCCTCCGGCGTACGGGCAGCGCGCGGCCTCGGCGCCCTGGTGGGCGGTGTCGGTCATCTTCGGTGTTCCTCCGGGGAGTCGGTCGCGGGTCGTGAGCTCGACCCGCGGGGTCGGGGCGCCGGGGTCAGCGCGTGAAGTCGGCGCGTGAAGTCGGCGCGTGGGGTACGTGCGTGGGGTACGTGCGTGGAGTCAGGGCGTGGGCGGCCGGTGCCGGGCGAGCAGGGCCACGGCGGACGCCGCCAGCACCGCGGCCAGGGCCAGACCGGTGCGGGCACCGGCCCCGGCGCGGTCGCCCGCGAGGACGACGGCCGTGGCGAGCGCGGGGCCGAGGGCGAAGCCCAGGCTGCGGCAGAGCTGGACGGCGGAACCGGCGGTGGCGAGCCGGCCCGGCGGGGCGGCGGACATCACCAGGGCCTGGGTGGGGCCGCCGTTGAGGCCCATCCCGGCGCCGGCCAGGGCGAGCCGCCAGGCGATCTCGCCGCCGGACCAGCCGGGGTCCAGCGGGACGAGCAGGGCCAGGCCGAGTGCGGTGACGGCGGCGCCGAGCAGCGCGGTGGGGCGGGCGCCCCAGCGGTCGGCCAGCCGCCCGCCGAACCGGCCGGCCAGCACCATGCCGAGCGGGAAGGCCAGCATGGTCAGCGCGGTGGCGGTCGCGCTCTCCCCGCGCGCACCGCGCAGGTGCTGGGCGAGCAGGTAGTGGCAGGCCGCGAATCCCGCGGCGAGCGCCAGCACCGAGGCGTTCACCCCGGCGGTACGGGCGGTGCGCAGCAGCTCCGCGACCGGCCAGCCACCGGGCCGGCGCAGCCACAGCAGCACCAGTGGGGCGGCGGCGGGTGCCAGCAGCAGCCACTGCGGCGCCCGGGCGGACAGGGTGAGCCCGAGCAGCGCGGCGGCGACGGCGGCGCCGATCAGCGCCGCGTCGACGAGCGCCCCGCGCTCGGGCGGCCGCAGCCCGCCGCGCCGAGGAGCGCACCGCCGCACGATCAGGGCGGCGGCCAGGCAGACCGGCAGCTTGACCAGGAAGACCGCCCGCCAGCCGAAGTGGTCCAGCAAAAGCCCGCCGACCACCGGCCCGGTGACGGCCCCGAGCGGCCCCAGCGTCGCGGGCACGCTCATCGCCCGCCCGCGCAGCTCGGGCCGTACGGAGGTCGCGGCGAGGACAGGCATCAGCACGAACAGCACGGCGGCGAAGGCGCCTTGGGCCAGCCGGGCCGCGATCAGCCAGGCCGCCCACGGTGCGAGCGCCGCCAGCACGCTGCAGCCGGCGAAGCCGCCCACCGCCAGCAGCAGGGCCGGCCGCGTGCCGACCTGGTCCAGCCATCGACCGGCGGGCAACAGAAGCGCCACCAGCGGGAGTTGGTATCCGAGTGCGGCCCACTGGGCGACCCCGGGGGAGACGTGCAGGCCGGCCGAGATGTCGGTGAGCGCCAGGTTGACCACGTTCATGTCGAGCATCGCGACGAACGAGAGCAACCCGGCGGCCACGACCAGGATCCATCGGTCCTGCGCCGGAGCGACAGGACGTTCCGTCAGATCAGGTGGGGAGGGGTGCTGGTGAGCCGCCATGGAGCCCTCCGATCGACTGCCGCTGTTCTGCCGGACACCGCCTCGGCGGCGGGGTCCGGTACAGCAGTCGGGGGAGGGGCGGCCCTGGTTCCGAACACCTGAAGGATTTCTTCGGAGGCGTGCGGGAGAGGGTCAGAACTCGCCGCGCTCGACCGCCTCGAAGTCGATCGTGCCGTCCGGCTTCAGGGGGAGGGCGCCGCCGTTGAGCAGCAGGTCCGTCATGCGCTTCGACCTCCGCTCCTCGTCCCTGATCGGGCCGAGGAAGGAGTCGACGCCCTGCGCGGTCGCGGGGAGGGACCGCCGCCCGTCCGGGCCCGAACCCTCCAGCTCGACGATGCCCTCCGCGCTGACGGTCATGGTCAGGTAGTAGGTGCGCCGGTTGGCGGTCCGGTAGTCCCATCGGTAGCCGGGGGTGTACCGGGCCTGTTCCATGCGGGTCGGCCGTTCGTCCAAGTCCGCCACCTCCCAGCGGAGTTCCTCGTACAGGCGCTTCGTTCCCCGCCAGCCGGGCATCGTCTGCAGTCGGTAGACCTCGGTGAGCCCGTCGCGGTACTCCTGGAGTGCCTCGTCCAACTCCGCCCTCGCGGCGCGCAGCAGGGCGAGGGCTCGCGGCGCGGCCTCCAGCGGCGACGCGGAGATGGTCTGGCCGTCCCGGGGCCGGTCCTTCGGCGGCGCCTGCTCCGGCGCGACCGCCGGCGGAGGCGCCACCGGAGGCGGCGTCGGTGACGTCGGCACCGCCGGTGGCTTCTGCGGCTCCTGCGGATTCCTGCGCCGACGTCCGAAGCGTCCGAACATGCTTCTCCACCCTCCCCATGGCGGCCGAGCTGCCATGGTGCACAGCCCTGCCGCGCGAGGACAAGACGCCCGGGGCAGGCGTCGGCCGCCGGGCGCGCGAACAACTTTCAGCGAACAGATAACAGATGTTGAAAGCTGTGATCTGTTATCTGTTCGCTGAAACCCGTCGGCTGTCAGTCGTCGGCGCCCTGCGGTCGGCCGCCCGCCCCCGAAGCGCTTGCCGAGCCCGACGCTCAGCAGGCCGTCGCGAGCTCCCCGTGCTCGGCCGCCCGCAGGCGGGAGATCAGTTCCTCCCGGGCCCGGGCGACGCGGGAGCGGACGGTGCCGACCGGGCAGCCGGCGACCTCCGCGGCCTCCAGGTAGCTGAGGCCGAGCACCTGGGTCAGGACGAAGGCCTCCCGGCGCTGCGCGGGCACCCGGTCCAGCAGGTCGCCGAGTGCGACGCCGTCCTCGAACCCGGCGGCCGGCGCGGCCCCCGCCCCCTGGCGCTCCGCCGCCTCCTGCCAGTCCGGCAGGGAGGCGCAGCGCGGCCGGGCGGCGGCCATCCGGTAGCGGTCGATCACCGTGCGCCGGGCGATCGAGAGCAGCCAGGTGCGGGCCGAGGAGCGCCCGGCGAACGCGGGCAGACCGCGCAGCGCGCGCAGGAAGGTCTCCTGGGCGAGGTCGTCGGCGGACTGCACGTCGGTGAGGTGGGCCACAAAGCGCCAGACGTCCCGCTGGGTGGCGCGGACGAAGGCCTCGACGTCGGCGGCCCGGCCGGCCCGGGCGGTCAGTGCGAGCGCGGTGAGCTGGTCGTCATCCACGGCCGCCTCCGACCCGGCCGGTCCCGGCGCGGCGGCCGTGCGAGACGATGGTCAGATGAGATGCGCGCAGTTCCGTACCGCTCTGTCCGCCCGGCTCGACGGCGAACGGACCGGTCTGCCGAGCGGCCGCCTGGACAAGCACCTCGCGCGTTGTACCGGCTGCCGCGCGTGGCTGGTCGACGCCGAGCGGCTGCGCGCCCGCACCGGGCGGACCGCCGAGGACGGCCCATCGGCGGAGTGGTCCGCCCGGCTGCTGGCCCGACTGGGCGAGGCGGGAACCGGGGCGGCGGAGGACGGGCCGCGCTGAAGCGGCCGAAGCGGTACCACCCGACCTGGGCTCGGCCGAAGCGGGTTCAGCAGAGGCAGAGGCAGAGGCGGAGGCGGAGCAGGCGCAGGCGCAGGCGCGGGCCTGAGCCGGCGCGCCGTCGTGGTGAGGCATGGGAAGGTCCCGAGGGAAGGGCTGGGGACGGCGCCGCGCGGGGCGGCACCGTCAGCGTCCGTGGGCATCGCGCGCACCGCGTCGCACCTCCCGGAGGGCGGCGGCGGCGAGGCCCGGGCCCCGGCGCGGCGGCGGCGCAGGGCGCGACCGGTCCGGCAGGGGCGACCTGCCCGCCACGGGTGCGGCCCCGGCGACCGGCGACCGGCGGCGGGAACAGCCGGAACCGGGACGACGGCGCAGGGCGCGAGGAGCGCGGCGGGCGCGTCAGCAGGCGAACGCGAATGCCGGCGGCCCGCGCCGGACCACGGCATGCGTGAGCAGCACCGACCGGGGTGGCCGGGCGGCGCGGTCGACGGGCCGGGGCACGGCCCGCCGCCGGTGGCCGAGCGGCCGCCCGACCAGCGCCAGCAGCGGCAGCAGCGGACGCAGCAGCGCCCCGGCGACCACACCGCCGAGCGCGCCCAGCAGGTCGAACAGTCGCACCAGCGCGGCCTCGCCGCGCCAGAGCAGCAGCGCACAGGCCAGCGCGGCCAGCACGTGCGCGGCGAGCATCCCCGGCGACATGCCGTGGGACATCCCGTGCGCCATGCCCGTGGCCGTGCCGGGGGACGCGCCGTCGGACACGCCCCACACCGTGCCGTCCGCCAGGACGCGGGCAGCGCCGGACACCGTGCCCGTCGCCGCGTCGTGCGCCGTGCCGCCCCCGGACGCGGCGTGCGCCGCCGTCCCGTGGTGCATCCCGGCCATCACGTGCAGGCTGCCCGCCGGCGGCGGGACGTCCGGGTCGAGGCCCGCCATCCGCGCCAGGTCGGCGGCGGAGACCCCGCCCGGGGCCCGGTCCGGGTTGCAGAGCAGCAGCGCCGCCCAGTCCGTGGTGGCGAGGCGGCCCAGACCGGCGCCGCCCCCGCGGGCGGCCGTCCCGGCCTGTTCGAAGAGCAGGTGCAGCGCGCCCTGCGCCGCCACCATCCAGACGCCGATCGCCCCGAGGCCCCGCCGCCGCCCGGCGAGCAGCCAGGTCAGCCCGAGGACGGCCCCGAACGCGCCGGCCAGCACGGTCGGCGAGACGCCGGCGCCGGCCATGGCGACGTGCGCCGCGGCGGCCAGCGCCACGCACAGCGCGGCGAAGACCACGGCGCGCAGCAGGCGAACTCGGTCGGTCATCACGATGGCACTCATCGTCGCATCCACCCCGCCCGGTCCGGACCGCACCCTGCGGTGATGGCCGGTTCCGCCCCGTGAGACCATGCCCGGCCGGTCCGCCGCCACCGCGCCGCCACCGCGTCCCACCACGGCCCGCGCATCCACCCGATCCGCTACCCGATCCGCTCCCACAGCGCCAGGTCGTGCGCGAACAGCACCCGGTGCGGCGCGAACCGCGCGACCCGGTCCAGCCACGCCGGGTAACCCGGCAGCGGCGGCGCCACGCCGTCGAGCGCCACCTGCCGGGCCAGCGCCGCCCGGCCGTACTCGGACGCGGAGTCGAACGCCTGTCCGGCCAGTAGGGCCGAGCGCCCGCCGGGCCGTTCCACCAGCAGCGACTGGTGCCCCTCCGTGTGCCCCGGGGTCGGCAGCGCCCACACACCCGGCCACACCTCGGCCTCCCCGTCGAGCACCCGGTAGTCGGCGCCGGGGAAGTCGACCAGTGCGTCGATGGTGTGGCCGCCGCGCCGCGCCGCGGCCAGCTCGGCGGCCTGCACCACCACCGGCACCCCGGCCAGCAGCGGGTTGCCCCCGCAGTGGTCGAAGTGCAGGTGGCAGTTGACCACCAGGTCGACGTCGGCGACCGAGACCCCGACCGCCGCGAGCGCCTCCGGCAGCGGCCGGCGGACCGGACGGTAGTGCGCCTCGGTCTCCGGCTCGCCCGAACCGATCCCGGTGTCGAACAGCAGCAGGCCCTCCGGACGCTGCACCAGGTACGCCAGCACGGGCTCCACCCGCGGCTCCGGCCCGCCCACTTCGGAGGCCGGCCGGACGAAGAAGCCCAGGTCGAGGCGGCGGATCGGGTACATGCTTCGTCCCCCCAGTGCGCGCGAGTGCGCGCCAGTTCGCGCTGTTCGTGAAACCCCTACGGCCCGCACCGCTGTGCCGGCAGCCGCGCCCGGCCGTACGGACGGTTCGCGTGTCCCGCGCCGCGGGCGGCCCCCGCCCCCGCCCCCGCGGCCGAGCGCCCCGGCGGGGCCCGTGTTCGTACCCTACCCGCCGACCGGCCGCCCCCGGTCCGGCTTCGTCTGCTTCCCCGTCAGGCGACGGCCGCGCAGGTGGCGGGCGTCACTGCGGGCGCCTGAACCCGGTAGCACAATGCGGGACATGACTGAGCAACCGTCGCCCGCAGGGGGCCGTGCCGCCGACCAGCCGACCGCCGACGCCGCCACTGCCGCCACTGCCGCCACCGGCGCCACCCGCGTCGACCGCCCCACCGCCGACGCCTGGGCGGCCCTCGGCGGCGAGCCGGACCTGCTGGAACGCGTCGCCTTCCACGGCCCGGACGACGTCCTGCCCTCCGGCCTGCCCGTGCGCCGCCTCGCCCGGGCCACCGTCGCCGCCTGCTCGCTCGCCGCCGCCGAACTCGCCGCCCACCGCACCGGCGGCCCCGTCCCCGCCGTCCGGGTGGACCAGGGGGCGGTCGGCACCGCCTTCGTCAGCGAACGCCACCTGACCGTCGACGGCCGCAGCCCGGTCGGCTTCGCCCCGCTCTCCGGCTTCTGGCGCACCTCGGACGGCTGGGTCCGCACCCACGCCAACTACCCGCACCACCGCGACCGGCTGCTCGACGTCCTCGACCTGCCCGCGGACACCGGCCCCGAACGCCTCGCCGAGGCACTGAGCGGACTGCGGGCCGAGGACGTCCAGGAGCGCGCGTACGCCGCCGGGGCGCTCGCCGTCGCGGTCGCGCCCGTGAGTACCGCCACGCACCCCCTGGTGGAGAGCCTGCCCGTAGCCGGCACCGCCGCCGCACGGCCGCTCGGCCCGGCCCCGGTCGACCGGCCCGCCGCCGGCATCCGCGTCCTCGACCTCACCCGGGTCATCGCCGGACCGGTCGCCACCCGCACCCTCGCCCTGCTCGGCGCCGACGTCCTGCGGATCGACTCGCCCCGCCTGCCCGAAGCCGAGGACGCCCACGCCGACACCGGCTTCGGCAAACGCTCCACCCGCCTCGACCTCGCCGACCCGGCCGACCGCGCCACCTTCGACGACCTGCTCGCCACCGCCGACGTCGTCGTCAACGCCTACCGCCCCGGCGCCCTCGACGCCCACGGACTCGCCCCCGAGGCCCTGTTCGCCCGCCGCCCCGACCTCGTCCTCGCCCAGATCTGCGCCTGGGGCTGGACCGGCCCCTGGGCCGGGCGGCGCGGCTTCGACAGCCTCGTCCAGGCCGGCGTCGGCATCGCCGCCCACGAGGCCGGACCGGACGGCCGTCCCGGCGCCATGCCCGCCCAGGCCCTCGACCACGGCACCGGCTACCTCGTCGCCGCCGCGGTCCTGCGCGCCCTCACCGACCAGCGCACCGGCCGCCCCGGCGGCCGCCACCTGCGCTGCTCCTTCGCCGGCACCGCCTCCTGGCTGCTGCACGGCATCGCCCCCGAGCCACCGGCCGCGCCCGCGGAACAGGGCACGCGGCCGAGCACCGAACCGTACGACCCGCAGCGCTACCTCACCGAAACCGACTCCGCGTACGGGAAACTGCGCCACGCCCTCCCGCCGATCGGCTACGACGGCGCGCCCACCGACTGGGCCCGTCCGCCCGGCCGTTGGGGCACGGACCGGCCCGTCTGGCTCTGACCGGAACCGGTACCGGTCTGTCGGTGGCGTCTGGCAGCATCACCGGCATGACCGCACACGCCACCGACTACACCTGGTTCGCCCAGCGCTACCCCGTCCTGGGCGAGGCCTACTGCCTCGCCCAGGTCCAGGGGCTTGACGCCGACGAACTGCTGCGCCGCTACGACGCGCTGCCCGCGGGCAGCGTCGTCGGCCTGGACGCGGTGCTCGCCGCCTGGGAGGCCCACGAGGCGGGGGAGGACGAGGACGAGGACGAGGACGGCGAAGAGGACGGCGAAGAGGACGGCGAAGAGGACGGCGAAGAGGACCAGGACGGGGCCGCGGCGCCGTCCGACCCGGCCGAGGACCGGATCTTCGTCGCCGTCACCGAGATCGACGGCTGGGCGCTCGCCGTGGAGCCCTACGGCTACCTCGGCACCCTGTGGGAGGTCATACCCCGGCTCGCCGAGGGCACCCGACTGGTCTCGCACTACCGGAACGTCAACGCCGCGGACCACTTCGACTGGTGGGAGCACGGCAGCTGCCGGCTGCACTTCGAGCCGCTGTTCCCGGACGACCGGCACGGCTCGGACGCCGACGCCCCCGGCATCCCCGAACTGCTGGCCCACTGCGGCTTCCACCTCGACACCGAGGACCACGACCTCTGCACCGAGGCCGCGTTCGCCCTCGCCGAGCGGCTGACCGACGCCCGGCTCAGCCCGGAACGGCTGGAGGCCGCGACCTTCCGGCTCGGCTACGCGCCACGGCCCGTCAGCCCGTCCGCCCAGCGCTGAGACCTCGCCCACCGGCCCGGGGCCGTGCCCACACCGCTGCGAGGCCGCTCGATGCGAACGCGCTCGATGCGGACGAGCGGACGCGGCCCCGGCCGGGCCGGCGGACGGTCGGTCCCCGCCGTGCGGGACCCCGGTGCGCGGGACCCCGAGGGGTCAGACCCCGGACGGGATCCGCTTGGCCCGACCCCGGACCTGGAGCGCCGTCGCGACCTCGATCACCCCGAGGATCACCAGCCAGCAGCCCGCCAGCACCGTCAGCGCGGCGATCGAACCGACCGGCCACACCATCAGCAGCACCCCGGCCAGCGTGTTGGCCACACCCGCGAACGCCTGCCAGCCACGGGCCGGCATCAGCGGATCGGACGCCGCCGCGGCGAGCTGCGTGATCCCCCTGAACAACCAGCCGATCCCGATCCACAGCGCGAGCAGCAGCAGTGACTGCACGGCGCTGCGGAAGCACAGCAGGCCCAGCAGGACACAGATCGCGCCGCTGATGAACGCCATCACCCGCAGCGCGGTGGTGACGTGGGTGCCGAACGCGGCGACCAACTGCACGATGCCGATCACCAGCAGGTAGAGGCCGAACAACACACCCACCACCAGCAGGGTCTCGCGCGGCCAGGCGAAGACGACGATCCCGAGGGCGAGCGAGGCGATCCCGGCGGCCAGCAGGACCTGCCACGCCGCCTTGGCGAGCAGCCCGAGCGGGCCCTGGACCGGGGAACCATCGGGGGTGACGATCGGAGATACCACGGCAGCGCACTCCTCGGACTGGCGACCGGCAGGCCCGTGACGGGCGAGGACCGCAGACGGACAGGGGACGGGCCCAGCCTCACCGCGCCACCGCCGCTCCGCACGCCGGACACCGCCGTCCGGGGGACACCGCAGTCGGGCAGCCGGCCGGGGACGCAGCCGTTCGTGGGCATTCGGTTCGGAGACGCCCGGTGTCCCACGTGTCGCAGTGGATGGGCACCCGGTCGCCGGAATGCCATGTTCCATCCACCCGCGATCGATACCATCCGGTGGTATGACTTCCGCAGGGTGGGGGACCCCGCCGGTCGAACCGATCAGTCAGCACTACATCGTGTGCGGGGGCAACGCGCTCGCCCACCGACTGGTGCTGGAACTCGTCGAACACTACGAAGTCCCGGTCGTCGTCCTCGTCGCCGACCGCACCCGGGACCACGCGCCCCAGATCGAGCAACTGCCCGGCGTCAGCGCCGTCGTCGAATACGCCACCATCACCGACGAGGCCCTGCGAGCCGTCTCCATCGGCACCGCCCGCGGCCTCGCCCTCGTCGAGGGCAGCGACCAGGACAACATCCACGCCGCGCTCAGCGCACAGGGCCACAACCCGGACATCCGGATCGTGTTCCGAATGTTCAACCAGCGCCTCGGCGACCACATCGAACGGCTGCTCAAGAACGGCGCCGCACTCTCCGGCTCCGCCACCGCCGCCCCGGCCTTCGCCGCCGCCGCGCTCGGACGGCCCAACTCCGTCGAGGTCGGCGGCCGCTTCCTGCACGTCGCCTTCGACGACGCCATCACCTCCGACCGGATCTGCGTGGTCGCCGACCACGTCGACCGCCAGGACCTCAGCAGGATCCGTCTCCTGCCGGAACAGCAGGACTCCGCCGCGTTCGTCAAGCTCGCCCGCGAGTTCGGCGACGACGGCCCGGTCCGCCCCGGCGGCGTACGGCGCCCAACGGAGCCGTCCGGGACGATCCCGGAACAGGCGGGCCCGCACGACCCGGCGGGGCACCAGGAGCCGGGCGAGCAGCCGGACCCCGAGCGGACGGCACCGGACCCGGGCGGGATCGCCGCCCTCCAGGCACTGCCGATGGAACCCCACGAACCGATCGGCTGGTTGCGGCGGCTGCGCTGGCGGCTGCTCGACACCATGCGCTTCTTCACCAGCGCCCGGATGCGGCTGGTGCTGCTCACCGCCCTCGCCGCGGTGCTCATGGCCTTCGGCGTGCTCTGGTACCTCAACCGGGACTTCGGCTGGACGGTCTACATCTCGCTGCTCGACCTGGCCGGCGCCGCCCAGCCCGACCAGCTCTCCGACATCGCCAACGGCACCGGCACGGGCGGGATCTGGCAGCGGGTCGCCCAAGTGGTCATCACCGTCTGCGGGATCACCTTCGCCCCGGTCGCCACCGCCATCGCGGTCGAGGTGCTCGGCTCCGGACGCCGCGGACAGCCCCGCAACCCCGGAGCCGGCACCCGGGACCACGTGATCGTCGTCGGCCTCGGCAACGTCGGCACCCGCGTCGCCGTCCAACTGCACGAGCTGGGCGTGCCGGTGGTCTGCATGGAACGCGACCCGCAGGCGCGCGGCATCGGCGCCGTCCGGGCGCTCGGGATCCCGGTCGTGATGGGCGACGGTCCGCTGGAGCAGCAGCTGCGCCGGGCCCGGCTGCGGTACAGCCGGGCGCTGGTCGCGGTCAGCGGCGACGACGCCACCAATGTGGAGGCCGCCCTGGAGGCGCGGCACGGGAACCCCGACGTCAGGGTGGTGGTGCGGCTGTTCGACGACAACTTCGCCGAGCACTTCTACGCCACGCTGGACAACGCGGCCTCCCGCTCGGTCTCCTACCTGGCCGCACCGGCCTTCGCCGCCGCCCTGATGGGGCGCGAGGTGCGCGGAACGCTGTCGGTGTTCCGGCACGTGCTGCTCATCGCCGAACTGACGGTGGAGGACGGCAGCCCGCTGATCGGCCTGAACCGCCACGACCTGGAGGACCCGGGCGGCGTCCGGGTCATCGCGGTCGGGTTCGCCCGCAACCCCCGGCTGGACTGGAACTTCCCCGACCGCACCCGGCGTCTCGCCCCGGGCGACCGGATCGTCGTTGCCGCCACCCGCAGCGGGCTCGCCCGCCTCAACACGGCGCTGGTCGAGGAGGAGACGGCGGACGGCTGACAACCGACAACGAACAGCTGACAGATTTCAGATGATGAAAGCTGTCAGCTGTTATCTGTTCGCTGTCATCCGTCGGCTGCCAACTGCTGGCCGTCAGCCGTCAGCCGTCAGCCGTCAGCCGTCAGGCGCCGGTTGCGCGCAGTCCGTCGTCAGCGGTTCTCGAACTTCGGCGGGCGCTTCTCGGCGAAGGCCGTCATGCCCTCCTTCTGGTCCGCCGTGGCGAAGGCGGCGTGGAAGAGTCGGCGCTCGAAGCGCACGCCCTCGGACAGCGTGGTCTCGAAGGCGCGGTTCACCGCCTCCTTCATCATGATCGCCGCCGGGGTGGACATGGCCGCGATGGTGTCGGCGGTGGCCAGGGCCTCGTCGAGGAGCTGGTCGGCGGGCACGATGCGGGAGACCAGACCGGCGCGCTCGGCCTCCTCGGCGCCCATCATCCGGCCGGTCAGGCACAGTTCCATCGACTTCGCCTTGCCGATCGCCCGGGTCAGACGCTGCGAGCCGCCGATGCCGGGGATGACGCCGAGCTTGATCTCCGGCTGCCCGAACTTCGCGGTGTCCGCCGCCAGCAGCACGTCGCACATCATCGCCAACTCGCAGCCACCGCCCAGGGCGAAGCCCGCCACGGCCGCCACCACCGGCTTGCGCAGCGCGCCGAAGCGGTCCCACGGGCCCAGCCAGTCGTCCAGGTAGACGTCCGGGAACCGGTTGCCCTGCATCTCCTTGATGTCGGCGCCGGCCGCGAAGGCCTTCTCCGAGCCGGTGACCACCAGACAGCCGATCTCCGGGTCCCGGTCGAAGGCGGTGGCGGCGGCGACCACCTCGTTCATCAGCTGGGTGTTCAGCGCGTTCAGCGCCTTGGGCCGGTTGAGGGTGATCAGGCCCACCCGGCCCCTGCGCTCGACCAGGATCGTCTCGTACGTATCGGCCTCGGTCATCGCCGTTGACTCCCATTTCCGCTGCTCGGCGCCGCTGGGGCGCGCCCTGACCCCCCAACGATCCACGACGCGAGCCGCCTCGCGCCAGTCTTGGCATGCGAGACGCCGGTCACGAGTCGCTCGCCCCGCCGAGACCGGCCGCGTCAGGCCAGGCCCAACTCGTCGTCCGTGCGCGGGGCGAGGTAGCGTGCGACGTCCGCCTCCGTCACCTCCGCCGCCGAGGCGGGCGACCAGCGCGGGTTGCGATCCTTGTCGATCACCTGGGCGCGGATGCCCTCGACCAGGTCGTGGCTCTCCAGTGCGGCGCAGGAGATCCGGTACTCCTGGTCGAGCACCGCCTCCAGCGAGGGCAGCGTCCGGGCCCGGCGCAGCGCGGCGAGGGCGACCTTGACGGCGGTGGGCGAGTTCCCGAGGACCAGCTCGGCGGCCTCCTTCGCCTCCGCCACACCGGAGTTCAGCAGCCGCTCGACGATCTCCTCGACGGTGTCGGCGGCGTAGCAGGCGTCGATCCAGTCGCGCTGTTCGGCGAGCCCGGCGGCCGGCGCGGGCTCGGCGTGCGCGGCGACGAGCTCGCCAGCCGCCGTGGCCGGGTCGGTGCTCCGCGCGAGCGCGGCGAGCAGGTCGGGGACGCGCGCGGACGGCACGAAGTGGTCGGCGAACCCGCACAGCAGCGCGTCGCCGGGGCCCATCGAGGACGAGGTCAGCGCCAGGTGGGTGCCCAACTCGCCCGGGGCGCGGGCGAGCAGGAAGCTGCCGCCGACGTCCGGGGTGAGCCCGATCCGGGTCTCGGGCATCGCGACGGTGGAGCGTTCGGTCACGATCCGCACGGCGCCGTGGGCGGACAGGCCGACGCCGCCGCCCATGGTGATGCCGTCCATCACCGCGAGGTACGGCTTCGGGTAGCGGGCGATCAGCGCGTTCAGCCGGTACTCGTCGCGGAAGAAGGCGCGGGTGCCGGCCCCGCCGGCCTTGGCGTCGTCGTGCATCGCGCGGATGTCGGCGCCCGCGCACAGGCCGCGCCCGCCCGCGCCGGTGAGGGCGACGGCGCGCACCCGGTCGTCCGCGGCCCAGGCGTCCAGCGTCGCGCGCAGGGCCGTGATCATGGCGTGGGTCAGGGAGTTGAGGGCGCGCGGACGGTTCAGCTCGATCCGTCCGAGCCCGCCGTCCAGGAAGGCCCGGACCTCCGTCGTGACCTCTGCCGTCAGCTCTGCGCTCATCGGGCCCGCTCCCGTCCCCTCGGTGATGTCGGCTTCCGCCGTCCACCGTACCGGGGCGGGTGGGGCGTGGGGGACGTCGGTCCCGGTCGGCTATCCGGGCCAGGCGCGCAGGGCGAGTTCGGCGGTGCGGGCCAGCTCGACGGCGGTGGCGCCGTCCCGGGCCTGCTGGGACATTCCCTGGATCACCGCGGCGAAGTAGCGGGCGAGCGCCGGGGGGTCGGCCTCCGGGGGCAGTTCGCCGTCCCGCTGCGCGGCGTGCAGCCGTGCCTCGAAGACCCGCAGGTTGGCGTTGCGCAGGTCGCGCAGGTGGGCCTGGACCTCGGCGTCCTGGACGGAGACGTTGGTGGCGGCGCTGATCACCAGGCAGCCGGCCGGGTGGCTGGGATCGGCGTAGACGGCGGCGGCGTCGCGCAGCATGCGGGCGAAGGTCGCGAGGGCGGTGGTCTCCTCGGCCAGGGCCTTCCCGAAGATCGCACCGGCCGGGGAGCGCCCGTACTCCCGGACGACCTCCTCGAAGAGCGCGCGCTTGTCGCCGAACGCGGCGTACAGGCTGCCGGGCCGGATGCCCATCGCGGCGGTGAGGTCGGCGACGGAGGTCGCCTCGTAGCCGCGCTCCCAGAACAGCCGGGTCGCCGCCGCCAGTGCCTCGGCCCGGTCGAAGGCGGGCGGACGGCCGCGCCGCGCCCGGGCCGGCGGGGCGGGCGCGCCGGGGCCGGAGGGGCCGGAGGAGCCGGACAGGTCAGCGGGGTCGGCTGGGTCGGCTGGGGTCGTCGTCTCGGCCATGAGGAGATTTTAGAGCAGTCGCTCAAGAAGTGTGTGCTAGCTTCTTTCTTGAGCGATCACTCAACAAATCGAGGGTCGCTGATGCGAGTGACACGGGAATCCGACAGGGAGGGCCACGGCATGGGCGGGAACGCACTGGACGGGAAGACGGCGCTGGTCACCGGCGGCAGCCGGGGGATCGGCCGGGCCATCGCCCGGCGGCTCGGCCGGGACGGCGCCGTCGTCGCGGTCGGCTACGCACGGGACGAACGGGCGGCGGTCGAGGTGGTCGACGGCATCCGCGCGGACGGCGGCCAGGCCTTCGCGTTGCGGGCCGAACTGGGGCGGCACGGCGACGCCGCCGCGCTGTGGGAGGCCTTCGATGCGCGGATCGGTGACCACGCGCCGACCGGCGGCCTCGACATCATCGTGAACAACGCCGGGATCGGGCGCAGTGCCGCTCTCGCCGACCTGACCGAGGAGGGCTTCGACGAGGTCTTCGCGGTCAACGTTCGCGCGCCGTTCTTCCTCGTGAAGCACGGGCTGGAACGGCTGCGCGACGGCGGCCGGATCGTCAACGTCTCCAGCGGCGCGGCCCGGCTGGCCATGCCGGAGATCATCGCCTACGGCGCGACCAAGGGCGCGCTCGACACCTTCACGCTCAACCTCGCCAAGCAGCTCGGGCCGCGCGGGATCACCGTCAACTCGGTCGCGCCCGGCGTCGTCGACACCGACGTCAACGCGGATTGGCTGCGCGGAAATCCGGCGGCCGAGGCCCATGCGGCCTCGCTCGCCGCGCTCGGCCGGGTCGGGCAGCCGGCGGACATCGCGGACATCGTCGCCTTCCTCGCCTCGGACGACGCACGCTGGGTCACCGGGCGGGTGGTCGACGCCACCGGCGGGGCTGGACTGTAACGAACCGCCGACCGGTGACGGCAGACGGAGAACAGAAAACAGAAAACAGATGACAGCCGACAGATTTCATCATCTGAAATCTGTCAGCTGTCATCTGTCACTTGTCCGCGGCCGTCCGCCGCCGGCCCGGCGTCAGCCGACGCGCCCGGCGACCTCGCCGAAGCCGACGACCGTCCCGTTCGGCCCCGGCGCGGTGGCGGTGATGACGACCTCGTCACCGTCCTCCAGGAAGGTGCGGGTTGTACCGTCCGGGAGCTTCACCGGGTTCTCGCCGTTCCAGGTCAGCTCGATCAGCGCGCCGCGGGTGTCCGGCTCCGGCCCGCTGACGGTGCCCGAGGCGAACAGGTCGCCGGTGCGCAGCGAGGCGCCGTTGACGGTCATGTGGGCGAGCTGCTGCTGCGCCGTCCAGTACATGGTGGCGAACGGCGGGCGGGACACCGGGTGCCCGTTCAGCCGGACCTCCATCGCCAGGTCCAGGCCCCACGGCTCGCCGCCGCGGTCGTCCAGGTAGGCGAGCGGCTCGACGTCGCGCTGCGGCGGCGTGACCCGTGCGTGCCGCAGCGCGTCCAGCGGCACGATCCACGGCGAGATCGAGGTCGCGAAGGACTTGCCGAGGAACGGCCCGAGCGGCACGTACTCCCAGGCCTGGATGTCGCGCGCCGACCAGTCGTTGAGCAGGCAGACGCCGAACACGTGCTGGTCGAAGTCGTCCAGCGCCACCGGCCGCCCCAGCTGCGAGGGCGTGCCGACGACGAAGCCGACCTCGGCCTCGATGTCCAGCCGCCGGCTCGGCCCGAAGGTCGGCGCGGCGTCGGCGGGCGCCTTGCGCTGCCCGTGCGGCCGTACGACCGGCGTGCCGGAGACGACGACGGTGCCGGCCCGGCCGTGGTAACCGATCGGCAGGTGCTTCCAGTTGGGGGTGAGCGGCTCGGAGCCGGGCCGGAAGATCTTGCCGAGGTTGGTGGCGTGGTGCTCGGAGGCGTAGAAGTCGACGTAGTCGGCGACCTCGAACGGCAGGTGCAGCTCGACCTCGCCCACCGGCAGCAGGGCCGGCGTCAGCGCCTCGCGGAAGGACTCGTCCGTCAGCCAGGTGGTGAGGTCCGCGCGCACCTGCGTCCAGACCGGACGACCGGCCGCCATCAGCGGGTTGAGCGAGTCCGCGTCGAGCAGGACGGACGGCGCGCCGGCCGCGCGGGCGGCGGCCCCGGCGTCCAGCACGAAGTCCCCGACACGCACGCCGACCCGGCGCCGCCCGGGCTGGTCGGCGGCCGTGAAGACGCCGTACGGCAGGTTGTGCACGCCGAACGGCGAGTCCTGGGCGCTGACGAGCCAGCTGTGCGGGCTGCTGGGGGTGGTGCTCAACGGTCCTCCTGGGGCAGTGGGCCGGCCGACAGCAGGCCGAGCGAGGCCAGGTCGGCCAGCGGCTCGGCGATGCTGCAGGTGCCGAACGCGGTGAACGAGTTGCGGATCACCGTAACCTGACGATCAGTCAGCGTACGCACCGCCTTGGCGAGCGCCTCGCCGTCGCGCTCGGCCAGCACGGCCGCGGCCGCCGCCGGCTCGGTCTCCTGCGCGGCGAGCAGCACGTTCAGGAAGCCGTGGTGCTCGAAGCCGGTCTTCGGGTCGGTGTGCCGAACGGCGTTGTGCAGCCCGGCGGTGCACTTGTACGGCAGGCCGCGGCGCGCGCAGCCGGTGAGGAAGGCCGCCAGCTCCGCCTCGTCGGGGAAGGCCTCGGCGGCCAGGCCGCCGGTGCGGAACTTCGCCCGGTACGGGCTGTCGACCAGGACGTCCAGCACCTCGTCCAGGCCGTCCCCGCGCAGGAGTTCGCGCGGCAGCTCGACGGCGGCGGGGACGTGCGGGGGCAGCAGCCGGTCCAGTTCGGCGACGGCCTCGGCGGCGTCCCGGGTGGCGAGTTCGACGCCGGCCACCTCGAACGGCGCGGCGGCGGCGAGCGCCGGGGCCAACTCCGCACTGCCCCCCGGCAGTACGAGCCCGACCCGCAGTGGCCGGCCGCCGGCCGCGTCCTCGGCCACCGCCTCGGCCACCGCCTCGGCCAACTCGCCCAGCCGGCCCGCCCCGCACAGGAGCGGGCCGACCGCCTCGGCGTACCAGGCGGCGCGGTGCGCGCGGTGCGCGGGCACCGCCTCGGCGACCGGCAGGTTCCCCGGCGGGAACACCGCCGCGTCGTCGAACAGCGCGCGGAACAGCTCCGGGATCACGGACTCGGCAGTCATCGCCCGGGCCCCCGACCCGCCCACGTCCAGGCGTAGTCGGCGTCCTCGCTGGCCCGCCCGCCCTCGCCGAGCTCCAGCGGGCGGAAGGTGTCCACCATGACGGCGAGCTCGTCGAAGAACTCCGCGCCGATGCTGCGCTCGTAGGCGCCCGGCTGCGGCCCGTGGGTGTGCCCGCCGGGGTGCAGCGAGATCGAGCCCTGGGCGATGCCCGAGCCCTTGCGCGCCGCGTAGTCGCCGCCGCAGTAGAACATGACCTCGTCGCTGTCCACGTTGGCGTGGTAGTAGGGCACCGGGATCGACAGCGGGTGGTAGTCCACCTTGCGCGGAACGAAGTTGCAGATCACGAAGTTGTTGCCCTCGAAGACCTGGTGGGCCGGCGGCGGCTGGTGGATCCGGCCGGTGATCGGCTCGAAGTCGCTGATGTTGAAGGCGTACGGGTACAGGCAGCCGTCCCAGCCGACCACGTCGAACGGGTGGTGCGGCACGGTGTAGCGGGTGCCCGCGACGCCGTGCGGGCCGCGGTGCTTGACCAGCACGTCGACGTCGCCGGGGGCGTCGACCACGAGCGGGCCGACCGGGCCGCGGAAGTCCCGCTCGCAGTACGGCGCGTGCTCCAGCAGCTGCCCGTACTTGGACAGATAGCGCTTGACCGGGGTGATGTGGCTGTTCGCCTCGATGCAGTACGCGCGCAGCGGCTCGTCCCCGGACGGCACCCAGCGGTGGGTGGTGGCGCGCGGGATGATCACGTAGTCGCCCTGGCCGACCTCGATCGAGCCGAAGACCGTCTCGACCGTGCCGGAGCCCGACTCCACGTACACGCACTCGTCGCCGAGCCCGTTGCGGTAGAGCTCGCTGGGCGCCCCGGCGGCGACGTACGAGATCCGCACGTCGCCGTTGCCGAGGACGAGGCGGCGGCTGCCGACGACGTCGGCGGACTTCCACTCCTGGCCCGCGAACAGCTCGTGCAGCTTGAGGTGGCGGGGGAGCAGCGGGTGGTTGGGCACCGTGGACTGGTCCGGCAGCTCCCACGGCACCGCGTTCACCACGGCGGACGGGATGCCCCGGTGGTAGAGCAGCGACGAGTCGGAGGAGAACCCCTCCTCGCCCATCAACTCCTCGTAGTACAGCCCGCCTTCGGGTGTGCGGTGCTGGGTGTGCCGCTTGGGCGGGATGCTGCCCAGCTGCCGGTAGTACGCCATCTCCCTGCTCCCTGCTCCTTCTCGACCGTGCCCACGGGATCGCCGCGGCGGTGACAGCTTGCCCCGGCGGCGGTCGCCGCGGCCAGAGGCCCCGCCGCGGCGACCGGCCGCTCGGCTACAGCCCGTGCGGCTGCGGGTTGCGGCTACAGGTTGCCGCGACGGTCCTGCTCGCGCTCGATGGACTCGAAGAGCGCCTTGAAGTTGCCCTTGCCGAAGCCCAGCGAACCGTGCCGCTCGATGAACTCGTAGAACACGGTCGGGCGGTCGCCGATCGGCTTGGTGAAGATCTGCAGCAGGTAGCCGTCCTCGTCGCGGTCGACCAGGATGCCGCGCTTCTTCAGCTCCTCGATCGGCACCCGCACCTTGCCGATGCGCTCGCGCAGCTCCGGGTCGTCGTAGTACGCGTCCGGGGTGTTGAGGAACTCCACGCCGCGCGAGCGCAGGACGTCCACGGTGGTGAGGATGTCGTTGGTGGCGAGCGCCATGTGCTGGCAGCCGGGGCCGGTGTAGAACTCCAGGTACTCGTCGATCTGCGACTTCTTCTTCGCGATCGCCGGCTCGTTGAGCGGGAACTTCACCCGGTGGTTGCCGCTCGCGACGACCTTCGACATCAGCGCGGAGTACTCGGTGGCGATGTCGTCGCCGACGAACTCGGCCATGTTCACGAAGCCCATGACCTTGTTGTAGAACGTGACCCACTCGTCCATCCGGCCGAGCTCGACGTTGCCCACGGCGTGGTCGAGGGCCTGGAACAGGCGCTTGGGCGAGCCCTCCGGGTGCTGCACCTTGCTCTGTGCGGCCACGTAGCCCGGCAGGTACGGGCCGTGGTAGCGGGAGCGGTCGATCAGGGTGTGGCGGGTCTCGCCGTAGGCGGCGATGGCCGCGCGGCGCACGGTGCCGTTCTCGTCCGACTCGTCGTTCGGCTCCTCCAGCACGGTGGCGCCCATGGCGCGGGCGTGCTCGATGCACTTGTCGACGTCCGGGACCTCCAGGGCGAGGTCGAGGACGCCGTCGCCGTGGCGGCGGTGGTGCTCCAGCAGCGGGCTGTCCGGGCGGACGCCGCCCTCGATCACGAAGCGGCAGGAGCCGGAGCGGAGCACGAACGACTTGCGGTCGCGGCGGCCGGTCTCCGGGCCGGAGTAGGCGACCAGCTCCATGCCGAACACGACCTGGTAGAACTGGGCCGTCTGGGTGGCGTTGCCGACCACGAAGACCACCGCGTCCTGCGCGGTGACGGGGAACGGGTCGCTGGCCGGGTCGTGCTCGACGAGGCCGACGAGGCGGCGCAGCTGGTCGGTGTCGAGACCGGCCTCGCGCTCCTCGGGGGTCAGCTCAAGGGCGTGGGACTGCGGGGTCATCGGTCGTTCCTCCATTTCGGGCCTCGGCTCTGAGGCGTCCGCTTGGATCGAGGCCGCGCCGCGACGGGTGGGCGGGGCGGTTGGCGGAGAGCTTGCTCCTGTCCGGAGGGTTGGGCAACAGGTCGGATTTCCACTGCTCAATGTGTACAAGCTGATCAGGAAATCCCAGGCCCGACTGTGCAAAGTGCACGGTCTGAGTGGGGTGATTCACGAGCTGTGCGCAACCGGGGTTTGCCCGGCTCCGCGGGCGGGCAGATGGCGCAGGAACCAGTCCCCGGCCAGCTCAGCGGCCTGGTCCAGGGTCCCCGGCTCCTCGAACAGGTGGCCCGCGCCCGGCACCACCGCCAGCTCGCTCTCGCACCGCAGCCCGGCCCGGGCCCGCCGGTTGAGGTCCAGCACGGTGCCGTCCAGCGAGCCCACCACGAGCAGCGTCGGGGCCGCCACCCGGGCCAGGACGTCCGGCCCGGCGAGGTCGGGCCGGCCGCCCCGGGAGACCACGGCGCGCACCGCCGGGCCGAGCGCGGCCGCGGTGTGCAGCGCGGCGGCGGCGCCGGTGCTGGCGCCGAACAGGCCCAGCGGCAGGCCGCGGGTCTCCGGCGGGCCGGGCCCGCCGCCGTTCGCCGGCAGCCCGCCGCCGTCCGTCAGCAGTTCGGCGACGGCCGTCAGCCGCGCGCCCAGCAGCCCGACGTCGAACACGTTGCGCCGGTCCGCCTCCTCGTCCTCGGTCAGCAGGTCGAACAGCAGCGTCGCCAGGCCGGCGCGGTTCAGGTACCGGGCCACGTACCGGTTGCGCGGGCTGCGCCGCCCGCTCCCGCTGCCGTGCGCGAACACCACCACCCCGCGGGCGGCGCCCGGGACGGCCAGCAGGCCGGTGAGCCGCACGCCCGCGGCGGGCAGCAGCAGTTCGCGCTCGACCGGGCCGGGTTCCACCGGGCCGCTCCCGGACGGGGCCGCGGCGGCGGGCCGCGGACGCCCGTGCCGGGCCTCGGCCAGCAGCCGCAGCACCTCCTCGTCCTCGGTCTGCGTGAAGTCCTCGTAGAACTCGCCGATCGCGAAGAACGGCGACGGCGTGCCGACGCACACCAACTCGTCCGCCACGCCCGCCAACCGGTCCGTCCAGTCCCCGGGCGCCACCGGCACCGCCAGCACCACCCGGGCCGCGCCGCGGGCCCGCACGATCAGACAGGCCGCCCGGGCGGTCGAACCGGTCGCGATGCCGTCGTCCACCACGACCACCGTGCGGCCGCGCAGTTCGAGGGGCGGCCGATCCCCCCGGTAGCGGCGGGCCCGGCGCGCGAGCTCGGCCCGCTCGCGCCGCTCCACCTCGGCCAGCTGCTTCTCGGTGACCCCGGAGACCCGCATCACCGACTCGTTCAGCACGCGGACGCCGCCCTCGCCGATCGCCCCCATGCCCAACTCGGGCTGGTACGGCACGCCGAGCTTGCGGATCACGCAGAGGTCGAGCGGCGCGCCGAGCACCGCCGCCACCTCGGCCGCCACCGGCACCCCGCCGCGGGGCAGCGCCACCACCACCGTGCCGGGGCCGCCCAGGCCTTCGAGACCGGCGAGCCGGGCGGCCAACCGCCGGCCGGCGTCGGTGCGATCGGTGAAGTGGACTGCGGTGACGCGCATGACACGGCCTCCGGGTTCCACCGTACGTCGGCGCGGGGCCCGGCCGCTCCCGGGGCGCCCACGGCGCTGCTGTGCGCCCGGCGCACAGCCCCCGCGCCGGGCGCGGCCTGCACCGCCTGTGCTGCCGGAACCGCCTGGGCTCCCCGCGTGGCCCGCGTGGCCCGTGCGCTCGACGGGGGCCGGGACCGGACCGTGATCGCCCCGGGATGCGCCCGGAATCCGCCCGGGATTCGCCCGGGATTCGCCCTGGATTCGCCCGGGCCCGGGCGGGAGGTGAACGGGATCCGGCCGGGATACGTACGGGATCCGGGCGGGACGGGATCGGGACGGCACCCCCGTGCGGCCGGGACGGCGGGCGACGGACCGTGGTGACCGAGGGCGGGCCGCCCAGCCCGCCCGACGCCCGGAAGGAGCCCCCGAGATGCCTGGCACCGTCATCACCGACCTGCGCCGACGCGGCGCCGTCGACCCCGGACGCCTGCTCGCCGGCCCGCTGCGCGGCGTCGGACTGCAACGGCTCGACCCGGGCCGCAGCACCGAGGTGGCCGCGGACGGCGTCGAACACGCCCTCTACGTCACCGCCGGCTCAGGACTCGCGGCCCTGCCCGAGGACCTGGCGAACGCCGAAGAGGTCGACGCCGCCATCCCCCTCATCGAGGGGACCGCCGTCGTCCTGCCGCTCGGCAGCCGGACCGTCCTCACCGCCGGGACGGCCGGACTTGAGTACTTCCACGCCGTCCTCGCCGTCCCGCCCGCCGCCGCGGACCGGACCGGCCGCCTCGAAGGAGGCGAACCCCAGTGATCGTCACCACCGACACCGGCTCCGCGATGATCGTGCTCGGCCCCAACGGCGAACGCGTGCGCGTGCGTTCGCTCGCCCGCCGGGCCATGCTCGCCAGCGCCTGCGAGAGCTTCGACCACCTGCGGCTGAGCCCGGGCGCCCACCACGTCATCCCCGGCCGGCCCGACACCGAGACCGTCCTGCACGTGCTGCGCGGGGCCGCGGTCGTCGGCCGACTCCCCGACGTGCCCGACCACTTGGCCTCGGACGGCGACCTCCTGCTGGCCCGCCGGGGCAGCCCGCTGCACCTGGAGGCCGGACCGCTCGGCGCGGAACTGCTCTGCCTCACCCTCGCGGTGCCCCGGCCCCGCTCCGGCACCCGGGCCGCCCGGGCGCGGCGCCGGGCCGAACGCCGCAGCCACCCCTGAACCGGGCCCGCCCGGTGCCTGGAACGCGGCTGGGACCGGAACGGGACGGCCGGCTCATGCGCCTGGGGCGGGCCCCTGAGCACAGTGATGAGCGAAGCGACCGACCGGATCGGTCGCCGGTGACAGATCAGGAGGGCCACCTCATGAAAACGACCTTCTCCTCCAAGTTGAGTTATCTGGCCGGTGTGGTCACCGGCGTGATCGCGGCAGCCACCGCGCTGCGCAGCGCCTGCTCCGCCTCGTCCTCGGCCTCCGCCTCGTCCTCGGCCGCGTCCGGCGCCGGCTCCTCCGAGTCCTCCGCCGCCATGACGGCGGGGAGTGTCGCCGGGCCGGCCGGCGGCATCGGGTGCTCGCCGGACAACTGCCCGCCGCCTCCCGGAAAGTCGGGCTGAGCGGGAGCCGGTCGGCCTGACTTCGACTCCACCACCGATCGACCCGGTCCAAGCCGGAACAGATGACAACTGACAGATGACAGATTTCAACATCTGTTATCTGTCAGTTGTCATCTGTCGTCTGTCGCCCGGGACCCGTCATCCACCGCCCGTTCCCCGCTCCTGCTCCCGTGCCCTCGCCCGTGCCCTCGCCCGTGCCCTCGCCCGTTCCCCCGCCCGTTCCCTCTCCCGTCGCCGTTCCCCTGCCCGCCGACCCCACCGCCGCCCGCCGCGCGCGGCAGCATCGCCAGCACCTGCGTCCCGCCGCCCTCCGGCAGCGGCCCCACGGTGCAGCGACCGCCGATCTCCGCCGCCCGGTCCGCCATCGACCGCAGCCCCACCCCGCGGCCGTCTGCCGCGCCCCCGCCCCCGCCGTCGTCCTCCCGGTACCCGACGCCGTCGTCCAGCACCGTGAGCACCATCGCCTCGTCCGTCACCCGCAGCGTCACCCTGGCCGTCCGCGCCCGGGCGTGGCGCAGCACGTTGTTGAGCGCCTCCGCCGTGATCCGGTACGCCGCGACCTCCACCGCCGCCGGCAGCTCCGGCAGCGGGTCCGGCGAGAACTCCGCCGTCACGGTCAGCCCGGCCCCGCTGAAAGTGCCCGCCAACTGCTGGACGGCGCGCGCCAGTCCGAACTCGCCGAGCGGCGCCGGCCCGAGCCGGTCGGTGATCCGGCGGACCTCCCGGATCGCCATCCCGAGGTCGTCCGAGATCCCGCTCAGCGTCCGCGCCAGAGCGCCGTCCGCGGCGCCCCCCGCCGCGCCCGGGGCCGCACCGGGGACCGCACCCGAGGCCGAGGCGGCGGACGACGCCGCCGAGGCCGCCGAGGCCGCGTTGTCCATCCGCAGCCGCAACCCGGCCAGTGCGGGCCCGAGCCCGTCGTGGATGTCCCGCCGCAGCCACCGCCGCTCCTCCTCCCGCGCGGCGACGATCTGCTCCCGGCTCGCCTGCAGGTCCTCCTGGAGCCGCAGCGACGCGACGGCCGGCGAGGCCTGGTCGGCCAGCGAGCGCAGGATGTCCATGTCGCTGGCGTCCAGCCGGTCCTCGCCCGCCCGCAGCCCGACCGTCAACTCGCCGATCGGCAGCCCGTTGTGGACCAGCTCGAAGGTCTGGCTGCGGCCGTCCAGCCGGCCGGCGGTGGCCAGCGCGCGTCGCCCCGCCCGGGTGGTCACCGTCAACGTCACACCGGGCAGCCGCAGTTCCTCGGCGACCGTCGCGCACAGCGCCTCCGGCAGCCGCTCCGGGTCGACCACCTGCCGCACCCGCCCCGCCAGCGCCCGCAGCACCTGGTACGGCTGCGCCCGCTCCCCGTAGTAGAGCCGGTCCACCACGGCGACCGTCCGCCGCGCCGCCCGCGGCAGCGCCGCCCCGAACAGGTACATCAGGGCGATCAGCAGGAGCGCCGCCCCGCCGCGCCCGGGCAGCAGCCAGCCGGACGTCGCGGCGGCGGCGCCCACGAAGAGCACGGTCACCCCGGTGGCCAGCAGCAGGCCGATGAGCGCGCTGCGCGCCGCGCGGTGCAGCCGCCAGCCGTGGTCGCGCACGACCAGGAAGCCGACCGCGACCGCCCAGACCAGCCCGGCCGCGGAGAACAGGGCGTAGCTGAGCCAGAAGTGGGAGGTCCAGGTCCGCTCGTACATGTCCTGCATCCCCGCCCAGAGCAGGTACGCGGCGAGCATCGCGCCCACCCGCAGCCGGTGCCGCCGGGCCTCGCCCACCGCCCGGTCCGTCGCGCCGTCCGCCGCCCGGTCCGTCGCCCCGTCCGCGCCGGTCACGGACCCGTTCGGGCCGCCCGCCGCCGGCCCCGCGCTGTTCGCCGCGCGCTCCGGGCCGCTCGCCCGCCCGGCGGGCCGCAGCAGCCGGACGACCAGCACCAGGGCGACGAAGCCGATCAGGAACTCGCTGATCACCATGTCGTGGCCGTACAGGGCGGTGGCGATGCGGCGGAAGAAGACCGCCGGCGGGTTCCCGGCCAGCGGGTTGGGCCGCCCGTAGAGCTTCTGGAGGTCGAGCTGCCAGGCGATCTCCGGGATCACGAACAGCGCGACCGCCCCGACGTACCACCACCAGCGCCGCGTCGTCAGCCGCCCGCCCGGCAACCAGAGCGGCAGCACGTAGAAGAGCGTCACGTTGACCACGCCGCACAGCGCGCTGAAGGCGGCCACCGCGCCGACGATGCCCGGATCGGACACCTCGACCCAGACGGGCGCGGCGGCCGCGAGCGGCAGGACGGCCGTCAGCGCGTACACCAGCATCACCCAGCCGAGCGGGCTGCCCGGGCGGTGGGCGTGCAGCACCATCCCGGCGGCGGCGGTCGGCAGGGCGTAGACCAGCGTGGCCAGTTGGTTCCGTGGGTGGACGACGTTCGGGTCGCCGAGGTGGCCGAGCACATAGCAGGCCCACAGTGTCCCCGCGACGAGGCACACCGCGGTGGCGACCGCGGCGGCCGTCAACTGTCGCTGGGCCGGCGTACGGAGCCGGGGAGGGATCCCCGTGGTCATGGCACCACCTCGCAGACGGCCCGGCGTTCACGGTTTCGGGCGCATGCCACCAGTCTCGGCCGCCCGGTGTCCCGGGCGCCTGAGGCACCGGTCTCGGATCCGGCGCGGGATGGCCCGGTGCGGAGGCGGCCCGGTGCGGGGACGGCCCGGCACCGGCCGGTGCCGCTGACCGGCCGGCGCCGGCCCGCCGTGCGGACGACTCCCCGACCCCCCGGGCATGTCACGGAAAGTCACGAGATCATCGCTGGTAGTGTCGGCCAGGTGGATGAACAGCAGCCGGTGACATCCCCGGACCAGGCGGCCGACGCCCCGCCCGTTCGGGTACTGATCGTCGACGATCACCCCCTGTTCCGGGCTGGGCTCAGGGCCGCACTGGAGAGCGCCGAGGGCGTCGCCGTGGTGGCCGAGGCCGAGCGGGTCGCCGACGTGCCCGAGGCCGTCGCCCGGAGCCGCCCCGACGTGGTGATCATGGACCTCTCGCTGCCGGACGGCTCCGGACTGGAGGCCGTCCGCCGGCTCTCCGTCCGGGAGCAGGCCCCGCCGGTGCTGATGCTCACCATGTCGGACGACGACGGCAACCTGCTCGCCGCCCTGCAGGCCGGCGCGCGCGGCTACCTGGTCAAGGGCGCCGGGCGGGAGGAGGTGCTGCACGCCGTACGGACCGTCGCCGCCGGCGGCGCGGTGTTCGGCGGCGAGGTCGCGGGCCGGATCACCGCACTGCTCGCCGGGGCCAAGATGCGCGAGGCCGGGCAGCTCTTCCCCGAACTCACCGCCCGGGAGGCCGAGGTGCTCGACCTGGTCGCGCGCGGCCACGACAACCGGCGGATCGCCCGGGAACTGGTGGTCGCGGAGAAGACCGTCCGCAACCACGTCACCCACATCTTCGAGAAGCTGCACGTCGCCACCCGCGCCGAGGCGGTCGCCCGGGCCCGCGACATGGGCCTCGGAGACGGCTGAACCCGCCCCCGGACCCCGGGAGCGGGCGAACCGGGGGTGCCGGTCCGCCGACCGGCACCCCCGGGGTCCGACTGGACGAGCGCGCCGCTACGGCTGCATCTCGTACGCGCCCGACAGCGCCTCGACACGCGCCCACACCTTCGCCGCGCGCTCGGCGTCCGCGACCGGCCGGCGCACGTTCGCCAGCGCCCACGCGGCCTGCTCCTCGGTCGTCGAGGCCTTGCCGTGCAGCTCGGTGGCGTGCGCGGAGAAGTCCCGGACCAGGGCGTCGAAGATCTGGTCCAGCAGGTCGGCGTCCACGCCCGTCAGCTCCGCCTGCTCCAGCACCAGCTGGCCGTAGACGATCAGCGCGAACAGCTGGCCGATCTCCAGCAGGAAGTCGAGGTCGGCCTGCTGCTCCTTGCTCGGGGCGTTCTTCAGCAGCAACTCGCAGAAGGCGTCCGCCTGTTCGCGGAAGCGGGCGACGTTCGGCAGCTGCGCGTGCCGGTCGTAGGCGGTGCGCCAGTCGTGGAAGCGGATCGCGCCGAGGCCGCGGGCCGGGCCCTGCTGGAACAGGAAGGTATCGTCGGTGGCGTCCAGGCGGGTCGGCACCGGGGCGTAATCGGCGGGCGCGAACAGGTAGTTGCCCATGAACTTGAGGATCAGCGCCAGGTTGACGTGGACGGTGCCCTCCAGCTTCGGCAGGCCGCGGATGTCCTTCGCCGCCTTGTCGAAGTAGGTGTCCGCCTCGAAGCCCTTGGCCGCGATGACGTCCCACATCAGGTCGATGACCTTCTCGCCCTCGGTGGTGACCTTCATCTTGGTCATCGGGTTGAAGAGCAGGTAGCGGCGGTCCTCGGCGGAGGCGGTGCGGAAGTAGTCCACGGCCCGCGCGCTGAACAGCTTCATCGCCGCCAGGCGGGCGTAGGCGTCGGTCAACTCGCGCCGCACGTGCGGGAACTCGGTGACCGCGCGGCCGTACAGCACCCGGTTGCCGGCGTGCGTGACGGCCTCGTACATCGCGTGCTCGCAGATGCCGACCGAGGCGGTGCAGAGGTTGAACTTGCCGACGTTCACGGTGTTCAGCGCGGCGTCGAAGGCGGCCTGTCCGGTGTGCAGCACGTCCTCGGCGCGCACCGGGTAGTCCTCCAGGCGGAACTCGCTGACGTACATCTGCGCGTTCACGACGTTCTTGACCAGGTGGTACGCCTCGTGGCGGCTGTCGGCGGCGAAGAAGACGTAGCCCTCGGGGCCCTCGACGTCCGAGCGGCGGCCGAACACCGAGACCAGGCCGGCCACGTTGCCGTTGCCGATGTAGTACTTGGAGCCGGTCGCGGTGAAGCCGCCCTCGCCGTCCGGGGTGAGGATCATGTCGGTCGAGTAGATGTCCGCGCCGTGGGTGCGCTCGGACAGGCCGAAGGCCATCACGTGGCCCTCGGCGAGCAGGCGGGCGGCGCGGGCACGGACGGCCTCGTTCTCGCTCTGCCAGACCGGGCCGAGGCCCAGGATGGTGACCTGCCAGGTGTACCAGTAGCCGAGGCCGTAGAAGCCGAGGATCTCGTTCAGCTCGGCGATCCGCGCGGTGTCCCAGCGCTTGGCCGGGTCGGCCGACGACGGGGTCAGGAACTCCGCGAACAGGCCCTCCCGGGCGGCGAATTCGAGGAAGTCGGCGTACCAGGCGCGGTCGATGTAGGTGTCGATCAGCGCCTTCTTGCCGCGGGTCTCGAACCAGTCGACGGTCGCGCGCAGCAGCCGGCGGGTCGGCTCGTCGAACTGCGCGGGGTCGTAGGTGCGCGGGTTGAAGAGCATCGGGGGCTCCCTGAGGGTCGGGTGGAGGGGAGTGGCCGGGCCCCGTTCGGCGAACGGGGCCCGGCGAACAAAGTTCAGCGAACAGATGTCAGACGACAGATTTCAGCGAACAGATTTCAAACTCTGTCATCTGAAAGTTGAATCCTGTTCGTCGTCGGCGGCACCGTCAGTGGCGTGGTCGGCGGCGCAGTCAGCGGCGTCGGTGGCGTCGGCGCCGGTGTCGGCGCCGTCGTCATGGGCGCCGGCGGTCGCGCCCGGTCCCGCGAGCCGTCGCAGGGTGGCGAGCACGTCGTCGAGCCAGGCGAGCGTCATGCGCTCGTACTCGATGCCGCCGCGCAGCACGACGTGCTGGAGCTGCTGTCGGGCGTCGAGTGCGGTGAGGTCGGGGAAGTCCCGCTCCTCGCCGTGCAGGTACCGGGCGAGGAGGGCGGCGTGGCTCTCGCGGTGTCGTTCGACCTCGGAGATCAGCGCGGCCGGGTCGTCGAAGGCGGCGGCCCGGATCTTGACGGCCAGTTCGTGCCGGACGGTCTCCGGCTCGACCGGTTCGCGCAGCCACTCGGCCAGCGCGGCCCGCCCGGGCGCGGCCGCCGAGTACACCTTCTTGTCCGGCCGCCCGTCCTGGGCGACCTCCTCGGCGGCGATCCAGCCGTCCGCCTCCATCCGCCGCAGCACCCGGTAGATCTGCTGGTGGGTGGCGGTCCAGAACCGCCCGATGGAACGGTCGAAGCGCCGGGCCAGCTCATAGCCCGAGCCGGGCTGCTCCAGCAGCGAGACGAGGATCGCGTGCTCCAGTGCCATGCCCGCATCCTGCTATGCAACGAGTTGCATAGGCAATGGCGGCTCGCGGGGTTGAGACGCAGGTCACCGGCGTGATCGGATGGTTATCGATCATTTAGGGCAATCGGGTGCAAAACAATAAAGAAGGGACAGAATGGGTACGGGGCACGCGCCTTCCACGGGGAGTGTGCGCCCCTCATCCGGACCACAGGAGGTGGTATCGGTGGCAACCCATATCCCGACGGGCATGGAGCACCATCCGGACATCGTCGAACTACGTGAACACTACGAGCGGGTCACCTCGACCCCCCGCGCCCAGGGCGTCGAAGCCCTGGCCGTACTGGCCGGCCTCTTCCTGGCGGCATCGCCATGGATCGTCGGCTTCACCGCTTTCAGCACCCTGACCGTGACCTGCCTGATCGTGGGTCTGGCCTACACGGCGCTGATGGCAGGCTACGGATCGGCCTACGAACGCACGCACGCGAGGGCCTGGGCGGCCGCCGCGCTCGGCGTCTGGACGATCATCTCCCCCTGGGCCGTCTCCGGTTCCGTCGCACACGGCAAGAACATCGTCACCTGCGTCATCGTCGGCGCCGTGATGTTCCTGCTCGGACTCGCGGCACTCTCGATGGCCACCATGACGGCGAACGGAGCCTCGATGCGGCTCGGCCGCGCCGGCCGGGCCAGGGGCTGATCTTCCCCGCAGCCCGCGTCCGGGGCGTGGAGGGCCCGAACGGCCCACCGCGCCCCGGCGCACGCCCGCCCCCGATCCCCCGGGGCGGGCCGCCGGCCGCTACGGGCGCGTCATCCGCAGCACGTCCAGCGCCTCGTCCAGCTGCGCCTCGGTGAGCTCGCCCCGCTCCACGTAGCCGCGCTCCAGCACCACTTGGCGGATCGTCCTGCGCTGCGCCAACGCCTGCTTGGCGACCTTCGCCGCCTCCTCGTACCCGATGTACCGGTTCAGCGGGGTGACCACCGAGGGCGAGGACTCCGCGTACTCCCGGGCCCGTTCGACGTTGGCGGTGATGCCGTCGACCGTCCGGTCCGCCAGCAGCCGGGCGCTGTTGGCGAGCAGCCGCACCGACTCCAGCACGTTGCGGGCGATCACCGGGAGCATCACGTTCAGCTCGAAGTTGCCGCTCGCGCCGGCCGTCGCCACCGTCGCGTCGTTGCCGACCACCTGGGCGGCGACCATCAGCACCACCTCGGGCAGCACCGGGTTCACCTTGCCCGGCATGATCGACGAACCGGGCTGCAGGTCCGGCAGGTTGATCTCGCCGAGGCCGGTGCGCGGCCCGGAGCCCATCCACCGCAGGTCGTTCGCGATCTTCGTGAACCCGACCGCCACCGTGCGCAGTTGGCCGCTCAGCTCGACCAGCGCGTCCCGCGCGCCCTGCGCCTCGAAGTGGTCCCGGGCCTCGGTCAGCGGCAGGCCCGTGGTGCGGGCGACCTCCTCGATGACCGCCGCCGGGAACCCGGGCGGGGTGTTGATGCCGGTGCCCACCGCCGTTCCGCCGAGCGGGAGTTCGGCGACCCGGGGGAGCGTCGCCAGCAGCCGCTCCCGCCCGTGCCGCACCTGCGCCGCGTAGCCGCCGAACTCCTGGCCGAGGGTGACGGGCGTGGCGTCCATCAGGTGCGTGCGGCCGGACTTGACCACCGTCGCGAACTCGGCGGCCTTGCGCTCCAGCGCCTCCGCCAGATGCTCCAGCGCCGGGATCAGGTCGTGCGTGACGGCGGCGGTCGCGGCGATGTGGATCGAGGACGGGAACACGTCGTTGGACGACTGGCTGGCGTTCACGTGGTCGTTCGGGTGGACCGGCCGGCCCAGCCGCTCGGCGGCCAGCGTGGCGATCACCTCGTTGGCGTTCATGTTGGACGAGGTGCCCGAGCCGGTCTGGAACACGTCGACCGGGAACTGGTCGTCCCAGCGTCCCTCGGCCACCTCCTCGGCCGCCGCCGCGATCGCCGCCGCCGTCTCCCCGTCCAGCACCCCCAGTCCGGCGTTCACCCGTGCCGCGGCCGCCTTGATCCGGGCCAGTGCGGCGATGTGCGCCCGCTCCAGCCGCTGACCGGACACCGGGAAGTTCTCCACCGCCCGCTGCGTCTGCGCCTGCCACTTCGCCGTGGCCGGCACCCGCACCTCGCCCATCGAGTCGTGCTCGATCCGGTACTCCTGCGGCTTCCGCTCGTCAGTCATCGCGCGCTGCACCTCCTGTACGGGCCTCGGCGGCCCGGAACGGGTCTTCCGATCACGACAGCCGCGCGCGGGCCCCGGGTATTTCCGCCCCGGGCCGCGGCGCGCCGGCGGGCCGTGCTGCTCCTGGCTGTGCCGCTACAGGCCGTGCCGCTCCGGGCTGTCCTGCTACGGGCGGGGCGATCCGCCGAACGCGCCGGTGACCCCGGTGGAGGTGGCGAGGACGGACCGGCCCGACGAGCAATCGCCGAGGAACACGCGGCGCCGCGCTGACACCGGCGGCCGCGTACCTGTCCGGCGGTTGGGGCCGTACTCACCCGAAGGGGTGAGAAAGCGGCCGGACCGCTTCAAACCGCCGTACGGCGATTCGTACGCTCCTCACCGGGTCGGCGGGACACCGCCGCCCCGGCCCGTCGCATTCCTGCCCCGGGCGACCAGCACAGCGGCCCGGCCCGGTGGTCGGCGCCGTGACCAGCGAGGGACCGAGGGCAGGCGGATGGCCACCGAGCACGGCGCACACGACGCAGCGGGCGGCCGGGGGAGCAGCCGGGAGCGCGGGCTCACCCGGCGGCGACTGCTCGGCGCCTCGACCGCCCTCGGCGGCGCGGTCTGGCTGCTGCGCGGCACCATCGGCCCGGACGCCGCCGAGGCCGCCACCCCCACGCACGCCGCCCCCGCCACGCCCGCAGCACCAGTGCCGCCCGCACTGCCGGTCGGCACCGAGCCGTACCGGCGGGTCTTCCAGAACTGGTCCGGCGAGATCCGCACCGACCAGCTGTGGACCTGCGCACCCCGCACCCCCGAGGAACTGCCCGCCCTCGCCGACTGGGCCCACGCCAACGGCTGGCGGCTGCGCGCCTCCGGCTACCGGCACACCTGGGCGCCGCTCACCGTCACGGACGGCACCCGGGCGAGCACCCGCGTCCTGATCGTGGACACCAGCCGCCACCTCACCGCCCTCACCGCCGACTCACCCACCACCGTCCGGGCCCAGACCGGCGCCACCATGGAAGCCCTGCTCGCCCACCTCGCCGACCGGGGACTCGGCCTGACCGCCTGCCCGGCGCCCGGCGAGATCACCGTGGGCGGCGCGCTCGCCATCGGCGGCCACGGCACCGCCGTCGCCGCCGCCGGCGAGACCCGGCCGCACGGGCACGGCTACGGCTCGGTCAGCAACCAGGTGGTCCGGCTGACCGCCGTCGTCCTCGACCCGGCCACCGGCCGCTACACGCTGCGCACCTTCGAACGCGACGAGGCCGACAGCGCCGCCTTCCTCGTGCACCTGGGCCGCGCCTTCCTCACCGAGGTCGTCCTGCGGGCCGGCACCGACCGGCCGCTGCGCTGCGTCAGCCGGCTCGACATCCCGGCGAGCGAACTCTTCGCCCACCCCGCCGGCAGCGACAGCGGTGACAATGGCGGCCATGGTGCAGGGGGACTGCTGGGAGGCCTGCTGGGCGGCTCGGCCGGCGGTGCGAGCCCACGCACCTTCGCCGACTTCGTCGACCGCGACGGCCGCGCCGAGGCCATCTGGTTCGCCTACACGGACTTCCCCTGGCTCAAGACCTGGAGCGTCTCCCCGGCCAAGCCGCTCGCCTCCCGGGCCGTCGACCGGCCCTACAACTACCCCTTCTCGGACAGCATTCCGGAACCGGTCGCCCGACTCGTCGGCGAACTCGTCGGCGGCGCCTGGGGATCGGCCCCGCTCTTCGGTCAACTCCAGCACCTCATCGCCAAAGTGGCCCTCACCGGCGATCTCACGGACGTCCTGCTCTCCGGCACGGCCCTGCGCGACCTGCTCTCCGGCGAACTGATCACCCACCTGCTCGCCGGCGGCCTGCGCTCCGACCTCTGGGGGCCGTCGCGCGCCCTGCTCCACTACGTCCGCCCCACCACCCTGCGGGTCACTGCCAACGGCTACGCGATCCTCCTCCGGCGCGCCGACCTGCAGTGGGCGATCGCCGAATTCGCCGGCCACTACCGGACGTTGCTCGACGAGTACCGGGACCGCGGCGAGTACCCCGTGAACGGCGCGGTCGAGATCCGCGTCACCGGCCTGGACGACCCCGCGACCTGCGAAGTCCCCGGCGCCCGGCCGCCGTTGCTGTCCGCGCTGCGCCCGCGCGCCGACCGCCCGGAGTGGGACACCGCGCTCTGGCTCGACGTCCTCGCCTTCCCCGGCACCCCCGGGCTGGAACGCTTCGCCCGCGACCTCGAACAGTGGCTGCTGCGCACCTTCGACGGCGCCCGCGCCGGCCTGCGGGTCGAATGGTCCAAGGGCTGGGCCTACACCGCCGACGCGGCCTGGTCCGACCCGGACCTGCTCGACCGGGTCATCCCCGAGAGCCTGCGCGCCGGCGGCGGCCCCGGCTGGGACGAGGCGGTCGCCGTACTGGACCGGCACGACCCGCACAGGGTCTTCGGAAACCCCTTCCTGGACCGGCTGTTGAAGCCATCCTGACGGACCGTCAGATGTGCTCCATCACGATCACCGCGAGGGTGTCCGGCGCCAGCGCGCGGAACACGTGCGGGGCGTCGCCCGGGTAGCTGATGTAGTCGCCCGGGCCCAACTCGACCGGCTCCGTGGACGGGCCGACCAGCGCCCGGCCCTTCCCGATCATCACGTGCTCGACCGTGCCGGGCATGTGCGGGTCGGAGGCGCGGGTCTCGCCCGGCTGCGCCTCGATCCGGTAGATGTCGCGCCGGGCGTTCGGCGGGCAGGAGGAGAGCACGGTGGCCGCGTAGTCGGCCCGTTCGGAGTGGGTCACCGGGCCCTCGCCGACGCGGATCACCTTGACCACCGGGCGCGGCGGGTCGACCAGCCGGCTGAACGGCACGTTCAGCGCGACGCCGAGCGCCCAGAGCGTCTCCACGCTGGGGTTGCCCGCGCCGGACTCCAGCTGGGAGAGCGTGGACTTGGCGACGCCCGCGCGCCGGGCGAGCTCGGCCATCGACAGTCCGCTGCGTTCGCGCTCGCGCCGGATCGAGGCGGCGATCTGGCCGATCAGCTCGGTGCCGGTCGGGCCGGTGGGGCCGGAGGAGTCCGTGGGGCCGATGGGTGGGGTGGTCAGGGGGTCAGTCATGCTCGCCGCTCACGCTTCCTTCGGGCTCCCGCTCCGACTGCTGATGGCGTTCATGCTGCCACGGCCGTCGAGAGCGCCTTGCTGTTCACCCTGCCGTTCGCCCTGTCGGTCTCCTCGTTCGCCTTGACGAACCATGCCGGATGGGTTCACTCTCGTGGACATGCGTTCGCTCCTTCGAACCCTGGAGCATGCCACTCTCCGTGACATCGCCCTGGTCTGCCTCGCCGACGCGCTCGTCGGCGCCTCCTTCGGCGCGATCAGCGTCTCCGGTGGCCTGCCCCTGTGGGTGCCGCTCGCCATGTCCGTCCTCGTCTTCGCCGGCGGCTCGCAGTTCGCGGCGGTCGGCGTGGTGCTCTCCGGCGGCAGCGCCCTCGCGGCCGTCGCCACCGGCCTGGTGCTCAATGCCCGGCTGCTGCCCTTCGGCTTCACCGTCGCCGACGTGCTCCAGGGCCCCTGGTGGCGGCGGCTGATCGGCGCGCAGCTGATCACCGACGAGTCCGCCGCGTTCGTGCTGCAGCAGGACGACGGGCGGCGGCGCCGCGCCGTGTTCTGGGTCTGCGGGATCGCGCTGTTCGTGGTGTGGAACGTTTCCGTGCTGCTCGGGGCGCTCGCGGGCGGACTGATCGGAGACACCGACGCGCTGGGCCTGGACGCGGCCTTCCCCGCCGTGCTGCTCGCCCTCGTGCTGCCCTCGCTGACCGACCGCCGAACCCGAACCGCCGCCCTGGTGGGCGCCGTCGCCGCGGTCGCGGCGACGCCGTACGTCCCCGCCGGGCTGCCGGTGCTGCTGGCCCTGGTCGGGCTGCTGTTCGCGGGAAGGCCGGCCGCAGGCGGGGCGGCCGAACCGGTCGTCGACGGGGCGGCCGCGGGGGAGTCCGTGCCGAAGGAGGTCGTCCGATGATGCCGCTCTACGCCGTCCTGCTGCTGGCCGCCGGGACATACGCGTTCCGCCTGGCCGGGCCGCTGCTCGGCCACCGGCTCGCCCTCTCCGAGCGGGTGCGGCACCTGCTGGCCGTCGCGGCGGCGGTACTGCTGGTCGCCCTGGTCGCGACCGGCGCACTGACGCAGGGGCACGGCTTCGCGGGCCGGGCCCGCCCGGCGGGCGTCCTGGTCGCGGGGGTGCTCGCGCTGCGCCGGGCGCCGTTCCCCCTGGTCGTGGTCGCCGGCGCGGCCACCACGGCGCTGCTGCGCCTGTGTGGGGTGGGGTGACGGTGGACGGCCAAATAGCGAACAACGAACAGTGAGCAGTGAACCGCGAACCGAGAACAGATGACAACTTTCAGCGAACAGATAACAGATGTTGAAATCTGTCATCTGTTCGCCGTCATCCGTTCGCGTCCGCCTGCACCTCCGGCCGCTTGCTGTCCCACAGCAACTCCCACACCCGGAACACGCAGTGGTAGTCGCGCATGCTCCCCCGGGAGATCAGCAGGAAGGTGTCGCCGTCCCGGAGCAGCATCTGGTGCCGGGGGCTCATCGGGTGCTGCGGGGTGAACGTCGGGGCGATCCGCCTCAACTCCTCGACGGCCTCCTCGCGGGTGCCCACGACCTCGGCGAGCACCTGGTTGCCCCAGGTCCGGTCCTTGCCCACCCCCACCACTTCCTCGACGACCAGTGCCCAGCGCCGCGTCATCTCCCGCCTCCCCGCGTCCCCATGTCCCCGTGTCGTTTTCCTCACGCGCTCGTGTCCGCCCGACTCCCGGCCGCGTGCGCGATACTCGCCGGTACTCGGACCCCAGTCGAACGCCGAGCATTCCGCCGAGACTACAAGGAGCTTCGATGACGAAGCCGACCCGGATCGACCCCGCCGACCTGCTCGCCGTGGGCGACCTCCTCTCCGACGAGGAGCGGCTGATCCGCGACACCGTCCGCAGGTTCACCGAGGAGCGGATCCGCCCCCACATCGGCGACTGGTTCGAGCACGGCACCGTCCCGGTGCGCGAGCTCGCCCCCGAACTCGGCGCCCTCGGCGTGCTCGGCATGCACCTCGACGGCTACGGCTGCGCGGGCGCCGGGGCGGTCGCGTACGGGGTCGCCTGTATGGAGCTGGAGGCGGCCGACTCCGGGCTGCGCAGCTTCGTCTCCGTCCAGGGCTCGCTCGCGATGCGTTCGATCCACGCCTACGGCTCCGAGGAGCAGAAGCAGCGCTGGCTGCCCGGCATGGCCGCCGGCGAACTGATCGGCTGCTTCGGCCTCACCGAGCCGGACTTCGGCTCCGACCCGGCCAACATGCGCACCCGCGCCGTCCGCAAGGGCGGCGAGCGCGGCGACTGGGTGCTGTCCGGCAGCAAGATGTGGATCACCAACGGCAGCATCGCCGACGTCGCCGTCGTCTGGGCGCAGACCGAGGAAGGCGTGCGCGGCTTCCTGGTCGAGCGCGACACCCCCGGCCTGACCGCCACCGACGTGCACGGCAAGCTGTCCCTGCGCGCCTCCGTCACCAGCGAACTCGCCTTCGACGATGTCGTCCTGCCCGCCGACGCCGTGCTCCCCGGCGTCACCGGCCTGCGCGGCCCGCTGTCCTCCCTCAACGAGGCCCGCTACGGCATCCTCTGGGGCACCGTCGGCGCCGCCCGCGACTGCTACACCGCCGCCCTCGACTACGCCAAGAGCCGGATCCAGTTCGACCGTCCGATCGCCGGCTTCCAGCTCACCCAGCAGAAGCTGGTCGAAATGATGCTGGAGGTCGAGAAGGCCTACCTGGTCGCCCTGCGGATCGGCCGCCTCAAGGAGGAGGGCGCCGCCCGCCCGCAGCACATCAGCTTCGGCAAACTCAACAACGTCCGCACCGCGCTGGAGGTCGCCCGCAGCGCCCGGACCGTCCTCGGCGCCAACGGCATCACCACCGAGTACCCGGTGCTGCGGCATGCCAACAACCTGGAGTCGGTGCTGACCTACGAGGGCACCAGCGAGATCCACACCCTGATCCTCGGTGAGGCCATCACCGGCGAGTCCGCCTACCGCTGACGGCCCGTCCGCGCTCGCCGAACTCCGCCCACCCGCGCCGACCAGCGGAAATCCGGTGGCCGGGCCCACCGCGGCCCGGCTACCGTCCCGTGTCATGACGAACGACCGGACCGCCCCGACGCGCCCGACCACCACCCTCTGGCGCCCCACCGGCCCGCAGGAGCTGGCGCTGGTCGAGGCCGCCGACTGGTGCGCCTGGCCGCCCCGCCTGCCCGAGCAGCCGATCTTCTACCCCGTCCTGAACGAGGACTACGCGATCAGGATCGCCCGGGACTGGAACGTGCCCGCCTCCGGCGTCGGCTACGTCACCCGCTTCGAGGTCGACACGGCCTTCCTCGCCCGTTACCCCGTACAGCGGGCCGGCGGCCGGACCATCCTCGAACTGTGGGTGCCCGCCGAGGAGTTGGATGAGTTCAACCGGCACATCGTCGGCCGGATCGAGGTCGTCCACGAGTTCCGGCCACAGCCGTGACGGCCCCGGCCCCGGCCTCGATGTCGGCCCCGACGTCGGCCCCGGCCGCGCCGCAGCGCGTCCTGCTCACCTCCGGCCAGCCCACCAGCACCACCGCGCTGCTCACCGCGGCCGCCGCCCGCCGCGGCCTCGCCACCGCCGTCCTCGACGGCCCGGCCACCGTCGAGCGCCTCGCCGGGCGGCCCGTCCACTGGTACGGCGGGCCGCTCGCCGCCGCCCGGATCGCCGCCCCGCTCGGCCTCGCCCTCCTCGAACCCGACGACGACTGGCTCGCCCGCCTGCCCGAGGAGTTCACCCGCCGCCGGATCGAACTCACCACCCTCGCCGACGCCTGGACCCTGCGCCACCCGGCGTTCGTCAAGCCGCCCGCCGACAAGTCGATCCCGCCCGCCGTCTACCCGGACGGCTCGCGGTTGCCCCGCACCGGCGACCGGATCGGCCCCGACACGCCCGTCCTGGTCAGCGAACCGGTGACCTTCGCCGCCGAGTACCGGCTGTTCGTCCTCGACGGCGAGGTGCGCACCGGCAGCCGCTACGCCCGCTTCGGCCGGCTCGACCCGGCGCCGCTGACCGCCGACGCCACCGCCTTCGCCCGCCGCCTGCTCGACGCGGCCGGCGACACCCTGCCCGGCGCCGTCGCCCTCGACGTCGGCCCGATCGCCGACCCGTACGACCCGGCCGAGCACTGGGCCGTGGTCGAGGCCAACCTGCCGTGGTTCGCGCACTGCTACGCCGCCGACCCCGAACGCGTCCTGGACGTCGTGCTGCGCGCCGCCGGCCCGGCCGCCGAGCTCCCCGCGGCCGACCGCCGCTTCGTCCACGACCCGTCCGCCGCCTCATCCGTCGAGTGACGCCGGGCATCGCCGGGCACCGCCGGGCACCCTGGGGTCCGACAAGCCTCCAGGCGGCCCCGGCACGCCCGCGCCCGACACCCGCCGGACACCTCCCGTTCCACGGTCCGACGCCGGACGGTACGGCGGGCGGTGAAGCATGGCGCGGTCGGCGGCGCCTCGGCGGGCGCGGCCGGGTGTGCACGACCGAAAGGAACCCCCCTCGTCATGACCGCTGCCCAGTGGCCCCGCCCCCGCGTGCTCGTCGTCGGCATCGACGGAGTCCGCCACGACTACCTGACCGAGGTGCCCATGCCGCGCCTCCAGGAGGTCGCCGAGGCCGGGTTCCTGGTGCCGGTCACCGTCGCGGACACCGTCCCCACCATGTCCGGGCCCTGCTGGGCCACCATCGTCACCGGCGTCGAACCCGCCAAGCACGGCGTCTGGGGCAACCACCTGGCCGGGAACCGGCTCGACGTCTTCCCCGACTTCGCCACCCGCCTCAACCGCGGCGACCGCCGCCGCACCTTCGTCGCCGCCGGCTGGGACCCGCTGATGATCAACGAGTCCGGCGGCCCGCTCTTCCGCGCCCCCGGCCGGCTCTCCTACATAGCCCCCGCCGAGGACACCCCCGAGGCCTGGGAGACCGTCGACGAGGAGGTCACCCGCGAGGCCGTCCACGTCCTCGGCACCGCCGACCCCGAAGCCTCCTTCGTCTACCTCGGCGCCGTCGACGAGACCGCCCACTTCCTCGGCTGCGGCGAGGAGTACCGCGCCTCCATGCGCACCGCCGACGAACGCCTCGGCCGCCTCCTCGACGCCGTCCGCGGCCGCGCCACCTACGCCGACGAGCAGTGGACCGTCATCGTCGTCACCGACCACGGGCACGTCGACGCCGGCGGCCACGGCGGCCGCACCGTCGAGGAGCGCACCGCCTGGGTCGCCTGCGCCGGGCACGACATCCCGGCCGGCCCGCCCACCGGCGAGATCCGCCACCCGGACGTCGCCGCCCAGGTGTACGCCTCGCTGCTGCGCCCGATCGACCCGCACTGGACCCTCGACGGCCGCCCCTTCCCGGTCGCCCGGCCGGTGCCCGCGACCGAGGCGGTGACGGAGCCCGCGACGGCCTGACGGGCCGGTGAACTCGCCGCCCTGACGGCGCCTCGCCCCAGACCGCCCGCGTCCGCCGATGTGCCCCCCGGGATGCCCCAGGTGCAGCAGGCCGGGCTGCGGCCGGGCCGGGTCTGGGCGACGCTCGATCGGGGCCGCACCCACCGGACCGGACCCGGGGACGTACGCCTCAAGGTGGAGACCGCACCCCGTGGGTCGGAGGCGGGATCGCGACCTGGTGGTGACGCCCGGGAGGACGCCGCACGAGACGATGGATACACCCGGACGGCTTACCGCACCCACCGGAACGGATGTACGTTCGGGCAGACGCGGAAGCCACCGACACCACGGACACACCACACCGGTCCACCCACGCGGGGCCACACGGAGAGGGCAGACAGGCATGAAGGGCATCGTGAGCAAGGTCGCGCTGGGAGTCGCGGGCACCGGCATGGCCGTCGCCGTGGCCGCCGTGGCAATCGGCCCGCGCGTGTCCGAGTGGTACGACGGACGCCACCAGGAGCAGTCCTCGTACGACACCGGCGTGCAGGCCAAGTCCGACCGCCGCTCCATGCCGGGCTGGCTGCCCGACAACGCCTCCTCGGTCAAGTACCTGATGTCCACCACCGGCGACGACCGCCTGCTGCGCGCCACCCTCCCCGAGGGACGGCTGCCCGCCGGCTGCACCACCGGCGTGCCCGGCAAGGGCCTGCACCCGGTGCCGGTCTCGCTCAAGGTCGGCTGGTTCCCGCAGGACGTCGGCGGCAAGGCCACCGGCACCTGCGGGCACTACAACGTCTCGCTCCACGGCAACCAGCTCTACGCCTGGCAGGACGGCGCCGCGATGCAGGCGGCCCTGCGCGCCGAGCACCCCGCCAAGCGCTGAGCGGCCCGACCGAGGGGCCCGTCCGGCCCGCCCGCACCAGCAGGTGCCGGCGGGCCGTCGCCATGCGAACGGACCCCCTGCTGTCGGAACCGGGCCGGGCTGCGGTAGGACGGGGCGTGGACAAACCTCACCGCACCCCCGTCCGATAGGAGAACCATGCCCGGCCCGACCGCCGGCGCCGCCGGACCCGCCGGCGACACCCCCACCGACCCCCGCACCGCGCCCGCCGATCCGGACCCCGCCGATCCGGACCACGCCGACCAGGTTCCCGCCGATCAGGCCACCGCGGCCCCCGCCGCGGACTCCGCCGCGAGCTCCACCGCCGGACCGGCCGTCACCGGGCCGGCGACCGTCGTCGTCCTCGGCGGCCTCGCCGCACTGGGCCCGCTCACCACCGACCTCTACCTGCCGGGCCTGCCCGCCATCGCGGACGACCTGGCCGCCGAACCGGCGGCCGTCCAGCTCACCCTCACCTTCTCGATGTTCGGGGTCGCGGCCGGACAGCTGCTCTTCGGGCCGCTCAGCGACCGCTTCGGGCGCCGCCCGCCCCTGCTCGCCGGGATGGTCCTGTTCACCCTGTCCAGCGTGCTGTGCGCGCTCGCGCCGAGCCTGCCGGTCCTGATCGCGGGCCGTTTCGTCCAGGGCGTGGCCGGATCCGCCGGCCTGGTCATCGGACGGGCCGTCGCCCGGGACCGGTTCAAGGGCGTCGCGATGCTGCGCTTCCTCGCCTCGATCACCCTCATATCCGGACTGGCACCGATCCTCGCGCCGATCGTCGGGGCGCAGCTGCTGCGCTTCACCTCGTGGCGCGGCACCTTCGGCGCGCTGACGGCGCTCGGGCTGCTGCTCACCCTGGGCGCGTTCGGCGCGCTGCGCGAGACGCTGCCGGCCGCGGCCCGGGACCGCGGCGGGATCGGGGCGACGCTGCGCACGATGGGGCGGCTGCTGCGCGACCTGCCGTTCCTGGGGCTGGCACTGACCAGCAGCTTCGCCTATGGGGCGCTGTTCGGGTACATCAGCGGGTCGTCGACGGTGCTCCAGCACGTGTTCCAGGTGTCGCCGCAGACCTACAGCCTGCTGTTCGGGCTGAACTCGGTGGCGATCGTCGTGATGACGCAGCTGAACGGGCGGGTCCTGGCGCGGCGCTTCACGTCGCGGGCGCTGGTGCTGGGCGGGCTCGGTGCGGCGGTCGCGGCGGGGGCGGCCCTGGTGCTGGGGACGTGGGTGTGGGACCTCGGGCTGCTCGGGTTCTGCCTGCCGTTGTTCGTGCTGATGGGCAGCCTGGGGGTGCTGCTGCCGAACACCGCCGCGGAGGCGCTCGGCCTGGTCGAGCCGCAGGCGGCCGGCACGGCGGCGGCGCTGCTCGGCACCGGCAACTTCCTCGCCGGTGCGGTGGTGGCGCCGCTGAGCAGCCTGGGCGGTCAGCCGTCCGCGGTGCTGCTGGCGGTCGTGGTGCTGGTCTGCGGGCTGGTGGCGACGGCGACGTACCTCGTGCTGTGCCGACCGGGGCGGATGCGGGCGGGGAGGCCTGACGCCGGAAGCAGACGGTGAGCAGCGAACAACTAACAGATGACAGCCGACAGATTTCAACATCTGTCGGCTGTCATCTGTTATCCGTCGACTGTCATCTGTTCGCCGTCAGCCGGGCGTCAGTCGCTGGTCGGCCGTCAGGCGATCGAGAAGTCGTCGCCAAACACGTTCCCTTGGCCGTACCAGCCGTGCAGGTACACGGTGACGGTGCCGGAGGCGCCGGTGGTGAAGGGGACGGTCAGCTTGGTCCAGCCGGAGGCGTTGGCCCAGGTGCTCGCGGTGGCGCCGCCGCTGACGCCGAGGTACGCGTAGTTGCCCTGCACCCAGCCGCTCAGCGTGTAGCTGGTGTTCGGCTGGAGGGTGACGGTCTGCGAGCACTCGCCGGTCTGGCCGGCGCCCGCCGCGGCCTGCAGGGCGTACGAGCCGGAGTGGACCGGGTTGCTGACGACGGCGCCGCCGCTCTGGCAGGTCCACGGGGCGAGGCTGCCGGTCTCCAGGTCGCCGTTGACCAGGCCGGTCGGCGGCGGGGTGGTCCCGGTGACGGTCAGCGAGTAGGTCGCGGTGTGGGTGCCGGACGGCGCGGTCGCGGTCACGGTGAGCGGGTAGGTGCCCGCCGCGGCGGCCGAGGTGGTGGCGACGTTGAGCGTGGCGCCGCTGCCAGCGGTGACGGTGCCGGGGGTGACGGTGGCGGTGACGCCCGCCGGTGCGCCGCTGACCGACAGGTTCACGCTCTGCGCCGAACCACCGGTCACCGCCGTCGAGATGGCCGCCGAGGCGGACGAACCGGCAGCCACGGTGCCGGAGTTCGGGTTCACCGCGACCGAGAAGTCGTTGCCGGGCTGGGTGCCCGTGACGTTCAGCGTGAAGACGCCGCTGTGGCTGCCGGAGGCCGCGCTGCCGGTGACCGTCAGCGGGTAACTTCCGGGCACCACCGCCGAGGTGGTGGTGACGTTGAGCGTGGCGCCGCTGCCCGCGGTGACGGTGCCGGGGGTGACGGTGGCGGTGACGCCCGCCGGTGCGCCGGCGACCGACAGGCTGACGCTCTGCGCCGAACCGGCCGTCACCGCCGTCGCGATGGCGGCTGAGGTGGACGAACCGGCCTTCACGGTGGCGGAGTTGGGGTTCACCGCGACGGAGAAGTCGTTGGTCACCGTCGAGCCGCTGGTGAACGGCGCGAAGATGTGCGTGAAGTCCCAGGTGTTCTGGGCGATTCCGGAGCAGGAGTCGTCGCCGCCCTTGCCCGGGCAGCCGCCGTTGTCCCGCTGGAGGGCCCAGAAGGACAGCGTGTTGATGCCCTTGGACACTGCCCAGTTGTACACGGTGGTCGCGTTGGCGACGGTGAAGGTCTCGGCCGCGCCGAAGTCGTCGATACCGACCATCTCGGTGATCCCGATCGAACCCCACAGCTGGGCGTGGGACTTGGACGGGTAGAGGTTGGCGAGCTGGTTGTACAGGCCCTGCGCGGAGGTCTGGGTGTCGGCCGCCATGTCGTGGGCGGCGTTGTCGTAGTAGTCGAAGGTCATCATGTTGACGACGTCGATCCGCGCCTTGTTGCCGACCGCGTTGCGCAGCACCGCGAGGCCGCTGTCGGCGAGCCCGTTGGTGGTGGTCGGCAGGGTGTAGGAGAACTGGACGTTGCGCCCGTTGGCGGCGGCCCAGTCCTGCACCTGCTTGATCGCCTTGTTGCGGCGGTCGATGCCGGCGGTGTTGGTCAGCGAGTTGTCCTCGATGTCGAGGTCGATCCGGCTGATGTCGTAGGTGGTGATCAGGTTCTGGTAAGCGGCCGCGATCTGGTTGACGTCGGTGCAGCTGTCCGCCAGTTCGGTGCCGGTGTTGTCGGCGGTGTAGCCGCCGAAGGAGGGGATCACGTCCCCGCCGTTGGCCCGGATCGTGGCGATGTCGGCGCCGAAGGTGGAGGAGGAGACGGGCTTGGAGGTGTCGCCGTTCCAGTACGGGGTGCAGGAGCCCTTGGTGGCGGCCTGGAGGAAGGCCATCGTCAGGTACTTGGCGCCGGACTGGGTGGCGAGCGTGGCGGGGCTCTGGCCCGTCCAGGACTCGAAGTAGGGGGCGAAGACCCGGCTGGGGAGCGGGGTCGCGGCCTGGGCGGTGCCGGTGCCGGCGGCGACCAGGCCGGCCGAGGCGGCCAGGGTGGCGCAGGCCGTCAGCGCCGCCTGGATGGTTCTGCGTAGACGCATCGGTTCTCCAACGGACGTGGTGGGGGATGGTGTTGGGGCGTCGGGGAGCTCGGTACGGCAAGAGGTGCGGAACGGCGGGGATTTCGGGACGACGGGGTCGTGCGGAACGGCGGCGGCGTTGCGGACGCGCGCACGCCGGGGGCGGGGGTGGAGCGGAGCAGGGCAGGGCAGTGCCTCGGCCGCCGGTGGTCACACCCCCACAGTGCATCCCGGTCGGATCGACATGCCTATGTTTGGACTAGACCACTTCTCTGTCAAGAGTCCTGACTGTTCGTCGGCGCACGGCATCGGTCCGGCCGGGAAACGCCGCGGCCGCGCACCCGGTGACGGGGCGCGGCCGCGGCCGCCCGGCGCTCAGGACGCCGGGCGGATCAGGGTGGATCAGGGTGGATCGAGCCGGATCGAGCCGGATCGAGCCGGATCGGGGTGGAGCGGGCGAAGGGCTAGCGGGGCGGCGGGCAGAGCGTGGTGCGCAGCGCGTCGTTGATCTTCGCGGCGGTCTCCGGCCCGAAGCCCTGCGGGTGCTCGGGGGAGGTGAACCGCTGGTTCGCCGTGTCGACCAACTTCTGCTTGTCCTTGGGGAACTGGTAGATCGACTGGCACTGGGTGCGCGCCCGTTCCACGGCCTGGTCGGGCTTGCCGCCGACGATCCCCGGGTCGATCGCGTTCAGTGCGGCGACCAGCTTGGCGGTCTGGTCGGCGTCCGGCTTGCCGGGCAGTCCGGCGTCGGCGGGGGCCGCGGGCTTGGCGGGCGCGGAGGCGCCCGGGGTGCCGCCGTCCGCCGGGGCGGGGGCCGTCGAGGCCGGGTCCGTCGTCGAGCCGGCCGTGGGGGCGGCCGTGCCGGACGCCGGAGCGCCGGAAGCGGCGGTCGAGGCGGCGGGGGTGGGGGAGCCCGCCGCGGCCGTGGCGGAGCCGGAGCCCGACCCGGAGCTGGAGCAGGCGGCGAGGCTCACCGCGGCGAATGCCGTGAGGGTGGCGGCGAGGAGACGAGTGCGCATGGCGCCACCCTGTCATGTTCGCGGCGCCGAAGGGAAGGTTCCCGGGGTCGCCGGATGCGAGGCCCCGAGAGCTGCGGAAGGGGAGGGGGCGGGCCGCCGCCCGCCGCCTCCCCCTCCGGCCCGGAGTACGGGCGGGGTCAGCCGAGGCCGTTGGACTTCAGCCAGTCCTTGGCCACCGTCGACGGGTCCTCCTTGTCCACCGCGACCCGCTTCATCAGCGCCGTCAGCCCCGCCGTGTCCAGCTTGGCCGACACCGCGTTGAGCGCGGCCGTCGCGCCCGCGTCCAGCCCCGCCTTGTTGACCAGCGGGGTGACGTTCTGCGCGCCGAACACGTTCTTCGGGTCGGCCAGCGGGACGAGCTTGAACTGGACGATCTTCGGGTCGGTGGTGAACACGTTGCCGACCTGGATCCCGTCGTCCTTCAGCGCGTTCGCCGTCGTGTCGCCGGTCGGCTTCCACTCCTTGAACGTCAGCCCGTAGACGTCCTTGAACTGCTGCTCCCGGCGGGACTTGAACTCCGGCGGGCCGCCGATGGTGAACTCGCCCGCCTTCGCCGAGAGGTCGGCGATGCTCTTCAGCCCGTACTTGTCGGCGGTCTCCTGGCTGACGCTGAGCGAGTCCTTGTCCTCGGCGGGCGAGGAGTCCAGCACCGCCAGCGAGGCGGGCAGCGCCTTGGCCAGCGCCGCGTTGACGTCCTGCGTGGTGACGGCGGTGGCCTTGGCGTCCAGGTAGGCGAGCAGCGCGCCGTTGTACTCGGGCAGCACGGTCAGGTTGCCGCTCTGCAGCTGCCCGTACAGCACCTCGCGGCTGCCGATGTTGAACTTCTCCTCGACCTTGACGCCCTTGGCCTTGAGCGCCTGCGAGTAGATCGAGCCGAGCAGGACGTTCTCGGGGAAGTTCGCCGAGCCGACGACCACGGTCGAGCCCGAGCCGCCGGAGCCGCCCGAGCCCGCCGCCGATCCGCTCGCGGTCGCCCCGCCGGCGGCCGGGGCGCTCGAACCGCCGCCGAGCGGGTCGCCGCCGGAGGAGCCGCAGGCGGTGGCGCCGAGGGCGAGTGCGGCGAGCGTGCCCAGGACGGCGGCGCGCCGGGTTCTGTTGATCGTCGACATGGTGACAGATGTCCTTCCGGAGAGGAGGGGAGGAAAGGGCAGGAAAGGAGGGCAGGAGACAACGGGTTCAGCGGGCCCGGCGGCCGGTGCGCGCCCCGGGCGGGAGCGCGAACCGGGCGAGCAGGGAGAAGAACAGTTGGGCGCCGACCGCGAGCAGCACCACCAGCAGTGCGCCGCCCGCCGTCACCGCGTACCGGCGCGTCGCCAGCCCGTCGATGACGTAGCGACCGAGCCCGCCCAGGCCGACATAGGCGGCCACGGTGGCCGTCGCGACCACCTGGACGGTCGCGGTGCGGAACCCGGCCAGCAGTGTCGGGGCCGCGGACGGCAGGCACACCTGCCACAGCACCTGCGGGTGGGTCAGCCCCACACCGCGCGCCGCGTCCCGCACGTCCGGGTCGGTGCCGCGCACCCCCTCGACGGCGGCCACCAGCAACGGCGGCGCGGCCAGTGCCACCAGCGGCACCAGCGCGGCGGTGTCGTTCACCCCGGCGAGCAGCACGGTCAGCGTCACCAGCCCGAGGGTCGGCAGCGCGCGGGCGGCGCCCGCGAACGCCGTCACCGCCGTGACGCCGCGCCCGGTGTAGCCGATCAGCAGTCCGAGCGGGACGGCCAGGACCGTCGCGTACAGCAGGGCCTCGCCCGAGAACAGCAGGTGCTCCCAGACCCGGTGCACGATCGAGTTCGGGCCGCTGTGCTGCTCCGGGTCGGAGAAGAAGTCGGACAGCCAGGACAGCCAGTTCACGAGCCCGCCCCCTTCTCCCGGACGGCCCACGGCGCGAGCAGCCGCCGGGCGCCCACCAGCAGCAGGTCGACGACCAGGGCCAGGGCGGCGATCAGCACGATGCCGGCCACGATCGGGGTCGGGAAGGTGCGCTGGAAGCCGTCGATGAACAGGTAGCCCAGCCCGCCGCGCCCGATCAGCGCGCCGACGCTGGCCAGCGAGATGCTGGCCACCGCCGCCACCCGCAGGCCGGCGACCAGGTACGGCACGGCGGCCGGCAGCTCGACCGCGGCCAGCCGGCGCCACGGCCCGTAGCCCATCGCGGTCGCGGCCTGCCGGACGGCCTCCGGCACGGCGCGCAGCCCGTCCACGGTCGTCGGCAGCAGGACGGCCAGCGCGTAGAAGGAGAGCGGGACCATCACGCTGGCCTCGGTGGCGAGCCCGGTGTACGGGATCAGCACCACGAAGACGGCCAGCGACGGGACGGCGTAGACGACGTTCAGGACGGCGGACAGCGGCTGGTAGAGGCGGGGGAAGCGGCTGCAGGCCAGGCCCAGCGGGAGGGCGATCAGCAGGCCGATGAGCACCGGGGGCAGGGCGAGCAGGGCGTGGTCGGCGAGCAGGTGGCCGAGGTAGCCGAGGTGCTCGCCGATCCAGTACCAGCGGATGATCGGTTCATCGTCCACCGGCGGCACCGTCCGCTCGGCTGTCCGCTCGGCTGTCCGCCCGGAGGCCGGCGGGGCTGTCCGGGACGTCCTGAGCGCCCTCTGGGCGGAGGGGCGAGCCGTCCTTGCGGAGGGGCGAGCCGTCCTTGCGAAGGGGCGAGCCGTCCGCGCCGTCCACGCCGTCCACGCCGTCCACGCCGTCCACGCCGTCCGCGCGGACGACGCCGCCGGCCGGCGGCGAGAGCACGGAGAGTGCCGCGAGGACGGCCTCCCGGCTGGCGGTGCCGGTGGCGCGCCCGTCCGCGTCCAGGGCGACGGCGACCCCGGCGGGGGAGAGGACCGCCGCGTCGAGCGCCGTGCGCAGCGTGTCGGCCTCCGGCCGGAATCCGGCGACGGGGTGCAACTCGCCGCCGGCGGCGGCGCGGTCGAGCCAGCCGATCGGCCGGAGCCCGTCGTCCAGGGCCAACTCCCAGCTCCCGTACCGGAGTCCGGCGGCGACCGGGCGCAGGGCGACGGCGCTCGCGGGCCGCAGTCCGAGACCGCGCAGGCCCCGGTCCCGGCCGAGGAAGGCGGCCACGCCGTCGTCGGCGGGTGCGGTCAACAGGGTGTGCGGGTCGGCGAGTTGGGCTATCCGCCCGTGCTCGCGCAGCACCACCACCTGGTCGCCGAGCCGGACGGCCTCCTCGATGTCGTGGGTGACGAACAGCACCGTCTTGTGCAGCTCGGACTGCAGCCGCAGCAACTCCTCCTGCAGCCCGGCGCGCACCACCGGGTCGACCGCGCTGAACGGCTCGTCCATCAGCAGCACCGGCGGATCGGCGGCCAGGGCGCGGGCCACGCCGACCCGCTGCTGCTGGCCGCCGGACAGCTGGAACGGGTACCGCTTGGCGAGGTCGGGCGCGAGGCCGACCAGTTCGAGCAGTTCGGCGGCCCGGGCGCGGGCCCGCTTGCGGTCCCAGCCGAGCAGGCGGGGGACGGTGGCGATGTTGTCGATCACCCGGCGGTGCGGGAAGAGCCCGGCCTGCTGGATCACGTAGCCGATGCCGCGCCGCAGTCTGGCGGGCTCCAGCTCGGCGACGTCGGTGCCGTCCAGCAGGACCCGGCCCGAGGTGGGCTCGACCATCCGGTTGACCATGCGCAGCAGGGTGGTCTTGCCGCAGCCGGACGGCCCGACCAGGACGGTCGTGCGTCCGGTCGGGACCTCCAGGTCCAGGCCCTCGACGGCGATGGTGCCGTCGGGGTGGCGCTTGCCGGCGCCCTCGAATCTGATCACGGGGTGTTTCCTCGTCAGGGCGCCCCGGGGAGGCGGCGCCTGTTCGGTCGTTCGGTCGTCGGCGGCTTGTCGACGGGCGATGGGCGGCGAGCGGTGGTGGCCGGTAGCGGGCCGCCGTCGTCGCGCCGGCGTCTGTCGGATCAGCTGCCTGGGCGTTCTTCCGCCCGCGTGGCTGCCCAGCTTCGGACCCGCGGAAACTCCGATAAGAGTATGACCTGAGTCATCTTCTGTCGCTCGGTCACCATCCGGGAGACGGTGAGCCGCCGCCTCCCGGGCGATGTTCGCGCAGGTCGCCGCCGCCGACCCGGGCCCCGGCCGAGCCGGTGGGACGAGCGGGATCAGTGGGGCCGCCGGGTCAGCCGTGGCCGCGAAGCCTGCCGGCGCCATCGTGGCTGGCAGTGACCACTTGCCTGTCGGCGCTAGCAAACTTTGCCGCAGGTACCTGATCTTCTGTCGCTACCACCTCTGCTGGCCACTGCGGCACCTGCCGGCGCTACCACTCCTGCCGGTGCTGTCACTCCTGCCTCGGCTCGACCGCCGGGGCGAGGCCACCCTGACGCGTCGGCAAGCCGGCGGCCGCCCAGCCGACGAACCCGCCGTCCAGGTCCGTCGCCCGGTGCAGACCCAGCTCGCGCAGCGAGGCGGCGGCGAGACTGGAGGCGTAGCCCTCCGAGCAGACCACGATCACCTCCACGTCATAGCCCTCCGCCTCCGGGATGCGGTGGGAGCCGGTCGGATCCAGCCTCCACTCCAGGACGTTGCGCTCGATGATCAGCGCCCCCGGGATCTCCCCCTCCGCCGCCCGCTGCGCCGCCGGACGGATGTCCACCAGCAGCGCGCCGTCCAGCCGGGCCTGGTACGCCTCCCGGGCGCGCGGACGATGGACGCCCTCGCGGGCGCGCTCCACCAGGTCGTCGATCGTGGTCACCACTGTTCCGGTCCTTCCTCGGAGGTGCGGACGAGCCCGCCGGCCCGCAGGTCGTAGTGCGCCATCGAGCTGAGCGGCGGCGAGTAGGCGTGCAGGGTGACGGCCGGGCCGACCGCGGTGTTGCGCACGTCGTGCACGTACTCGGGCCCGAAGGCGCGGGCGGTGCCCGCCGGGATCCGGCGGATCAGCAGCCCCTGATCGGGGCCGCCCAAGGACAGTTCCTCCAACTCGCCGAGCGCGACGGTGAAGGCGCCGCGCGAGCCGCCGTGGTCGTGGAAGCCGGTCGACTGGCCGGGCAGCCAGCTGATCAGCCACACCTCGTGGTCGTCGGCGGCCGCCAGTCGCCGGTACCAGCGCTCCTCGGTGGAGAGCCGGACGTGGTGGATCCACTGCTCGGGGCGCTCGGCCAGCTCGCGGACGATCGTCCGCAGGGCGCTCGGGCTGAGCGGCGCACGGACGTCGTCGGCGGCGAGTGCGGCGGGCGTGGCGGGTGTGGCGGGTTCGGTGGGTGCGGCCGGTGCGGTGGCCGGTGCGGTGGGTGCGGTACTGCTCGGGCTCATCGGGGCGTCCTCGGATGCGGCGGGAACGTCGGCAGGGTGCGCCCGGAGCGGCCTGCGGCGGTACGCCGGGCACGTGGAGGTGCGACGGGTACGGCGGAGTGCGCAGGACGCGTGTGGGCGGTGATCAGAACTGCGGAAGCGGGTGCGCGGCGTGGGCCCTGGCAGACGTCACAGGGGTGGGACCGGCGGGAAGGGCTGGGTCAACAGGCACAGATGGAACTCGCCTGGCGTCGCAGATCGACGTGCAGGCGGCAGACCAGAGTGGTGCCGGTGTCCATGCGTCGGATCCTTTCCGAGCGGAGCGGACGAAGTCAAGCCGGACCGTCCGCAGTCGGCGCGTGCCGCCGGTCCGTGCTGGCGGTCCGCGCCGCGGACCCGCCCGCCCGTACCCGCCCGCGCAGCGCCCGTACCCGCCCGCGCAGCGCCCGTACCCGCCCGCGCAGCGTCCGGATCCCGCACCCGCCCGTCCGGGGTCCCGCGCCCGCCCGTCCGGGGTCCCGCACCCCCGCTGTCCCGGATGAGTAAGGAGCCCACTCCCGGGGTAGATGACCGTTTCATCCCATCCACGCCCGCCCGCGTGTCCGCGCCACAAGATCGCCCCAGACACGTTGCCGTCAACGTATTGTCAGGCCACCGAGGCCCGGCCTACCGTCTACAGATCGCTTTCTACGCACGTAGACACCTGAGGGTCCCCCCGGGGGCCCGCAGGCGAGAACCGCCCCGTCAACCCTCAGACCGCTGGTCCGACCGCAGCGCCGGACCACGGAGTTGCGGAGGTACCCATGTCGCAGATCGTCCGTGCCGCGCTCGTCCAGACCCGCTGGACCGGCGACCAGGAGAGCATGATCGCCCTCCACGAGCGGTACGCCCGTGAGGCCGCCGCCCAGGGCGCGCAGATCATCGGCTTCCAGGAGGTCTTCAACGCCCCGTACTTCTGTCAGGTCCAGGAGCCCGAACACTACCGCTGGGCCGAGGCCGTCCCGGACGGCCCGACCGTGCGCCGGATGCGTGAACTCGCCCGCGAGCTCGGCCTGGTGATGGTCCTCCCGGTCTACGAGGAGGAGCAGACCGGGGTCTACTACAACACCGCGGCCGTGATCGACGCGGACGGCAGCTACCTCGGCAAGTACCGCAAGCACCACATCCCGCAGGTCAAGGGCTTCTGGGAGAAGTACTACTTCAAGCCCGGCAACCTCGGCTGGCCCGTCTTCGACACCGCGGTCGGCAAGGTCGGCGTCTACATCTGCTACGACCGCCACTTCCCCGAGGGCTGGCGCGCCCTCGGCCTGGCCGGCGCGCAGATCGTCTACAACCCCTCCGCCACCAGCCGCGGCCTGTCCGCCTACCTCTGGCAGCTCGAACAGCCCGCCGCCGCCGTCGCCAACGAGTACTACGTCGCCGCGATCAACCGCGTCGGCACCGAGGAGTACGGCGACAACGACTTCTACGGCACCTCCTACTTCGTCGACCCGCGAGGGCAGTTCGTCGGCGACGTCGCCTCCGACAAGGAGGAGGAACTCGTCGTCCGCGACCTCGACCTCGACCTGATCGAACAGGTCCGCCAGCAGTGGGCGTTCTACCGCGATCGCCGGCCCGACGCCTATGGACCGCTCGCCGAGGCCTGAGGAGCAGCGCGATGACCACCCGCGACCTCAGCACCCCTGCCGCCCGCACCCCCGCCGCCCGCGCCCGTGACGCCCAGGCCCCGCAGTTCCGCGACGCGCACGCGCGTACCGTCGTCCGCGGCGGCCTCGTGATCACCGCCACCGAGGAACTGCACGCCGACGTCCTGATCGAGGGCGAACGCATCGTCGCCATCGCCGCCACCGGCAGCGCCGCCGCCGAGGCCTGGACCGCCGACACCGTCATCGACGCCACCGGCCACTACGTCATCCCGGGCGGCGTCGACGCCCACACCCACATGGAACTGCCGTTCGGCGGCACCGCGGCCTCCGACACCTTCGAGACCGGCACCCGCGCCGCCGCCTGGGGCGGCACCACCACCATCGTCGACTTCGCCGTCCAGCCGGTCGGCGGCACCCTGCGCGAAGGCCTCGACGCCTGGCACGCCAAGGCGGACGGCAACTGCGCCATCGACTACGCCTTCCACACCATCGTCTCCGACGTCAACGACGGCGTCCTGAAGGAGATGGACGCACTCGTCGACTCCGGCGAATCCACCTCCTTCAAGCTCTTCATGGCCTACCCCGGAGTCTTCTACAGCGACGACGGCCGCATCCTGCGGGCCATGCAACGCGGCGCCGCCAACGGCGGACTGACCATGATGCACGCCGAGAACGGCATCGCCATCGACGTCCTGGTCGAACAGGCGCTCGCCGCCGGACGCACCGCTCCCCGCTACCACGGGGAAGTGCGGCGGGAGTTGCTGGAGGCCGAGGCCACCCACCGGGCGATCAGGCTCGCCCAGGTCGCCGGCAGCCCGCTCTACGTCGTGCACGTCTCCGCCGCGTCCGCCCTCGCCGAACTCGCCCAGGCCCGCGACGCCGGCCTCAACGTCTTCGGCGAGACCTGCCCGCAGTACCTCTTCCTCTCCACCGACAACCTCGCCGAAGAGGGCGCGGACGGCTTCGAGGGCGCCAAGTACGTGTGCAGCACGCCACTTCGGCCCCGCGAACACCAGGACGCGCTCTGGCGCGGGCTGCGCACCAACGACCTCCAGGTGGTCTCCACCGACCACTGCCCGTTCTGCTTCACCGGGCAGAAGGAACTCGGCCGCGGCGACTTCTCGAAGATCCCCAACGGCCTCCCGGGAGTGGAGAACCGGATGGACCTGCTCCATCAGGCCGTGGTGGACGGACGGATCACCCGGCGCCGCTGGGTCGAGATCGCCTGCACCACCCCGGCCCGGATGTTCGGCCTGCACCCGCGCAAGGGCACCATCGCGCCGGGCGCGGACGCCGACCTCGTCGTCTACGACCCGACCGCCGTGCAGACCGTCTCCGCCGCCACCCACCACATGAACGTCGACTACTCCGCCTACGAGGGACGCCGACTCACCGGCCGGGTACGGACGGTGCTCTCCCGCGGCACCGTCGTGCTGGACGGCGGCGACTGGCGCGGCCGGGCCGGCCACGGCACCTTCCTGCGCCGGGACACCTGCCAGTACCTGGTCTGAACCCCCTTGCCCCACCGCTCAGTTGCGCCGCCCGGGGCCCCGTGTCCCGGGCGCCGGCGGCCCCCTTCTCCTCGTCCTTGTCCACCACGTTCCTGGAGTCGCACCCATGGACATCGGCCTCGTCCTGCAGACCGACCCGCCCGCCCGCCTGCTCATCGACCGGATGATCCGCGCCGAACGGGCCGGATTCAGCCACGGCTGGACCTTCGACTCCTGCGTGCTGTGGCAGGAGCCCTTCGTCATCTACAGCCGCATCCTCGCCGAGACCGAGCGGCTGGTCGTCGGCCCGATGGTCACCAACCCCTCCACCCGGACCTGGGAGGTCACCGCCTCCCTGTTCGCCACGCTCAACGACATGTACGGCAACCGCACCGTCTGCGGCATCGGCCGCGGCGACTCCGCGATGCGCGTCGCCGGGCGGCGCCCCGCCACGCTCGCCCGGCTCTCCCAAGCCATGCACGCCGTCAAGGAGTTGGCCGAGGGCCGGACCGTCGAGGTGGACGGCACTGACATGCACCTGCCGTGGGTGGGCCCCGGCGCCGAGCTGCCGATCTGGATGGGCGCGTACGGGCCGAAGGCACTAGCGCTGACCGGGCGTCAAGCGGACGGATTCATCCTGCAGTTGGCCGACCCCTACCTCACCGAGTTCATGGTGAAGGCGGTCCGCGCGGCCGCCGTCGAGGCCGGCCGCGATCCCGACTCCGTCACCATCTGCGTCGCGGCCCCCGCCTACGTGACCGCCGACGACTCGCCCGCCGCGCTCGCCCACGCCCGCGAGCAGTGCCGCTGGTTCGGCGGCATGGTCGGCAACCACGTCGCCGACCTGGTCGGCCACTACGGCGAGCACTCCGACCTCGTCCCCGACGCCCTCACCGACTACATCAAGGAACGCCAGGGCTACGACTACAGCCACCACGGGCGTGCCGACAACCCGGACACCGCCTTCGTCCCGGACGAGATCGTCGACCGCTTCTGCCTGATCGGACCGCCGGAGGCCCAACTCGCCCGCCTGGAACAGCTCCGCTCGCTCGGCGTCGACCAGTTCGCCGTCTACGCGATGCACGACGCGATCGAGGCCACCATCGACGCCTACGGGACGGACGTCATTCCCCGGCTGTAGACCGCCGGCGGCCCCCGCCGCCCTTCTTCCGCCGGCCCTCGCTCGTCGCCGTCCCTCTTCCCTTGTGTTCCGGCGCCACTACCCATCGCGTGACCTCAGCTGCAGCAGAAGGGAGTTGCCCATGGCCCAGACCGCGGCCACCGGCGGCGGACAACGGCAGTTCCCCGATGGCCGGGTCGAACTCGACCCGGCCATCGGGGAACTGCCACCCAACGGCTTCACCAATGACGACCTGCGCCCGGTGCCGGTGGCGCGGCGCACCTGGACGACCTACAACTTCCTCGCCCTCTGGGTCGGCATGGCCCACAACATCCCCTCGTGGACGCTGGCTTCGGGTCTGGTCGCGCTCGGCATGGACTGGAAGCAGGCGGTGCTGACCATCGCCCTGGCTAACCTGATCGTCCTCGTGCCGATGCTGCTCACCGGGCACGCGGGGACCAAGTACGGCATCCCGTTCCCCGTCTTCGCCCGGGCCGCGTTCGGCCTGCGCGGCGCCAACCTGCCGGCCCTGGTCCGGGCGGCGGTCGCCTGCGCCTGGTTCGGCATCCAGACCTGGATCGGCGGCGAGGGCATCTACCTGCTGGCGGGCAAACTGCTCGGCCGGTCCTGGCGCGAGGCCGCCGAGTTCGCCGGCTACCCGTGGACGCAGTGGCTGTCCTTCCTGCTCTTCTGGGCGATCGAGATGGTCATCATCGCCCGGGGGATGGAGGCGCTGCGGCGCTTCGAGAACTGGGCGGCGCCGTTCGTCATCGCGGGCGCGCTCGCGCTGCTGGTGTGGATCACCGTCAAGGCGGGCGGGTTCGGGCCGCTGCTGTCCCAACCGTCCACGCTGGGCTGGGGATCCGGCTTCTGGAAGGTCTTCTTCCCGGCGCTGATGGGCATGATCGGGTTCTGGTCGACGCTGTCGCTCAACATCCCCGACTTCACCCGTTTCGGCGGCAGCCAGCGGGCCCAGATCCGCGGCCAGGCGCTCGGCCTGCCGACCACGATGACGCTCTTCGCGCTGCTGTCCGTGCTGGTCACCTCCGGCTCGCAGGCGGTCTACGGCGCTCCGGTGTGGGACCCGATCCAGCTCGCCGCGAAGATGGAGAGCCCGGTCGGGATCCTGTTCGCGCTGCTGACCGTCCTGGTCGCGACCCTGTCGGTGAACATCGCCGCCAACGTCGTCTCGCCGGCCTACGACCTGGCCAACCTGCTGCCCCGCCTGGTCAACTTCCGTACCGGTGCGCTGATCACGGGCGTGGTCGGGATCGCGATCTTCCCGTGGCGGTTGATCGCCGACCCGCACGTGTACATCTTCACCTGGCTCGGCGTGGTCGGCGGCCTGCTGGGGACGGTCGCCGGGGTCCTGATCGCCGACTACTGGCTGCTGCGCGGCACCCAACTGTGGCTCGCCGAGCTGTACCGCCCGGGCGGCGCCTACTGGTACGCCGGCGGCTGGAACTGGCGGGCCGTCGTGGCGCTCCTGACCGGCGGCCTGCTGGCGGTCGGCGGCTCGCACTCCTCCGTCGACGCGCACGGCGTGAAACAGGGCCCGTTCCCGGTGGACGGGATCATCCCGCTCCTGAGGCCGCTGGCCGACTATGGCTGGGCGGTCGGCTTCGCGGGCGCCGCGGTGGTGTACGTGGTGCTGGCGTGGCGAACGCGGGAACGGGACGGGCGTACGCGGCGGGGGAGGAGCGGCGGCTTACAGCGAACGGCTGACGGCTGACGGCGAACAGAGTTCAGCGAACAGATAACAGATGTTGAAATCTGTTATCTGTTCGCTGAACTCTGTCAGCTGTTCGTTGTCCGTTGTGCGCCGCGGTCGGCCGCCGGTCGGCCGGACGGTGGTCAGTCGGCGGGCGGGGCCTCGCCCGCCCAGTCGGGCAGGGTCTCGCGGGCGGCGAGCCAGGCGGCCGGGACGTCGGCCGTGCCGGTGCGGGCGGCGACCACGCCGCCCGCGATCGCGCAGGTGGTGTCCTTGTCGCCCCAGCCCTCCAGGGTGTGCCAGAGCGCTTCGGGCAGCGAGTCCAGGTGCCCGGCGGCGGACCAGAGGGCGAATGGGACGGTGTCCGGGGCGGAGATCATCAGCCCCGAGCCGAGCACGTTCGCCGCGTGCCGCACGCTGGTGTGCTCGGGCATCCGGGCGGCGATCCGCAGGCCGGAGCGGACGTCGCCCGCCGGCAGTCGCCCCGCGATCTCCGCGAGCAACTCGCTCCGGCCGGGCGGGACTTCGCCCCGGTGGCGGACGGCCAGGGCGGCCGCGAGCGCCACCGCCACCGCACCGGCGACCGCCTCCGGGTGGAAGTGCGTGGTGAGCGCCTGGAGTTCGGCCTGCCGGGCCGCCTCCGCCAGGTCGTCGGCGAACCAGGCGCCGAGCGGAGCCGCTCGCATGGCCGCGCCGTTCCCGTACGAGCCCTGGCCCTCGAACTGGCCGGAGGTGACCGCCCGCCAGTCCTCGCCGGCGGCGATCGCGCGCAGGACCCGGTGCATCGAGGGCCCGTACTTGCGCTGGTACTCGCGGGTGTACTCGGCGGCGAACTCCCCGGCCAGCGCGTCCTGCCGGACCTCGCCGTGCTCGGTCAGGTGCCGGACGAGGACGAGCGCCATCGCGGTGTCGTCGGTCCAGTGCCAGGGCGCGGGGCGGGCGATGCGCGCCGCCAGCGCGGCCGGCGCCTCGTCGGCCGGGACCGAGAACCAGCGGTCGCCGAAGGCGTCGCCGAGGGCGAGCCCCTGCAGGCTGTCCAGGACCGGGTCGGCCGCACGCATGTCATCCTCCAAGTGAGATTAACTGTGTGCGGAAGCATGCCAGACGGGCGCGGGGGGGGGGGGGGGGGGGGCCGGGCCCGGCCCCCCCCCCCCCCCCCCCGGGGGCGGGGCGGGGGGGGGGCCCGCCCGCCCCCCCCCCCCCCCGGGCCCACCCCCCCCACGCGCC
>NZ_JBMVFA010000003.1:0-101556 GCF_049543595.1 Kitasatospora sp. NPDC094028 | reverse complement strand
TGCCGGCCCCCGCCCCGGGCGCCCCCGGCTCCCCCCCACCCAATCTTTTTTTTTTGCGGGCGCGCCCGCCCGCGGGGGGGGGGGCGGGGGCCCCCCCCCCCCCCCCCCCCCCCCCCCCCCCCCCCCCCCCCCCCGCTGGTGGCCGTCGGGTGGCCCGCCGGATCGCCCGTCCGGCGGCCCGTGCCGTCAGCGGCGGTCCGTCACCTGGCTGCCTGCAGGCCGCCGATGACGAGCTTCCAGACGGCGTCGAAGCGGTCGTCCGCCTTCGGGTCGGACCAGGTGGCCGCGTAGGCCGGGTCGTGGAAGGGGGCGGTGGCGTCGAAGACCGCGCGGGCGGTGTTCTGGATGTGGGTGAGCTTGAACTCCTTCGCGTCCACGCCGGAGTGGATGATCTCGGCGATCTGGCCGATCAGGGTCTCGATGTGCTCCTCGACGAGGCCGCTGTTCTCGTCCGTGAGCACCTGGTAGGTGGCGAAGAGCTCGGGGTCGTCGAGCGCCTTCTTGCGCTTGGTGTCGAAGAGCGTCGTCAGCCAGCTGTGCAGCCGCTCGGAGGCGGTGCCGAGGCCGTCGTCGGTGGAGATCGTCTTCAGCTTCTGGTTCGCCTGGTCGAGCCAGCGCTGGTTGACCGCCTCGCGCAGCGCGGTCTTGCTCGGGAAGTGGCGGTAGACGCTGCTGTGGCTGACCCCGAGGCTGCGGGCGACGTCCACGACGGTGGCCTTGGCAGGGCCGAACCGCCGGAAGGCGTCCTCCGCCGCGATCAGGATCTGCTCGGCGGTGAGCGGGGTGTCCGAGGTCACGATGGCCGTCCTTGGGTGGTGCTGGTGAAGGGGTGGTGCCGGGTACTGCCGGGTACTGCCGGGTGGTGCTCGGGGTCCGGCCGGGGCCGGGGGTCGCGGTGGTCCGGACGTCAGCGCTCGCTGTCCAGGTGGGCCATCTGGGCGGCGGCGTAGCGCTCGCCCGCCGCGGAGCCGGCCGGGACGGCGGCCTCGATCGCGGCGAGGTCCGCCTCGGTCAGGTCGACGTCCAGGGCGCCGAGGGCCTCGGTCAGCCGGTCGCGGCGGCGGGCGCCGACCAGCGGGACGATGTCCTGCCCGCGCGAGCCGACCCAGGCGATGGCGACCTGGGCGACGCTCGCCCCCTTCGCGGAGGCGACCGCGCGCAGCGCCTCGACGAGCGCGAGGTTGTGGGCCAGGTTCTCGCCCTGGAAGCGCGGGCTGTGGCCGCGGAAGTCGGTGGCGGCCAGTGTGCGGCCCTGCTCCCAGTGCCCGCTGAGCAGGCCGCGGGAGAGCACCCCGTACGCGGTGATCCCGATGCCGAGCTCGCGGGCGGTGGGCAGGACGGCGGACTCGATCGAACGGGAGAGCAGCGAGTACTCGATCTGCAGGTCGCAGATCGGGTGCACGGCGGCGGCGCGGCGCAGGGTGTCGGCGCCGACCTCGGACAGGCCGATGTGGCGGACGTACCCGGCCTTCACCAGGTCGGCGATGGCGCCGACGGTCTCCTCGATCGGGACCTTCGGGTCCAGCCGCGCCGGGCGGTAGACGTCGACGTAGTCCGTGCCCAGGCGGCGCAGGGTGTAGGCGAGCGCGGACTTGGTGGCGGCCGGGCTCGTGTCGAGGCCGAGCACCGAGTTGTCCGGGCCGCGCAGGGCGCCGTACTTCACGCTTATCTGCACGCTCGCGCGGTCGCGGCCGCGCAGCGCCTCCTGGATCAGGAGCTCGTTGTGGCCCATGCCGTAGAAGTCGCCGGTGTCGAGCAGCGTGACCCCGGCGTCCAGGGCCGCGTGGATGGTCGCGATGCTCTCGGCCTCGTCGGCCGGGCCGTACAGGTCGGACATGCCCATGCAGCCGAGGCCGAGAGCGGAGGTGGAGAGGCCGGAGGTGCCGAGGGTGCGCTGTGCGGTGCGGACGTTCGAGGACATGCGAGCTCCAGGGTTGGGAACGACGCCGGTCGGCGAAGGGCAGGTGACCCGGGTCTCACTATGGCACGGCAGCGAACAGATTTCAAAATCTGTTCGCTGTCATCTGTTTTTTGTTACTTGTTACTTGACGCTTGTCAGCCGATCGGCGAGGCCTGGGCCTCGGCGGACGGCCGCGCGACGTCCGGCCACCAGACCTCCCGCCCGCCGGGCGCCCGCAGCAGGTGGGCGCGGGCGGGCGGCAGGTTCCGCCACGCCGTGCGCGCGCCCAGTCCGTATACGGCCTCGAAGCGCCGCAGCAGCCGCACCACGGCCCGGTGGCGGGCGCCCCGGCGCGGCCCCGAGGTGAGGGTGCGCACCGCCGTCGTGCCGAGGTAGCCGAAGTACGTCAGCTCGCCGCCCGGCACCAGCAGCCGCAGGTAGAGGTCGAGGATCGTCCGCACCTGCGCCGGCTCGAAGTTGGTGAACGGCAGGCCCGAGACGATCACGTCGTACCGCTCGCCGCGCTCGCCCCCGGTGTCCTTCCCGCCCTGCCCGCCCTTCCTGCCCTGCCCGTCATGCCCGTCATGCTCGTCCGGCGGCAGCTCCTCCACCCGGCAGGCGGACAGCCGCACGTCCACCCCCGGGCGGCGCGCGGCCAGCACCGGGTCCTCCCGGAGCCGTTCGGCGAACCGGGGGTTCGCCTCCACGACGTGCAGGCGGTCCCCGGGGCGCAGCACCTCGACCAGCCGGCGGGTCACCGCGCCCGTCCCCGCACCCACCTCCAGCACCGAGAGCGGCCGGTTCGGCCGGCTGGTGACCGGCACCACCAGCGCGTTCACCAGCTCCGGCCCGCTCGGGGCCAGGGCCCCGGTGTCGTGGAAGGCCCGCAGCGCCTCGGCGAGGAACAGCAGGTGGTCCCTGCCCGCCGGGGGCACGGGCGGCGACGCGGGCGGCGGCACGGGCGGTGAAGTGTGCGGTGGTGGCGGGGAGTCGGGGCCGGGGCGGAGCTGGTCGTTCGTCATACCGTCGACGCTAGGAAGCGCGCGATCGCCGCGAATCGGCCGGTGAGCGACGCCCACCCCCGACCAAAGTCGAGGGCACGGCTGTCCGGAAGACGGCTGTGCCGCGCCGCCGCCCGCCCTAGCATCGAGCCGGACGGAGAGCCGGACCGGTGGGCGGGCACGTGTCGGAGGAACGGGTACCGGCCGGGTCGGACGCCGAACAGGACGGCGGAAGCGGAAGGAGTCGGCCCCGTGCGCGCAGGCCCGCTCGGCTGGTACGGCCCGGACCGCAACCCCCGGACCGACACGCTGCTGCTGCTCGGCATCCTCGCCCTGAGCGTCGAAGAGGCCGTCACCCAATGCCTGCGCATCGACGGCCCCTTGCGGCTGCCCGCCGCGGTCGCCGCCGCGCTGGCCGCGCTCTCGCTGCTCCTCGCCCGCCGCCACCCACTGGCCTCGGCCGTCCTGCCGGTGCTCACCGGCGGCCTGCTGAACCGCGCCGTCCCGGGCCTGCTGAGCGTCTACCACCTCGCCTACCTGGGCCGGTTCGGCCCGGCGGTCGCGGGCGGCGCGATCATCGCGTTGCTCAGCGCCACCCGGGCCGACTCGCTGGTCGGCTGGGCGGGCACCACGGCCTCCGAACTCCTCGTCCAGGCCGCCACATTGTCGGTCGGCCTGTGGCTCAACGGCCGGCGGGTGCTGATCCGCACCCTGCACGAGCAGGTCGACGCGCTGCGCCGTGAGCGCGAGCTGCGCGCCGAGCAGGCGCGTGCCGCCGAACGAGCCAGGATCGCACGGGAGATGCACGACGTGCTCGCCCACCGGCTCAGCCTGCTGGTGCTGCACGCCGGGGTGCTGCGCGACCAGGCCCGGGCCGGCACCGTCGCCGCCGACCCGGACCGGCTCGGTCACCGCCTCGAACTGCTGCGCAGTACCGCCGCCCGCTCGTTGGACGACCTGCGCGACGTTCTGGGCGCCCTGCGGGCCGACCCGGTGGACGCCGTGGACCCGGAGACTCCGGTCGGCCCGCCCGGTCTGTACGCCGGTCCGTCCGGTCCGTACGGCCCGTCCGGTGGCCCGCGCGACGGGTACGACGGGTCCGTCCGGCAGCCGTCCGACCGGGAGGGAGAGGGCGACGGAGGCGGAGGAGGTCCGGCCGGCCCGGTGCGCACCCCGCACGTCCCGGCACCCGCCCTGCGCGATCTCACCGAACTCGTCGGCGAGGCCGTCCAGGCCGGCCAGCAGGTCGAACTGGCCCTCTCCGGCGACCCGGAGAGCGTCCCGACCACCCATCGACTGGCCGTGCACCGCCTGGTCCAGGAGGCGCTGACCAACGCCCGCAAGCACGCGTACGCGGCGCCCGTCGACGTTCGGGTCGCGTACGGCGCACCGGCCACCACCGTCGAGGTCCGCAACACCCGCGGCCAGGTCCGGCCGGACGGGCCGTACCGGCGGGGCGGTGGCGGCGGATACGGGTTGGTCGGGCTCACGGAACGGGTCAGCGCGCTCGGCGGCCACCTCGACGCGGGCCCGGACGGCAGCGGCGGCTTCCGGCTCTCCGCCCGGCTTCCCGCCCCCTCCCGGCCGCCGCGGCCCGTCCCCGTCCCCGTCCCCGTCCCCGAACCCGTCCCCGAACCCGAACCCGAACCCGCGCCGAGCACGGCAGTCGGCACCGTGACCGCCCCCGCCACCGGAGACACCGGAGACACCGGAGGCAGCGCACCGGCGCCGGCCGATCCGCACCCGAAGGGCACCGCATGATCCGCACGATGGTGGTCGACGACGACGCGCTGGTCCGGCTCGGCCTCGTCGACCTGCTCGCCCAGGACCCGGCGCTGACCGTGGTCGCCGAGGCCGCGGACGGGCTGCAGGCCGTCGAGCTGGCCCGCGGCACGCGGGTCGACGTCGCGCTGATGGACATCCGGATGCCCCGGCTCGACGGCATCGCCGCCACCCGGCGCCTGCGCGAACTCCGGGACGCCCCACGGGTGATCGCGCTCACCACCTTCGATCTCGACGAGTACGTGTACCAGGCGCTCGCCGCCGGCGCGGACGGCTTCCTGCTCAAGGACACCCCGCCGGCCGAGATCGCCCGGGCCGTCCACGTGGTCGCGGCCGGGCAGGGCATGCTGCACCCGGCGGCCGCGCGGCGCCTGATCGACCGCTACCACCGCGCGGGCGCGCCCCGGTCGGTCGCCGCGCGGGGACGGGTGGCCGGTCTCACCCCGCGCGAGACGGACGTGCTGCGCGAACTCGCGGACGGGCTCTCCAACGCCGAGATCGCGGGCGTCCTCGGGATGCGCGAGAGCACCGTCAAGGCGCACGTCAGCCGCATCCTGACCGCGCTCGGCGTCGGCAACCGGGTCCAGGCCGCGCTCCTGGCGCGCGACGCGGGGCTGGCCGGGGACGGAGCCTGAGCAGGGGACGACCCGAGCCCGCCGGACGCGGACGCGCGCCCCCGGTTCGTACCGCGGGCTGATCCGCTGTCACCCATCCGGCGTGGAAATCCCGCGCCTTGGCGGTTTGCGCTGCCGAACCCGGGCGGCGGGTCCATGGTGGAGATGGGCGCGATCCGGCGACCGCGCCCGCGCGTCGGGTCGGGTTCGCGCGCCGTTCGTCCGTCGCCGTTTCCGCTGACGGGCGCCCTCGGCCGGGGCCCGACACCGGCGCGCTGGGAACAGGGCCACCTCGCAGGAAACCGAACGGTTCTTCTAGGCTCACATCTCGGCTTCCCTGCGGCGGTCCTGCCATTGCCCGCCGCCGGGAGGCCGTCGTCCACGGGGCTCCGGGCGGACCGGGGCCACCGGATCGAGCGAGGAGGACGTAATGCCAAGCACGCCGCCCAGCCGTTCCACCGCACTTGGGCCAGACGGGCCGTTCCGTGGGGCCGCACCCCATTCCGGCCGCCCGGCGGGGCCCCGCCGGGCCTGGAGTTCGGGCGGGAGCGGTCGGCCGGCCCGGCCGCTGAATACCGGCGGCGGCCGCGGAGGCGAGCGTTGAGTCCCCAGATCGTCGGGTCGCCGGCCGTCGCACCGGACACCGCCACCGAACCCGACCGTACGGAGCCGGCCGCCGCTCAGACCGCCGCCGCCCACGTCGCCGCCACCACCACGACGACCGCGCCCGCGCCTTCGGCCGCCGCGGCCACCGTCACCAAGGCCCTGCCCGGGCTTCCGCAGGCGCTGAGCGCCCGGGCCCGTACCCTCTCCGGCGCCGTCCGGCGCCGCTGCGCCGACCTGGCCCGGATCGAGTCCCCCAGCGGCGACGCGCCCCGACTCGACGCGCTGGCCGAGGAGTTGGCCTCCGGATTCCGGGCGACCGGCGCCACGGCCCGCCGCGAACCCGGGCCGGCCGGCGACCACCTCGTCCTGGAGTGGGAGGGTCAGGACGAATCCCTGCCCCACCTGCTGATCGTCGGCCACCACGACACCGTCTGGCCGGTCGGCACCCTGGCCGAGTGGCCGGTCGCCGAGCGGGACGGTGTGCTCACCGGCCCCGGCGTCGTCGACATGAAGGGCGGACTCGCCGTCCTGGAAGGCGCGTTCGCGCTGCTCGCCGACCTCGGGCAGCGGCCGCACCGCACCGTCCGGCTGGTCGTCGTCTCCGACGAGGAAGTCGGCAGCCCGGACGGGCGGCGCCTCGTCGAACGCCAACTGCGTGGCGCAGCAGCCGTGCTGGGGCTCGAACCGCCGCACCCGGACGGCCGGCTGAAGACCGCCCGGCGGGGCAGCACCCGGGTGCGGCTGACCGTGACCGGGCGCGAGGCGCACGCGGGCAACGACGCCCGCGAAGGGGTCTCGGCGGTGGACGAGCTGGTCGACCAGTTGGTCGCCGTCCGAGGGCTCGCCGGGCAGCCCGGCACCGAGCTCAACGCCGGTCGGATCAGCGGCGGTTCGCGGGCCAACGTCATCGCGGGGCGCGCCGAGGCCGAACTCGGCCTGCGGTTCGCCACCGCCGAGGCGCAGCGCCGCACGCTCGACCACCTCGCCCGGCTCACCGCGCTGCGCCCGGGCGCCCGGGTCCGCACCGAGGTGCTCTCCAGTCGCCCGGCCTGGCCCGAGCGGACCGGCAACCCGCTGCTGCGGCACGTCCGTTCGCTCGCCGCGGTGCTCGGGCAGCAGCTGGACGGCGGCCCGGCGGGCGGGGCGGGGGACACCAATCTCCCCGGCTCGCGCGGACTGCCCACCCTGGACGGGTTCGGCGCGGTGGGCGCCGGCGCCCACGCCCGGCAGGAGCACATCCGCCTCGACCAGCTCGCGCCCCGGATCGCGCTGCTCTCGGCCCTGCTGGCGGTGCCCCTGCCGCGCCTGCGGGACCGCGCCGAGGGGTGAGGGCGGCCGGGGTCGGTGGCGAACGGATGGCAGCAGGAGGATGACGGCGAACAGATAGCAGCGAACAGATAACAGATGACAGCTGACAGATTTCAACATCTGTCAGCTGTCATCTGTCAGTCCTCCCGCGTCGCCCCGCACCCCTCCCACCCTCCTCCCATGCCTGTCCTTGCCATCCCCCCGCCCCGCCGCGCACAATGGTACCGACCGAACGGTCAGTCGGTCGGCGCCCGAGGAGGCGCGACGGGGCACGAGAGGGGACCGTGGTGACAGCAGAGGTGGCCGAGGCGGTCCCCGACCGGACGGCGGAGGACCGGTTCGAGGCGGTGATCGCCGCCGAACAGCGGATCGAGCCCCGGGATTGGATGCCCGACGCTTACCGGGCGACGCTGGTCCGCCAGATCGCCCAGCACGCCCACTCCGAGATCATCGGCATGCAGCCCGAGGGCAACTGGCTCACCCGCGCGCCCTCGCTGCGCCGCAAGGCGATCCTGCTCGCCAAGGCCCAGGACGAGGCCGGCCACGGCCTCTACCTCTACGCCGCCGCCGAGACCCTCGGCGTCGACCGCGCCGAGCTGACCGAGAAGCTGATCAGCGGCCGCCAGAAGTACTCCTCGATCTTCAACTACCCGACCCTGACCTTCGCCGACGTCGGCGTGATCGGCTGGCTGGTGGACGGCGCCGCGATCTGCAACCAGGTCCCGCTCTGCCGCTGCAGCTACGGCCCGTACGCCCGCGCGATGGTCCGGGTGTGCAAGGAGGAGTCCTTCCACCAGCGCCAGGGCTACGAGCTGCTGATGACCCTGATGCGCGGCACCGAGGCGCAGCGCCGGATGGTCCAGGACGCGGTGGACCGCTGGTGGTGGCCGTCGCTGATGATGTTCGGCCCCTCGGACGCCGACTCGCCGAACACCGCCCGCTCGATGGCCTGGCGGATCAAGCGCCACACCAACGACGAGCTCCGGCAGCGATTCGTCGACATGACCGTCCCGCAGGCCGAGCACCTGGGCGTCACCCTCCCCGACCCCGAGTTGCGCTGGAACGAGGAGCGCGGCGGCTGGGACTTCGGCGAGCCGGACTGGTCCGAGCTGACCAGGGTCATCCAGGGCCAGGGCCCCTGCAACACCCAGCGGGTCGAGCGCCGCCGGGCCGCCCACGAGGACGGCGCCTGGGTCCGCGAGGCCGCCGTCGCCTACGCGGCCAAGCGCGCGGCCGAGCAGCCGCACACCGAAGAGGAGAACGGAAAGTGACCGAGTCCAAGGCCGGATCCAAGGCCGAGTCCATGGCCGGGTCCAAGGCCGGCTGGCCCCTGTACGAGGTGTTCGTGCGCCCCCGGCGCGGCCTGAACCACGTCCACGTCGGCTCGCTGCACGCCGCCGACGACCGGATGGCCCTGCTCGCCGCCCGCGACCTCTACACCCGCCGCAACGAGGGCGTCAGCCTCTGGGTGGTCCGCTCGGACGCGATCACCGCCTCCACCCCGGACGAGCGCGACCCGTTCTTCGAGCCCAGCGGTGACAAGGTCTACCGCCACCCGACCTTCTACGACATCCCCGAGGATGTCCCGCACATCTGACGGGGGAACCGCCATGCAGGACCGCACCGCCTCCACCAGCGAGGACGACCACGTCTACCTCAGCCTCGCCGAGGCCGACGCCGGCCCCGAGGGCGAGGGCCGCTGGGCGTACGGGACGGGCTTCGCCGACCCGCTGCTCGGCGTGGACACCGCCCTGCCCGCCGGCCTGGACGGCGCCGACCTGGCCGCCTACTGCCTGATGCTCGGCGACGACGCCCTGATCCTCGCCCAGCGGCTGATCGAGTGGTGCACCCGGGCGCCCGAGCTGGAGGAGGAGGTCGCGCTCGCGAACCTCGGCCTGGACCTGCTCGGCCAGGCCCGCCTGCTGCTCACCCGGGCCGGCCAGGCGGACGGCACCGGCCGCACCGAGGACGACCTGGCGTACTGGCGGGAGGACCACGAGTTCCGCAACGTCCGGCTGGTGGAGATCCCGAACGGCGACTTCGCGCACGCGATCGCCCGGCTGCTGCTGTTCGCCACCGCCCGCGAGGCCCTGTACGAGGCGCTGGCCGCCCACGCCGACCCGGTGCTGGCCGCGGTCGCGGCCCGGGGCGTCAAGGAACTGGCCTACCACCGCGAGTACGCCACCGCCTGGACGCTGCGGCTCGGCGACGGCACCCCGTACTCGGCGCAGCGGATGCAGGCCGGCCTGGACGCGGTCTGGCCGCTGCTGGAGGAGCTGTTCACCGCGCACCCGGTGGAGCTGCGGGCGGGCGTCGACCCGGCCGGGCTGCGCGAATCGGTGCTGCGCTCGCTCGGCGCCGTCCTCGCCGAGGCCGGCCTGACGGTGCCGGACGGGCCGCCGCTGGCCACCGTGCTGGGCCGGGCGGGCCGGCACGGCGTGCACACCGAGGCGCTCGGCCCGCTGCTCGCCGAGCTTCAGGTGGTGGCCCGCGCCCACCCGGGGGCGACGTGGTGACCGCCGCGCCGGCGCGGCGGGCCCGGGCCTGGGAGGTCGCCGCGGCCGTCCCGGACCCGGAGCTGCCCATGCTCACCCTGGCCGACCTGGGCGTCCTGGCCGGCGTCGAGGTCGACGGCGGCGGCGACGACGAGGGCGCTGGCGGCGCGGTCACCGCGTGGCTGACCCCGACCTACTCCGGCTGCCCGGCCGTCGCCGAGATGGCCGCCGACGTGGACCGCCGGCTGCGCGCCGCCGGCTACCGGGACGTCCGGGTGCGGCTGCGCCTGGACCCGCCGTGGTCCACCGACCTGATCACCGCCGAGGGCCGCCGCAAGCTCGCCGAGGCGGGCATCGCCCCGCCGCGCCCGGGCGCCGCCGCGGCGTCCGCGGCCGCCACGGCGGCCGGGCCGGTCCCGCTCGCCCTCGGTCCCACCCGCACGGGGGCCGGCGCCGCGTCCGCCGTGCTCTGCCCGCAGTGCGGCGCCGCCGACACCGAGGAGCTGTCCCGGTTCGGCTCCACCGCTTGCAAGGCGCTCTGGCGCTGCCGTGCCTGCCGGGAGCCCTTCGAACGCGTCAAGGAGATCTGAATGCCCGCCGCCTCCGCCACCGAGAGCGCCGAGAGCCCCGAGAACTCGGAACGCCGCGAGAGCCCGGAACGCCCCGGGAGCGCCGCCGACGCCGCCGTCTCCCCTCCCGCCGCCCGCCGGCCCGTCTTCCACCGGCTGCGGATCGAGCGGGTGGAACGGCTCTGCGAGGACGCCGTGGCGGTGACCTTCGCGGTTCCGGACGCCCTGGCGCAGGCCTACGCCTTCCGGCCCGGGCAGACCCTGACCCTGCGCAAGGTGGTGGACGGCGTCGACGAGCGCCGCTCCTACTCGATCTGCGCCCCCGTGGACGGTCCGCTGCGGATCGCCGTCCGCGAGGTGCCCGGCGGGCTGTTCTCGCGCTGGCTGGTGCACGAGGCCCGGCCCGGCGAGGAGGTCGAGGTGCTGACGCCGACCGGCCTGTTCACCCCCGACCTCGGGGTCCCCGCCGACCACGTGCTGCTCGCCGCCGGCTCCGGCATCACCCCGATGCTGTCGATCGCCGGCTCGGTGCTGGCCGCCGACCGCCGCTCGACCGTCACCCTGCTCTACGGCAACCGGCGCAGCGACACCGTGATGTTCGCCGACGAGCTGGCCGACCTGAAGGACCGCTACCTCGGCCGGTTCCAGCTGGTGCACGTCCTCTCCCGGGAGACCCGGGACGCCGAACTGCTCAGCGGCCGCCTCGACCCGGAGCGGGTCCGCGCGCTGCTGGCGGCGCTGGTCGACGTCGAGGGCGTGGGGCACTGGTGGCTGTGCGGGCCGCTCGGCATGGTCGCCGGGGCGAAGGACCTGCTCGCCGACCTCGCCGTACCGGGCGAGCGCGTCCACCAGGAGCTGTTCCACGCCGAGGACGAGCCGCTCGCCGAACGCGACGAGGACTGGGACGGCACGGACGGCGCCGCGGACGGTTCGCCCGGCGAGCGCAGCGAGGTCACCGTCGTGCTCGACGGCCGCGGCAGCACCCTCGCCCTCCCACGCGACCGCTCGATCCTGGACGGCGCCCAGCGCTCCCGCCCCGACCTGCCGTTCGCCTGCAAGGGCGGGGTCTGCGGCACCTGCCGCGCCCTGGTCACCGAGGGCGAGGTCGAGATGCGCCGCAACTTCGCGCTGGAGGAGAAGGAGCTGGCGGCCGGCTACGTCCTCACCTGCCAGGCCCGCCCGCTCACCGACCGGGTGACCGTCGACTACGACCGCTGAGCCGCGGACGCCCCGGCCTGGCCCGGCCCGGACCCGCCCCGGTTCGGACCAGGCCGGGGTGCGATCGTCACACCGCGACCGGGGCCGGCGACGTCGTCGGGTCGCCGAGCAGCGCGACCAGGTCGTTGACGGCCGCGCGCCCGGCCCGGTTGGCACCGATGGTGCTGGCGGACGGGCCGTAGCCGACCAGGTGGACGCGCGGGTCCGCGGTGGCCCGGGTGCCGGTCAGCGCGATGCCCCCGTGCGGGGAGCGCAGCCCGAGCGGGGCCAGGTGACCGACCTCGGGCCGGAAACCGGTCGCCCAGATGATCGCGTCCACCGCCGTCTCCTCCTCGCCCCAGACCGCGCCGTGCTCGGTGAGCCGGTCGAACATCGGCCGCCGGTGCAGCGCGCCCAGCGCCTCGGCCCGCCGGTAGGCGACGGACGGGCCGAGCCCGGTCACGCTCACCACGCTGCGCGCCGGCAGCCCCAGCCGGACCCGCTCCTCGACCTTCGCGACCACCGCACGCCCGTACTCCGGTGTGAACGGCCCTTCGTGGTAGACCGGTTCGGAACGGGTGGCCCAGACCGTCTCGCCGACCGCCGCCACCTCCGACAGCACCTGGATCGCGGACGCACCCCCGCCCACCACCAGGACGCGCCGGCCGGCGAACTCCTCCGGGCCGCGGTACTCGGCGTAGTGCAGCTGCCGGCCCGCGAACCGGCCGGGGTAGGAGGGAAGGAACGGACGGGTCCAGGTGCCGGTGGCGTTGATCAGCGCGCGGGTCGCCCAGGTGCCGCGGTCGGTCTCGACCAGCAGCCGGGAGTCCGGCCGCTCGGACTCGGCCCGTACGGCGCGGACCGTGACCGGGCGCACGACCGGGAGCGCGTGCCGGGCCTCGTACGCCGCGAAGTACCCCGGCACCACCTCGCGCGCGGGGGCCTCGGGGTCGGGCGCGGGCAGGACGGCGTCCGGCAGGTCGTGGAAGCCGTGCACGGTGGCCATCCGCAGCGACGGCGAGCGGTGCGCCCAGGCCCCGCCGGGTGCGGCGTCGGCGTCCAGGACGACGAAGCCGCCGGGGGCACGGTCGGGGTCGGCCGCGTACGGGGCGAAGCCGCGGCGGCGCAGGTGGTAGGCGGCCGACAGGCCCGCCTGGCCGGCGCCCACCACGAGGACGTCCACGGCCGCGACGAGGTCCACGGCCGCGACGAGATCCGGGGTCGCGGCGAGGTCCACGGCCGCGGCGAGGTCCGGTGTCGCGTCGGCGGCCGGTGCCGCGGCGTTCGCCGCCGCTGTGTGGGTGGCCGACGCACCGTAAGTAGTTGAGCCGTAAACAGTCACGTCGGGGAAACGGCGCCGGCCCGGCGGGTGTTCCCGCCGGGCCGGTCGGACGGATCCGCTCAGGCGGACCGGGAGATCACCGCGGCCGTGCCGTAGGCGCAGACCTCGGTCCCCACGTCCGCCGCCTCCGTCACGTCGAAGCGCATCATCAGGACAGCGTTGCCGCCGCGCGCCTTCGTCTGCTCGATCAGCCGCTGCATCGCCTCGTTGCGGCTCTCGACCAGCGTCTTCGTCAGACCGCGCAGCTCGCCGCCGATCAGCGACTTCAGGCCCGCGCCGATCTGGCTGCCGATGTGACGGCTGCGCACGGTCAGGCCGAACACCTCGCCGATCACGTGGTCGACCCGGAATCCGGGGATGTCGTTGGTGGTCACGACCAGGACGTCCGCGTTCGGGACCTGCCCGCCGCCGTACTCGTTGATGTCTGCCATGCGCCCCATCCTGCCGGTGTCGTGCGTCCGAGTGAGAGAGGCGTGGCCGGGCCGTGACCGAGAAGGCATCCGTAAGCTGGTCCGGACCGGTGATCGGACGGGCGAAAAGCCGTACCGTAGCCCCATGGGCGAGCGAAGCGATCATCCGCAGGGGCCGGGCGCGGCGGAACACTCGGGCGGCTCCGGCGGCCCGGGCGACTCCGGTGCGCAGGAGATCGAGGCGACGGTGGTGCTGGGCCTGCGGATCACCGACTGGCCGGCGCTGCGCGCGGCCGCGATCCGGGCCGTCGAGGAACTGGACTTCGAAGGCATCGACCCGGTCGGCCAGCGCCGCGAACTGCTGCGCGAGGTCACCGAGGACGCCAACGCGGCGCTCGGCGCGCTGCTGCACCCGGACCGCCTGGTGGCGGCCATCCCCGGGGTCGAGGCGATCGGCGGCACGCTGGAGATCAGCGTCACCGAGGACTTCACACCGGACTTCGCCGACCTCTTCCCGCTGGAGAGCGAGGACGAGGACGGCGGCGCCGGCTCCGACTGGACCCTCACCCCGCGCACCGCCTGCCTCGTGCACGCCCAGCTGCTCGGCCTCGCCGACGCCGCCTACGACGACCTGGAGGAGCACGGCGACGAGCCGGTCGCCGAGGGCGAGGACGTCGACTGGACGGTCTTCGCCCGGTTGCCCCAGCGCACCTGGCGGCTGCACCGGGGTTGGCGCCGCGCGATGGCCCGAGCCTTCGACGACCTGGCCGACGACCTCGCGCTCGGCGAGTGGCCGCTGCCGCGCTGCCTGGCCGAGGACGTCGCGCTGCGGATGGCCCTGGTGGACGCCCGGGCGCTGCTCGGCGCGCAGCCCGAATCGGTCGCCGACATGATGGGCGACCTGCCGGCCGACCTGTACGACTACGACTGGGACGGCTGCCACGACGAGCTGTTCGGCGTCTACGGGCCCGACGACGGCGACGCGGAGCTCGGCACCGAGCAGCGCACCGAACTGCTGCTCGCGGCCACGCACCCGGAGGGCTGGTTCCTGATGTACGAGGACGCGGAGGAGCGGGACCCGCAGCGCGGCTACCGGCGCTGAGCGGGCGTCGGGGGCGGCGGTTAGGCTGCGGGCATGTCCGATGTGCCCGAAGTATCTGCTCCCGGTGATCCGCTGCCGGACGGCGCCGGGTCCGGTGGGTCCGGTGGGTCCGCCGGGTCCGGGTCCGGGTCCGATGGTCCCCGGTCCTCGGGCCGTTCCGATTCGGGTGCCGTCGAGCCGGGCGGCGACGGCTCGGCGCTGGACCGGATCGGCCTCGGGCTGGACGGCGTGCGGGCGGCGCAGCGCGGCCGGTCGGCGCAGGCGCGGGCCCTCTTCGAGGCGCTCTGGGAGGCGCTCGGCGAGCGCGACGTCTTCCACCGGTGCGTGCTCGCGCACTATCTGGCGGACCTACAGGACGACCCGAGGGCGGAACTGGAGTGGGACCGGCGGGCGCTGGCCGCCGCCGACTCGCTGACCGCCGAACGCGCGCAGACCTACGAGTCCGCCCTGCAGGTGCGCGCCTTCTACCCGTCGCTGCACCTCAACCTGGCCTCCGACCACCTCAAGCTCGGCGAACCGGACCTCGCGCGCGAGCAGTTGGAGCGCGCGGTGCGCAGCCTGGACGCGCTGCCGGAGGACGTCTACAGCGCCGGCATCCGCACGGCCGTGGACGAGCTGCGGCAGCGGCTGCGCTGACCGGCCCGTGCGGCGGGGCAGGCGGGACGGGGCGGGGCGGGGCGGGCGCCGGCGGGCTGGCATGCTGGACGGGTGACTTCTCCGTTCGACGCCCCCGCCGCTGAATCCGCTTCCGCCCCCGCCGAGCCGGCCGCCCCCGAGGACCGCGACGCGCGGCCGCAGTACGTGCTGCCGCTGGTCGTCCGGCTGGAGCGGGCCACGCCGCCGGGACGGACGGACGCGCTGGAGACCTCGGCCCGCGCGGTGCTGACCTTCCTGGCCGACCCGAGGGTCGCCGGGGCGGACGGCGAGTGGGCGGAGCGGGTCGCCGCCTGGGAGGACGCGCGGATCCGCAAGGTCGTCCGCCGTGCCCGGGGCGGCGAGTGGCGCCGGGCCGAGGAGTTGCCGGGCATCACGGTGCACGGGCGGGAGGCGGAGGTGCGGGTGTTCCCGCCGGTCCCGCTGGACGGCTGGCCGAAGGAGCTCGCCAAGCTGCAGGTCTCCGGGACGGACCTGGAAGAGACCGCCGAGGTCGGTGCGCCCGAACCGGGGCTGCCGGTGCTGTGGCTCAACCCGGAGCTGGACATGAGCGCGGGCAAGACGATGGCGCAGACCGGGCACGCCGCCCAGATCGCCTGGTGGCGGCTGGACGAGGCGCAGCGCAAGGAGTGGGCCGAGGCCGGTTTCGCGCTCGCCGTCCGGACGGCCACGCCGGAGCGCTGGGCGGACCTGGTCCGCAGCGGCCTGCCGGTGGTGCAGGACGCGGGCTTCACCGAGATCGCCCCGGGCAGCTGCACGGTGATCGCGGAGCACCCCGCGCTGCTGCGGTGAGCGGAATCGAACGACTGACAGGTGGCAGGTGGCAGGTGACGAGTAACAGATTTCAGCGAACAGATAACAGATGTTGAAAGCTGTTATCTGTTCGCTGAAATCTGTTCGCCGTCGGCGGCAGCCCCGCGGGTCGGCCTAGGCCGGGTAGGCGTGGGTCTGGGTGGCCTTGACGGAGGCCCAGACCTCGGCGCCGGGTGCCAGGCCCAGCTCCGCGACGGCGGCCGGGGTGAGGTCGGCGGCCATCGGCAGCTCGCCGGTGAGTTCGGCGCGCACCTGGTCGCCGTGCAGGTCCAGGCCGGTCACCTCGGCCAGCCACAGGTTTCGGGCGCTGGTCTGCGGTCGCTGCCCGTACAGCGTCACCGCGGACGGCGGGAAGGCGACGAAGGCCGAGCCGGACAGCTCCTCGGCGGTGGCGAGCACCGTGCCGTCCGGGAGCGTGACGTGCGTGCCCTCGGCCACGCCCTGGTACAGGTTGAGCCCGACCAGGCGGGCGATGTAATCGGTGCGCGGCCGCCGGGCGATCTCCGCCGGCGGCCCGGACTGCACCTCACGCCCGTCCTCGATCACCACCAGCCGGTCGGCCAGCACCATGGCGTCCAGCGGATCGTGCGTCACCAGCACCGCCATCGCTTCGAACTCGGCCAGGTGGCGCCGAAGTTGGGCCCGAACGTCGAGCCGGGTGCGGGCGTCGAGCGCGGCCAGCGGCTCGTCCAGCAGCAGCAGCCGGGGCCGGACTGCGAGCGCCCGGGCGAGCGCCACCCGCTGCGCCTGGCCGCCGGAGAGCCGGCCGGGACGGGCCGAGGCGTGCTCGGCCAGGCCCATCCGCTCCAGCCAGTCCGCCGCCTCGGCGCGGGCGGCGCGCTTGGGGCGGCCCTGGCAGCGCGGGCCGAAGGCGACGTTGTCGAGCGCGCTGAGGTGCGGGAACAGCAGGTAGTCCTGGAACACCACGCCGACCGGGCGTTCCTCGGCGGGGGTGTGCAGGCGCCGCGCCGGGTCCTCCAGCAGCCGGCCGTCCAGCCGCAGGTGGCCGCCGGTCAGCGGGAGCAGTCCGGCGAGGGCGCGCAGGGCGGTGGACTTGCCCGCGCCGTTCGGGCCGAGCAGGGCGACCACCTCGCCGGGGGCGGCGGCGAGCCCGAGGTCGAGGGTGAAGGAGGGGCGGTCCACCCGCAGGTGGGCGTCCAGGGCGGTCGGCGTGCCGGGGCGCTGCGGGGTCGGGTGAGACGGACTGGGGTGCGACGCCCCCGGGCCCGGCGGCGTGGCGCGGTTCGGTGTCATGGGTTCGGCCTCACGGGGTGGACAGCCAGCGGTCGCGCAGGCCGGCCAGGACGGCGACGGAGACCACCAGCAGCACCAGCGACAGGGCGATCGCGGCCTGCGGATCGGACTCCATCGCCAGGTAGACCGCCAGCGGCATGGTCTGGGTGCGGCCCGGGAAGTTGCCTGCGAAGGTGATCGTCGCGCCGAACTCGCCGAGCGCCCGGGCCCACGCCAGGACGGCCCCGGCGGCGATCCCCGGGGCGATCATCGGCAGGGTGACCCGGCGGAAGGCGGTCAGCCGGGAGGCGCCCAGGGTGGCGGCCGCCTCCTCGAAGCGGGGGTCGGCGGCCCGCAGCGCCCCCTCGACGCTGATCACCAGGAACGGCATCGCCACGAACGCCTCGGCGATCACCACGCCGGCGGTGGTGAACGGCAGCGTGATGCCGAACGCCGAGTCGAGCCAGGAGCCGACGATGCCGCGCCGCCCGAGCACCAGCAGCAGCGCCACACCGCCGACCACCGGCGGCAGCACCAGCGGCAGCGTCACCAGCGCCCGGACCACCCGCCGGCCCGGCAGTTCGGTGCGGGCGAGCAGCCAGGCCAGCGGGACGCCGAGGACCAGTGACACCGCCGTGGCGGCGGTCGCGCTGATCAGCGACAGGCGCAGGGCGTCCCAGACGGCGGTGCTGGTCAGCTGCTCGGACAGGCCGCTCCACGGCGCCCGGACGAGCAGGCCGACCAGCGGCAGGATCAGGAACGCGAGGCCGAGCAGGGCCGGGAGCGCCAGCGCCACCGGGGTACGACCCGGGCGCGGGCGTCGGCCCCGGCGCGGCAGGGCCGGAGCTGGGCCGGCCGCGCCGACGCCGTCCCGACCACTGCTCCGGCCGTCGAGCCGGCCGCCGGGCCGGTCATGGCGGCGGCCGGTCGGCCGGTCATCGCCGGTCGGCCGGTCGGCGTCGGCGCTGCGGTCGTTCACGGGGCCTGGAAACCGGCCGCGGTCAGGACCTGCTGGGCCTCGGGCGACTGGACGTACGCGACGAACGCGGCGGCGCCGTCCTTGTTCGGGGCCTTGGCGAGCGCGGCGATCGGGTAGTCGTTGACGGCCTTGGCGGCCTCGGGGAAGTCCACGCCGTCGATCTTCGCAGCATCGGCCCGTACATCGGTCTTGTACACCAGCGAGGCGTCGACCTCGCCCAGCTCGACCTTGGTGAGCGCGCCCTTGACGTCCTGCTCCAGGGTGACCGGGGTGAGGTCGACGCCGGCCGCCTTGAGCGCGGTCAGCGCGGCCGCGCCGCACGGCACCTCCTTCGCGCAGAGCGCGACCTTCACTCCGGAGCCGGTCAGGTCCTTCAGGCCGGCGATGTGCTTGGGGTTGCCCTTGGGCACGGCGATGGCGAGCGTGTTCCGGACGAAGGTCGCCGGCTGGCCGCTCGCCCCGCCCGCGTCGCTGACCGTCTTCATGGTGGCCGGGCTGGCGGCGGCGAACACGTCCGCCGGGGCACCGGAGTTGATGCTGGTGGCGAGGCTGGAGCTGCCGCCGAAGTTGAAGGTGACCTTGGTGCCGGGGTTCGCCGCCTCGAACTTCTTGCCCAGGTCGGTGAAGGTCTCCTTGAGCGAGGCGGCGGCGAAGACGGTGATCGTGCCGTGGGCCTTCGGGACGCCGGCGCCCGTACCGGGCCCGGTGGCCCCGGCGGAGGCGGACGCGGAGGCTCCGGAGCCGGCGGACGTGCCGCCGTCGCTGCCGCAGGCGGTGGCCCCGAGGCCGAGCGCGAGGGCCGCGACGGCGGCGACGGCGAGCCTGCGGGCGGGGGCGTGCGTGCGGGTGCTCATCGGGGCTTCCCCTCCAGGGTGCGCGCCGGACGGGGCGCGAGGGTGGCTGGGCCGCAGGTGCGGCCATTTCGGTGATCATAGTGCCGCAGATGCGAGCGCAGAATCCCCTGTCGCTTCGCACAGCCCCGGGGTGCCGACGCCGTCCGCCCGGCTGTGGGAAGGCGCAAGGCGCGCCGTGGTCGCGGCCGGTGCGTGCGGCGGGCGCTGCAGGGGGCGGTGATGTGGGCGGCGGCGGGCGGCGGCGGGTAGCGGCAGGTGGCGGCAGGTGGCAGCGGGCGGCCGCGGGGAAATTGCGTCGCGCCCGGGCGCCCGACCGGCCAGAGTGGGCGCAGTCCGTACGCATGGCCGGGTGCCGTCGCCCGGCCGGGCCCTAGGGGAGGAGTCCGTCCATGTCCACGCTGCGCGTCACCGCGGAGAAGCTGATCGTCCTGGAGCACCCGAACGCCGATGCCCTGGAGCTCGCGCAGGTCGGGCTCTACCGGGCGGTGATCGCCAAGGGCGCGTACCGGACGGGCGACTTCGCCGTCTACATCCCCGAGCAGTCCGTCCTCCCGGACGAGCTGGTCGCGGAACTGGGCCTGACCGGGAAGCTGGCCGGCTCGAAGGCGAACCGGGTCAAGGCGGTACGGCTGCGCGGCGAGCTGTCGCAGGGCATCGTCTGCCGGCCCGCCGCGCTCGCCGGGACCGACCTGGCGGCCGCCGCCGAGCGGGGCGAGGACTTCGCCGAGCTGCTCGGCGTCGTCAAGTGGCAGCCCCCGGTGCCGACGTCGATGAGCGGCGACGTGGTCGGCGCGCCGGACCTGCTGCCCTGGGTGGATATCGAGAACCTCAAGCGCTACCCCGACGTCTTCGAGCCGGGCGAGCCGGTGGTGCTCACCGAGAAGCTGCACGGCAGCTGCTGCCTGCTCACCTACACCGCCGGCACCGGCGAGGTGCAGGTGTCCTCCAAGGGGATCGGCGCGCAGGGCCTCGCGCTGATCGAGGACGAGCGCAACCTCTACTGGCGGGCGGTGCGCGCGCACCGCATACCGGAGGTGGCGGCGCGGCTGGCCGAACGGCTGGGCGCCGAGCGGATCGGCATCTTCGGCGAGGTCTTCGGCGAGGGCGTGCAGGACCTGACGTACGGCGCCTCCGCGCGCACCGAACTGCCCGGCTACGCGGCCTTCGACGTGTCCGCCCTGATCGACGGGCAGCTCACCTGGCTGCCCGCCGCCGAACTCCTGGACGGCGAACTGCCGCTGGTGCCCGAGCTGTGGCGCGGACCGTTCGACCGGGAGACCGTGCTGGCCTTCGCCGAGGGCCGGGAGACCTTCTCCGGACGCGAACTCCACCTGCGCGAGGGCGTCGTGGTCCGACCGGTGACCGAGCGCTGGAGCCCGCTGCTCGGCGGACGGGCGATCGCCAAGGTGGTCGCCGACGCCTACCTGACCCGCAAGGGCGGCACCGAGTACGAGTAGGAGGGGCGGCCGGGCTCGGAGGCGGGCTGTTCAGACCTTTCAGGCCTTCCGGGGTTGACTACTCGTCAGTAAGGTTGAGGTGCCGTCCGTGTCGAAGGAGTGCCGATGACCATCGCAGCCGAAGCCCCGGCCCCGACCCCGGCCCCATCCGGAACCGCCGCCCGCACGGTGCCCGGGCCGGCCGGGCACCCGCTGACCGGGTCGCTGTTCGACCTCACCCGCCGCCCGCTGCGCACCTACCTCGCCGCCCGGCGCGACTACGGGGACGTGGTGCGCTTCACCGTCGGCCCGCCCGGCCTGCGCACCGAGTTCTACGGCGTGTTCTCGCCCGAGGGCGTCCACCAGGTCCTGGGCAGCGAAGCGGGCAACTTCCGCAAGGAGAACAACTTCTACGAGGAGCCGCGGATCAGCGTCGGCAACGGCCTGCTCACCAGCCAGGACGAGGTCTACCAGCGCCAACGCAGGCTGGTCCAGCCGCTGTTCACCCGCTGCCGGGTCGACGGCTACGCGGACGCGCTCGCCGAGGAGGTGCAGGTACTCGCCGGACGGTGGCGCGCCGCGCCGGGCGGAGTCGTCGACGCGGCCGAGGAGATGTCCCGGTTCGCGCTGCGCGCCGTCGCCCGGATCCTCTTCGGCGCCGACGTGGAGGAAGCGGTGGACGTGGTCAACCGCAGCTTCCCGGCACTCGGCGCGTACGTCATGGACCGCGGCTTCACCCCGGTGCGCCTGCCCCGCGCCTGGCCGACCCCGGGCAACCGGCGCGGCCTGGAGGCGCAGCGGGCGCTCTACGAGATCTGCGACCGGATCATCGCCGAGCGGGCCGCGCGCGGCGGCGGCGACGAGGACGCGAACGACCTGCTGACGCTGCTCGGACGGGCCCGCGGCGAGGACGGCGAGCGGCTCGATCCGGCCGAACTCCGGGACCAGGTCCTGGTGTTCCTGCTCGCCGGGCACGAGACCACCGCCACCTCGCTGGCCTTCGCGCTGCACCTGCTCGCCAAGCACCCGGAGCAGCGCCGGCTCGTGCAGGAGGAGGCCGAGGCCGTCCTGGCCGGGCGGGCGCCGACCGCGGCGGATCTGGACGCGTTGCCGTACCTGACCCGGGTGATGAAGGAGGCGATGCGGCTCTACCCGGCGGCGGCGCTGGTCGGGCGGCGGGCGGTCGCCGAGACGGTCATCGACGGGTACGTGATCCCGGCGGGGGCGCAGCTCGTGGTCGCGCCGCTGGTCACCCACCGGAACCCGGACCACTGGCCGGACCCGGAGCGCTTCGACCCCGACCGCTTCCTGCCCGAGCAGGAGAAGGCCCGGCACCGCTACGCCTGGTACCCCTTCGGCGGCGGCCCGCGGGCGTGCATCGGGCAGCACTTCTCGATGCTGGAGTCGGTGCTGACCCTCGGCGTGCTGCTGCGGGACTTCGACCTGGAGGCGGTGGACCAGCGGGTGGCGCTCGGCCAGGGCATCACGCTGCAGGTGAGGAGCCCGATGCGGATCCGGGTGACGGAGCGGTAGCGGGAGCGGGCCCGGGGCTGACCGCGGTCGGGGCCGCCCGGTGTCCGGCGCGGGGTGTGGCGGCCGGCGGGTGACGGCTGCCGGCTGACGGTCAACAGTCGGCAGCTGACGGATGACAGATAACAGCTGACAGATAACAGATTTCAGCGAACAGATAACAGATGATGAAAGTTGTCGGCTGTTCGCTGAAATCTGTTCGGTGTTCGCGGGCCTGCCGCCCTCCGGGCAGGGGGCCGACCCATTCGAACACAACGCCCGCGCCTCGCGGGTGGCTTTCCGGATCTCCGGGTGGCTGATTCCGGCCCCTCGATAGCGTCCCACGCACCCCAGGCCGAAAGCGCACATGCGACCGGCATTTGACGGTGCGTCAGGACAGCCCGAAGTCCTTCCACCGCCGCCGGTCGCGTGCAGTCCGCCCGGCCCGGGGAGCCCGGGCGCGACGCGTACCGCCCCGGGCCCGACCGGTCGACCGGAGGTCCGATGGGCACCCTCAACCACGTCAGCTTCGGCTGGCTGACACCCGCCCTCTCCTACGTGATGGCCTGCGCCGGTGCCGCCCTCGGCCTGCGCTGCACCCTGCGAGGGCTCGCGGCGAACGGCGCCGCCCGCCGGAACTGGCTGGTCACGGCCGCCGCCGCGATCGGCTCCGGCATCTGGACGATGCACTTCGTCGCCATGTTCGGCTTCACCGTCGACGGCACCGAACTGCGCTACGACGTGCCGCTGACCGTCCTCAGCCTCGCCGTCGCCGTCCTGGTCACCGGCCTCGGCCTGACCGTCGTCTGCTACGGCCGGCACCGCGGCCCGGCCCTGCTGGCCGGCGGCGTCACCACCGGGCTGGGCGTCGCCGCGATGCACTACCTCGGCATGGCCGCCGTCCGGATGCACGGCGGCATGCACTACGACGCCGGCACGGTCGCGCTGTCCGTGCTGGTCGCGGTCGGCGCCGCCACCGCCGCGCTCTGGGCGGCCGTCACCATCCGCAACGTGTACGCGGCCGCCGCCGCCTCGCTGGCCATGGGCCTCGCCGTCAGCTGCATGCACTACACCGGCATGGCCGCCGTCCACGTCCGGCTCGACCCGGACCGGGCCGGCCTCGGCGGCGCCGGCCCGATGGAGTTCGTCTTCCCGCTCGCGGTCGGCCTCGGCTCCTTCCTCTTCCTCGCCTCCGCCTTCGTCGCCCTGTCCCCGACCGCCCAGGAGCGGGCCGGCTACCTGGAGGCGGGCGAACTGGCCGTCGAGGACTTCCCCGCACCGCCCGCGTGACCCGGGCCGGCCCACCCCGACCCGGCCCACCCCGACCCCGCCCGAAAGGCCCGCCACCCATGCGACAAGACCGCGGTGCCGCCCCCGGGCGCCCGGCGGCCGGAGCCCGGAGGCGGTGCGGATCGCGATGTCCGCCTTCCACCGGGCCCGGTGGTCCGCCCGTACGCCCTCACCCGGGGGCGGACCGGTGGCGAGGGCCGGCGGTTCGACCTGATCGCCCTGGTCTTCCGGGAGGCGCCCAACCCGCTGCTCGCCCCGGACGCCCCCGAGCCGCCGGTAGGCCCGGAACAGGCCCGCATCCTCTCCCTGTGCGGCGACGTGCCGCAGTCGGTGGCCGAACTCGCCGCCGAGCTCGACCTGCCGGTCGGGGACCTGCGGGCGGCCGGGCTCATCCGGGTCAACCGCCCGGTCCCGCCCGCCCTGCTCCCCGACGAGCGCATCCTCCAGGAGGTCATCCATGGACTCCGCGCGCTCTGACCGACCGTCCGCGCCGGCCCGCCCCCACGCCCGCCCCCGCCCCCACGCCCACCCTCACGCCCGCGGCGACGGATCCTCCGGCGGAGTGTCCGGCCGGTCCGTGCCGCCGCCCGGCCCGTTCGAGGACGACCCGGGCGACGCCGTGCTCGCGCTCAAGACGCGCTCGGCGCCGTCGTGCTCGCCGACACCCGCCGGCTGACCGACTGCTTCCCGGCCGTCGACTTCTTCGAGCACCGGGGCATCCCGTTCGTGGTCGCGGTGAACCGCTTCGCCGGGACGCGTGAGTTCGGCCCGGCGGAAGTCGCCCGCGCACTGGGCCTGGACGCCGGCACCCCGGTCGTCCTGTGCGACGCCCGCCGCCGGGCCTCCGGCAAGGAGGTGCTGATCGACCTGGTCGAGCACGCGGGCCGGGTGCACGCCGCCCGTCTGATCGCGGACGCCTCGCCGACCGGCTGAGCCCGTACGCTCGCGAACTCCCGCCCCCTGCCCGGGGTCGCCCGGCGGCGGGGTGGCGAGCTGCGGGCGCGCTGGGAGGTGGTCGTCGAACGGGAGCGCGAACGGGGCCGTGGCGGCTGAGCGCCGCCGCACCGGCGGGTCCGGGCTGCCGCCTCGGATCGCCCTGGGGGGCGAACCGCTTCGACGCACCGAGCCGACGGTAAGTCAGCTGATGCGCCGCCCCGGCCCGTACGCTGAAAATCGTGATCACGTACGAGGACCACCGCCTGCGCGCCCTGGCCGACGACGGCCGCTGGCCCGAGCTGCTGGCTGCCTACCGGCAGGGCCGGGCGGCCGCCGTGGAGCGGGCCGGTGAGGCGACCGCGGCGGCGCTGACCGCGCCGCTCGGGCACCTGATCGCCTACTCGGCGCCGCCGGAGCTGGCCGTCCGGCTGTTCGACCTGGACGGTGGTCCGGGGACGGCCGCCGGGGTCGCCGACCACGACGCCGGGCCGCTGTGGGAGGTGCTGGCGACCAGGCACTCCTGGCTCCGGCTGGCCCCGCTGCTCGGCCCGGCCCCGGTGCGGCGGCTGGTCACGCACACCCGGGTGCTGCTGGGCGAGGACCTCTCGTACGGGGCCGAGCCGGACCCGGAGGGCGTGCCGCTGTGCCTGGAGCCGTGGGAGGCGGCGGGCTGGGAGGAGGGCGCGCGGGTACGCGAGTACCTGCCGTGCGGCGGTGCGCGCAGCGCGCTGCTGACCCTGCCGGCCGACCGGGAGGGCCTGGGCGCGGTCGAACTGCCGGATCCGGCGGACCGGTTGGGCGGTCAGCGGGCGGCCCGGGCCGCGGCGGCGACGGCGGCGCTGGCCGCGCTGGTGCCGTGGGCGGAGGCGGTCTGCGTGCGCGGTCCGGCCCCGCTGGCGGCGGCCCGGCTGGCGGTGGCGGCCCGGGGGGCGCGCGGCCTGCGGGTCGTCGGCGGGTACCTGCCGTTCGCGCTGGTCTGCCCGGCGCTGGTGCAGGCGGCCGCCGCCGGGCGGGCGCGGGGCTGCGCGCACGGGCGGCTCGCGCTGTGGCGGGCGCTCGGCGCGATGACGGGTGCGAGCGGCCCGGACGGCCCGGACCGCGCGGAGGTCAACGCGCTGGTGGCCCGGATGCGCTGCTTCACCTGGCTGGAGCCGGCGGCCGGACTGCGGCACCTGCACGTGGCGCTGGAGGACCCGGCGAGCGGGGTGGCCTGGGCGCTCAGCGGGTCCGAGGAGCTGTAGCCGGGCCGGAGGACCCGCAGGCGGGCCGAAGGAGCCGAAGGAGCGGTGGCCGCGCCGGAGGAGTCGCGGTCGGACGGGCCGCAGGAGCTGTAGCCGGATCGGCCCGCGCTGTGGGGGCGGGCCGATCCGGCTGTGGGGGACCCTCGGTCCGGCGCCGTTCTTCCGGGGTGGGGGCCGGCGCCGGACCGAGGAGTGCGGGCTCGCTCAGGCGGGCACCGGGGCGGGGGTCGCGTCGGGGTCGACCGGGGCGTGGGGCGCCTCGTGGCCGCCGGTGCTGTCGAGCAGCGTCTGCTCGTCGAAAGGCACTTCGCCCGCCAGCACCCGCTGGGCGCGTTCGGTGTCCAGTTCGCCGGTCCAGCGGCCGATCAGCACGGTGGCGACGGCGTTGCCCGCGAAGTTGGTGAGCGCCCGGGCCTCGGACATGAACCGGTCGATGCCGACGATCAGCCCGACGCCGTCCACCAGGGCCGGCTTGTGGGACTGCAGGCCGCCCGCGAGGGTGGCCAGTCCGGCGCCGGTGACGCCGGCCGCGCCCTTGCTCGCGATCACCATGAAGACCAGCAGCGACAGCTGCTCGCCGATCCCCATCGGCTTGTCCATCGCCTCGGAGATGAAGATCGACGACATGGTGAGGTAGATCGCGGTGCCGTCGAGGTTGAAGCTGTAGCCGGTCGGCACGGTGATGCCGACGACCGGGCGGCTGACGCCCAGGTGCTCCATCTTGGCGATCAGGCGGGGCAGCGCGCTCTCCGAGGAGGAGGTCGACAGGATCAGCAGGAACTCGCGGCCGAGGTACTTGAGCAGCGCGAACACGTTGATCCCGGCGACCAGGCGCAGCAGCGCGCCCAGCACCACGACGACGAACAGCGCGCAGGTCAGGTAGAAGCCGACCATGATCACGGCGAGGCTCTTCAGCGCGGCGGTGCCGGTGGCCCCGACCACGGCGGCCATCGCGCCGAACGCGCCGATCGGCGCCACCCACATGATCATCGACATGATCCGGAAGACCAGCCGCTGCACGTGCTCGATCCCGCGCAGCACCGGGGCGCCGGCCGGGCCCATCGCCTGCAGGGCGAAGCCGGCGAGCAGCGCGGCCAGCAGGGTCTGCAGCACCTTGCCCTCGGTGACGGCCGAGAACAGGGTGGTGGGGATCATCCCGAGCAGGAAGTCGGTGGTCGACTGGGCGCCGCCGGCCGCCGCCTGGGCGTGGCCGGACTTGGCGAGCGCGGCGGTCAGGTGCAGGCCGCCGCCGGGCTCCAGCAGGTTGCCGACGACCAGGCCGATGGCGAGCGCGACGGTCGACATCACCAGGAAGTAGCCGAGCGCGAGGCCGCCGACCTTGCCGACCTTCGCCGCCTTGGTGACCGAGCCGATGCCGAGCACGATGGTGCAGAAGATGACCGGGCTGATCATCATCTTGATCAGATTGACGAACCCGGTGCCGACCGGCTTCAGCTCCGTCGCGAAGCCGGGCGCGGCCAGCCCCACCACCACGCCCGCGATCACGGCGGCGATCACGGCGAGGTAGAGGTAGTGGGTGCGGTCCTTGCGTCTGGGTCCCCCCGCCGGTGCGGCTCCAGCGATCGACATCTGCGGCTCCTTCGCCCTGCAGTCCTGGCGGCCCCGGGTGGTGGGCCGATCCGACTATCGGGCCTGCGCGTGATCCGGGTCACGTTTGCGGTCATAAAGTTCTCCGGGGCTTCGGCCGCTCCCCGGGCTGTTCTCGGGCTGTTCTCGGGCGGCTCCCCGGGCTGTTCCCCGGGCCGCTCGCCGGGCCGGTCCCGGGCCGCTCCTCGGCCGCTCCCCGGGCACCGGTTCGTTGTCGCACCGGGGTCGTCGCCCGGCCTCGTGGTGCACACTGGCAGGCATGCCCGTGCCCCCCGCCCCCGCCGCCGCGCGCCGCCGCCTCCGTGCGCCGCGCGGGCTGGTCCACAGCCTGGCCGGGCAGCTGTTCGTCGTCCAGGTGGTCATCGTCGCCGCCGTCGTCGCGGGCGGCGCGGTGCTCGCGTACCTGTTCACCGCCCAGCGCACCGAGGACGCCGCCCGCCGCCAGGTGACCGCCGTCGCGCACGCCGTCGCCGACGCGCCGACCGTCCGCAGCGCCGTCACCGGGCCCGACCCGACCGCCGTCCTCCAGCCGTACGCCGAGCAGGTGCGCATCGACACCGGGGTCTCCTTCATCACCGTCATGGACACCACGGGCGTGCGCTGGACCCACCCGCGGCCCGAGCAGATCGGCCGGCCGTACCTCGGACACATCGACTGGGCGCTCGCCGGGCAGACCCGCAGCGAGACGTACACCGGCACGCTCGGCCCGTCCGTACGGGTGGTCACCCCCGTGCTGGACGACCGGCACCGGGTGATCGCGCTGGTCAGTGTCGGCCTCACGCTGGATTCCATCTCCGCGTGGCTCAGCGGCCCGCTGCTCGCCCTGGTCGGCGTCGCGGCCGGCGCGCTCGCGCTCGGCGGGCTCGGCACCTACCTCGCCAACTCCCGGCTGCGGCGGCACACCCACGGCATGGGGCCGGACGAACTGAGCCACCTCTACGAGTACCACCAGGCCACCCTGCGCTCGGTGCGCGAGGGGCTGATCCTGCTCGACCGCGCGCACCGGGTCGTGCTGTGCAACGATGCCGCCCGCGAACTGCTCGACCTGGAAGGCGAGTTGGACGGACGTCCGGTCGACGGGCTGGGCCTGCCGGAGGCGCTGGTGGCGGCCGTGCTCGGCGCCGAGCCGGTCCGCGACGAGGTGCACCTGACCGCCGAGCGGGTCGTCGTGCTCAACACCTCCACCATCGGCACCGGCCTCGGCCGGGTCGTCACCCTCCGCGATCACACCGAACTCCAGGCGCTCAGCGGCGAACTGGACTCCGTACGCGGCTTCACCGACGCGCTCGGCGCCCAGGCCCACGAGGCCGCCAACCGGCTGCACGCCGTCGTCTCGCTGATCGAACTGGGCCGCCACGAACAGGCGGTGGAGTTCGCCACCGCCGAACTCGCCCTCGCCCAGCAGCTCACCGACCGGGTCGTCGCCGCGGTCGGCGAACCGGTGCTGGCCGCGCTGCTGCTCGGCAAGGCCGCCCAGGCAGCCGAACGCGGCGTCGAACTCACCCTCACCGAGGACAGCCGGATCGACGACGGCGTCCTGCCGCCCGGGCTCTCCGCGCGGGACCTGATCACCGTGCTCGGCAACCTGATCGACAACGCCGTCGACGCCGCCATCGCCGGCGCCGCGCACAGCCCGGTGCCCCCGGAGGTCACCGTCACCGCCCGGATCGAGGGCGGCGACGCCCCCGACGCCCGCCTGCTGCTGCGGGTCGCCGACACCGGCGCCGGCATCGACCCGGCCGCCGTCGAGGACGTCTTCCGTCGCGGCTGGAGCACCAAGCAGGACGGGCGCGGGCACGGCCTCGGGCTCGCCCTGGTCGCCCAGGCCGCCCGGCGCAACGGCGGCACCGTCGAGGTCGGGCGCGAGCGCGGCGCGGTGCTCACCGTGCGGCTGCCGCTGGCCGGGCGGGGGCGCGCGGGCGCAGCCGGCGCGGGGGTCCGCGAAGGGGCCCTCGAAGCGGCCCTCGAAACGGCGCGTGAAGGGGCTCGCGAGGGAGCGCGTGCGGGGGAGCGGGGCGACGAGCGGGAGCGGGAAGGGGCGTCGACGTGACGGGCGGAGCCGGGGCAGGGCCGGAGATCTCCGTGCTGGTCGTCGAGGACGACCCGGTGGCCGCCGCCGCGCACACCCTCTACGTCGGACGCGAGCCCGGCTTCCACGCCGCCGGGACCGTCCACAGCTGCGCCGACGCGCTGCGCTTCCTGGACCGCGCCCGCGCCGCCGGCACGCCCGTCGACCTCACCCTGCTCGACCTCTACCTGCCGGACGGCCACGGCCTCCAGCTCTGCCGCACGCTGCGCGCCGCCGGCCACGCCACCGACGTCATCGCGGTGACCTCGGCCCGCGACCTCGCCATGGTCCGGCAGGCCGTCTCGGCGGGCGTGGTGCAGTACCTGCTGAAACCGTTCAGCGCCGCCGCCCTGCACGACCGGCTCGAACGCTACGCCCGCTACCGCGCGAGCCTCGGGCGCAGCGGCGAGGCGACCGGCCAGGACGAGGTCGACCAGGCGCTCGCGCTGCTGCGCACCTCCGAGCGCAGCACCCTGCCGAAGGGGCTGAGCGCGCCCACCCTGGAGACCGTCGCGGCCGTGCTGCGCGAAGCGGCGACCGGGCTGTCCGCGGCCGCGGCGGGCACCGCCGCCGGGGTGTCCCGGATCACCGCGCGGCGCTACCTCGAACACCTGGTGGACACCGGGCGCGCGGTGCGGGAGCCGCAGTACGGGAGCGTCGGGCGGCCGGAGCTGTGCTACCGGTGGACGGGGAAGGCGTGACGTCCGGTCGGTGAGCCGATCGGGAGGCGGGCGGGGGCCGATCGGGGGGTCGGGCGGAGGGCCGCAGAGCCGGGCGATCGGAGGGCCGGGCGGTGCTCCCGCCGTGCGGAGTGACGTTCGCGCGGCGGCCGTGACCTTTCGGCTCCGCGCTCGTTGGCAGGACCGGGGGAGGTTCACTCGCGCGGGTGGTTCTGAACGCTCTGGGGCATCGCGCCAGGTCAAGAGCTATAAGGTTAGGCTTACCTAACATCATTTGGGGGTCCGTCTTGTCGCTCGCCGCCGTACCCGCCCAGGCCGCTTCCGGGGCCCCCGCCAACGGCGAGGCCATCCTGCGCCGCCAGCGCGTGCGCGAGTCCGCCGCCCGCACGTACGCCCGGTCCTTCCCGATCGTCCCCGTCCGCGCCCACGGCATGACCGTCGAAGGCGCGGACGGGCGGCGCTACCTCGACTGCCTCTCCGGCGCCGGCACGCTCGCCCTCGGCCACAACCACCCCGTGGTCCTGGAGGCGATCCGCCGCACCCTCGACAGTGGCGCCCCCCTGCACCTGCTCGACCTCGCGACCGCGGAGAAGGACGACTTCACCAGCGCCCTCTTCGAGAGCCTGCCCGCCGAGTTCGCCGCCCGCGCCCGGGTCCACTTCTGCGGACCGGCCGGCACCGACGCCGTCGAGGCCGCGCTCAAACTGATGCAGACCGCCACCGGCCGCTGCGGCGCGCTCGCCTTCACCGGCGCCTACCACGGCATGACCGCCGGCGCCCTCGCCCTCACCGGCAACGTCGCCGTCAAGGAACCCCTGCCCGGCGGCGGCGAAGTCGTCCGGCTGCCCTACCCGTACGGCTACCGCTGCCCGTTCGGGATCGGCGGGGAGGCCGGCGCCGACCTCGCCGCCACCTACGTGGAACGCCTGCTCGACGACCCCTCCGGCGGCGTCGTCCCGCCCGCCGCGATGGTCCTGGAAGCCGTCCAGGGCGAGGGCGGCGTCGTCCCCGCACCGGACGGCTGGCTGCGCGCGATGCGCCGGATCACCGCCGAACGCGGCATCCCGCTGATCGTCGACGAGGTGCAGACCGGCGTCGGGCGCACCGGTGCGATGTGGGCCGTCGAACACAGCGGCGTCGTCCCGGACGCGATGGTGCTCTCCAAGGCCATCGGCGGCAGCCTGCCGCTCGCCGTCGTCGTCTACCGCGAGGACTACGACGGCTGGCGGCCCGGCGCCCACACCGGCACCTTCCGCGGCAACACCCTCGCCATGGCCGCCGGGGCCGCCACCCTGCGGTACGTCTCCGCGCACGGCCTCGCCGACCGGGCCGCCGCGGTCGGCGAACGGATCACCGCGCGGCTGCGCGCGCTCGCCGCCGAACTGCCCGTCATCGGCGACGTGCGCGGGCGCGGGCTGATGCTCGGCGTCGAACTCGTCGACCCCGCCGCCGAACCCGACGCCTGCGGCGCCCGCCCCGCCGACCCCGCGCTCGCCGTCCGCGTCCGCGAGGCCTGCCTCGCGCGCGGCCTGATCGTCGAACTCGGCGGCCGCCACGACGCGGTGCTGCGGCTGCTCCCGCCGCTCACCATCACCGACGAGCAGACCGAGGCGGTGCTCGACCGGCTCGCCGACGCCATCGCGGCGGCTGCGGGCGTTCCGGCGGCGGTCCCGGCCGGCGTTCCGTCAGGTGTTCAGGCGGGCGCTGTCGGCGCGAGGGGCGAGCGGTGAGCGGCGGGGTCGGCGCGGGCTCCGGCTCGGGCTCCGGTTCTGGCTCCGGTGCCGGGCGCGGCCACGGTCCGGACGAGGTGCCCGAACTGCCCGACAGCGCCGCCCCGTTGGACGCCCTGGCCGGCGGTGCGGGCGGGCCCGGCGCGCTCGCGCCACTGCTCGCCGCCGTCCTCGACGCGCTCGAAGCCGGCATCGTGCTCCGCGCCGGGCCGCTGCCCGCCGGCAGCCCCGCCGAGATCACCGCCCTGGTCGCCGACGCCCTCGCCGGCGCGAGCGGCCGCGACGCGCTCACCCGGCTCACCGAACTCCTCGCCTACGGCGCCGCCGACCCCGCCGACCCGGCCTGCGCCGCCCACCTGCACTGCCCGCCGCTCGCCGTCGCCACCGCCGCCGACCTCGCCGTCAGCGCCCTCAACCCCTCCCAGGACTCCTGGGACCAGGCCCCCGCCGCCACCGCCCTCGAAACCGCGGTGCTCGCCGAACTCGCCGCCCTCGTCGGCTACGAACCGCACCGCGCGGCCGGCGTCCTCACCTCCGGCGGCACCGAGTCCAACCTGATGGGACTGATGCTCGCGCGCGACCAGAAGCTCGACGGCATCGTCGAGTTGGACGGCATCCCGGCCGGCGTCCGCCCGTGCATCCTCGCCTCCGAAGCCGCGCACTTCTCCGTCCAGCGCGCCGCCGCGCTCCTCGGACTCGGCGAACGGGCCGTCGTCCCCGTCGCCGTCGACCGGCAACTGCGCATGCGCGAAGACGAGTTGGAACGCGCCATGGCCGAGGCCAGCTGGGCCGGACGCACCCCCATCGCCGTCGTCGCCACCGCCGGCACCACCGACACCGGCGCCGTCGACCCACTGCACGCCGCCGCCGACCTCGCCGGCCGCTACGGCGCCTGGCTGCACGTCGACGCCGCGTACGGCGGCGGCGCACTGCTCTCCGAGCGGCTCGCCCCGCTCCTCGACGGCATCGCCCGCGCCGACTCCGTCTCCCTCGACTGGCACAAACTCGGCTGGCAGCCCGCCGCCGCCGGGATCTTCCTCGTCCGGCGGGCCGAGACCTACGTCTCCCTCGCCCGCCGCGCCGAATACCTCAACCCGGTCGACGACGAACAGGCCGGCTACCCCAGCCTGCTCGGCCGCTCCCTGCGCACCACCCGCCGCGCCGACGCCTTCAAACTCGCCGTCACCCTGCGGACCCTGGGCCGCGACGGGCTCGGCCGCCTCGTCGACGCCTGCCACGACCTCGCGCGCGCCGCCGCCGACGCCGTCCGCGCCGAACCGCTGCTCGAACTCCACGCCGAACCGGTACTCACCGCGCTGCTGTTCCGCTACCGGCCGCCCGGCCTCGCGGACCAGGCCGTCGACGAGCTGAACGGGCAGCTGCGGCGGCTGCTGCTCCGCTCGGGGCGGGCCGTCGTCGGGCGCACCGAACTGCCCGGCGAGGGGCCGGGCCGGGTGCGGCTCAAGCTGACGCTGCTCAACCCGCACACCACGGTCGGCGAGGTCGGCGCGCTGCTGCGCGACGTGGTGGGGGCGGGGCGCAAGGTCGCGGGGGATCGGGCCGGCTGAGGCCGGTCGGCCGGGGCGGGGGTGGGGGCAGGGGTGGGGGCCGGTCGGGTTGGCGGGGGTCCGCCGGCGTCAGTCGGCCATGAGGACGGCGCGGGTGAGCTCCCAGGTCGCCGGGTCGGCGGCGACCAAGAGGCCGTCCTCGCAGCCGGGGGCCTCGGGGCGGTACGGGGTGCCGTCCATGCGGGCCGAGACACCACCGGCCTCGGTGACCAGCAGCGAGCCGGGGGCGTGGTCCCAGGGCAGGGTGCGCCAGTAGAAGATGAAGTCGAACCGGCCGTCCGCGACATCCGGGTACTCGATCCCGGCGGCACTGCGGCCGGGGTCGACCTCGCCGAACACCGTGCAGTTGGCCTCCAGGTGGCGGCGGTGCTCCGGGGCCAGGAAACGGGTCTTCATGATGCCGGTCAGCTTGCCGGCGTCGGCGGGTGCGGGCGGGCGGGTCAGTCGGTCGTCGTTCCTCCAGGCGCCGGAGCCGAGCTCCGCGCGGTAGGAGGTCGAGAACGCGGGCTGCCAGATCCACGAGGCGACCGTCCGCCCGGTGCGCACCAGCGAGCACATCACGGCGTACTCGGGGCGGCCGGCCACGAAGTTGGACGTGCCGTCCACCGGGTCGACCAGCCAGACCGCCGGCTCGGAGCGCAGGGCCAGGGCGAGCGACGGGTCGGCCGCGACGGCCTCCTCGCCGACCACCGGGACAGGCAGCAGCTCGCGCAGCCGCCGCTCGATGATCGCCTCGGCCTCTCGGTCGGCGACGGTGACGACCTCGCCGGGGGCCTTCTCCATCACCTCGCCGGAGGCCAATGCCCGGAAGCGCGGTTCCACCGCCTCGGCCGACGCCTCGGCGAGTATCTCCGCCACCTTGTCCATCAGCACTTTCGCGCTCCCTTCACCGGTACCACTCTCCCACGTGCGGGTGGAGCGGGTGGTGGCGGGCCGATGCCGGGCGGGCGGCGGTGGCGGTGGCCGCGGCGGGTGCCGGGTGACGGCGAACAGGTTTCAGCGTTCAGATTTCAGCGAACAGATTTCAGATAACAGATGTTGAAAATTGTCATCTGTCATCTGAAATCTGTTCGCTACGCCGTGTCGCTACCCGCCCAGGCCGTGCCGCTATTCGCCCAGGTAGTGGAACCCGGGGTGCGGGTGCATCAGGAACTCGTGGTGCGAGATGTTCCACGCGTACGCCCCCGCCATGGCGAACAGCACGCGATCCGCCGTCCGCAGGCCGTCCGCCTCCGCCGCCGCCCGGGCCAGGACGTCCTTCGGGGTGCACAGTTGGCCGGCCAGGGTGGCGCGGCCGGTGGTGACGGCGGGGCGCGGCCACGGGTGCGGCCAGGCGTCGACCGGCAGCACCTCGAACGGCTGCGAATGCCCCCGGGTGGCGGGGGTGCGCAGATGGTGGGTGCCGCCGCGGACCACCGCGAAGTCCTCGCCGTGGCTGCGCTTCACGTCCAGGACCTCCGTGGCGTACCAGCCGCAGTACGCGGTCAGCGCCCGGCCCGGTTCGATCCGCAGTCGCAGTCCCGGGTGGGCGTCGAGCAGCTCGGCCAGGCCCTTGCCGAAGGCCGTCCAGTCGAAGCGCGCCGCCGGGTCGTCGTAGTCGACGGCCATGCCGCCGCCGATGTTGACCTCCTCCAGCGGGAAGCCGTGCCGGTCGGCCAGCGCCGCCGACCACGCGACGATCCGCTCGGCGACGGCCAGTTGCTCCGCCGCCGCGAGCCCGCTGGCCAGGTGGGCGTGCACCCCGCGCAGCCGGAGCCGCCCGCCGAGCCGGCCGTCGCCGGTGAGCAGCCGGACACACTCCTCGGCCTGCTCCGGGTCGAGGCCGAACGGCGTCGGCCGCCCGCCCATCGCCAGCGCCACCGCGTCCAACGCGCCGTCGCCGACCGGCAGGTTGACCCGCAGCAGCACGTCCACCGTCCGCTCTTCCTGCCGGTCGGCGAGCGCGGCGGCGAGCCGGTGCAGCTCCTGCTCGCTCTCGACGTGCCAGCGGTGCACGCCGGCGTCCAGGGCGGCGGCGATCTCGGTCGGGGTCTTGCCCGGCCCGCCGAAGGCCAGCCGCGCGCCCGGCGCCGCCGCCCGCACGTGCGCCAACTCCCCTCCACTGGACACCTCGTAGCCGTCGACCGCGTCGCGCAGTGCGCGCAGCAGTGGCGCCTCCGGGTTGGCCTTGGCGGCGTAGTACAGCTCGACCCGCTCGGGCAGGGCGGCCCGGACGGCGGCGGCGTGCGCCCGCAGCGCCGTCAAGTCGTAGATGTAGGCGGGGAGTTCTTCGGAAGCGAGAGACGTGGCGTGGCTGCGGACGGAGGGGGTCATCGGGCGGTGCTCCCGGTGGAGGGGTGGGCGGACGGGTGGACGGGCGCGGCGGCCGGCATCGCGGCGGGCATGCGGGCGGCCTCGGCGAGGACGGAGCCGGCCAGCGGCGAGGGCAGTCGGACATAGCCGGCCTCGCGGTCGGCGCGGCGCTCCCAGCGGGTCAGCAGGTTGGCCTTGGCGGGCAGTGGGACCCCGGCCAGCAGTGCCCGCAGCCGGGGCGGGCGGCCGTGCGCGGCGGCGAAGTCCTCCAGGGAGTCCCGGACGGCCTGCCAGAGCGCGCCCTCCAGGTCGGGGCGCACGTCGGCGAGGGCGGCGAGGAGTTCGGCGACGTGGTTGACCAGCAGGCAGTAGACCACCCGGTCCCAGCCGCGCTCGGCGTCGTAGGTCATCGGGCCGGCCACCTCGGGCGGCAGGGCCGCGAGCAGGCCGGCGTTGTGCTCGGGGACGAGCTTGGTGCCCTCCAGGTCGCGGAACAGCACCTGGGCGGGGCGTCCGGCGGCGTCGACGCCGATGAGCACGTTCTGCAGGTGCGGCTCCAGCACCACGCCGTGGTCGAAGTAGGCCGCCAGCACCGGCGGGACGAGCAGCCGCAGGTAGTCGCGCCACCAGCCGAGCACCGAAGGCGCGTCCGAACTCCCGGCCAGCAGGCGGGAGATGTGGGCCGAGCTGGTCGGGTACTCGTCGGCGACGGCGGCCGCGAGCAGGGGGGTGACGCCGGGGCGCAGCGCGCCGCCCAGGCCGTCCCGCACGATCAGGCCGAAGCCTTCGAACAGTGCCAGGTCGGGGCGGCCGTCCGTGCCGGGCAGGGCGAGGGTGCGGAAGGCGGGTTCGCGCAGCATCGCCGCGTCCGGGAAGCGCCGGGTCAGGTCGGCGAGCACCGGGGCGAGCAGCCGGGTGAGGGTGACGGCGCCGGTCAGCTCGTAGGCGGCGTTCTTGCGCAGGCAGTTGGTGATGCGGACGTCGAGGCTGAACTTGAGGAAGGCGTCCGCGCCGTGCAGGGTGCGCACCGAGGCGGTGGCGGTGAAGTGCTCGCCGCGCGGGCCGAGGTCCAGGACGTCGCCGCGCTGCAGGGCCCGGCGCAGCAGCGGGTGGTCGCCGATCAGCTGGTACTGCCACGGGTGGGCGGGCAACAGCCGGTAGCTGTCCGGGACTTCGCCGAGGCCGTCGAGCAGTGCGGTGGCCCGCTCGTCGGCGCACTCCTCGGCGAGCAGCTCGGCGCGCACCGCGAGGTGGCGCAGCGGGAAGGCGGCGCGGGATTCCGGGGCGTAGTGGCGCCAGTCGCCCCGGGCGGCGGAGCGGGACTTAGGCGCGGGGTGGAAGCGGTGGCCGAACAGCAGGGCCTGCTCGGACTCCAGGTAGCGGCCGGTGCGGTCGGTGCGGGCGGTCTCAGGGTGGTCGGCGTCGACGTGGCGGGTGTGGGCGTGTTCGGCCGCGGGTCGGTCGGTCAGGCCGGCGAGGACGCCCTCGTGGCTGGACGCCACCTGGGCGGTGAACTCCTCGTTCGCGGTGCCGGTGCGCAGCTCCAGTTCGTCCTGGACCTGCTCGGCGAGCGCGCGCCAGTCCAACTCGCGCCAGCCGTCCGGGGTTTCCTCGGAGACCGGACCGGTGAAGCGGTGCGCGCCGAGCAGCGAGGTGCGGCGCAGGGCGACCCGCAGCAGGGTGCCGCGGCGGGGCAGGCGCAGCAGCAGGCGGCCGTCGTCGACGGCGGTCTGGTGCTCGGGCGCGGACACCTCGCGCAGCAGGCAGTTGAGCAGGGTGTGGGCCACCGCATCGTCGGCGGAGGGGAGTTCGGGCGTAGCGGGCGCTGCGGTGGTGGGCGCTGCGGTGGTGGGCAGTGCGGTGGGAGGCAGTGCGGTGGCGGCGGACTGCGGGAGTGCCGTGCGGATGGTCATCGGGTGCTCCTACGGGTCAGGAGGGCGAGGAGGGCGGCGGCCAGGGCGGCGACGGTGCCGGTGACGACGGGTGCGGACGGTCCGCCGCTGCCGTTGACCAGCGCGGCGGTGAGCCCGGCGGCGACGGCGCCGCATTTGGAGACGGTCTCGCGGGTGCCGAACATCCGGCCCGGCGCGCGGCCGCGGGCGGCCTCGGCGGCGAGGACGGCGAGGCAGACCAGGCCGAGGGTCATGCCGAGCCCGAGCGCCGCCCGGGTGAGGACGAAGGCGGGCAGGGAGTGGGCGGGGGCGTGTCCGGCCAGGCCGAGGGCGACGAGGGCGAAGCCGAGGGCGAGGCCGGTGCGGGGTCTCGCCTGGACGGCGCTGTGCACCCGCCCGGCGGTGACCAGGTAGACCAGGTGCGGCAGCGCGAAGAGGATTCCCGCGACCGCGGCGCCGGCGCCCGGTAGCCGCTCGTGGACCAGGGTGATCAGGTAGGGGAAGGAGATGACGGTCGCGAAGACGAACGCGAACTCGAAGGTGTAGAGCAGCTTGAGCGAACCGGGCGGGTCGCCCGCGCGTGCGGCCCGGGCCCCGGTTCCGCTCGCTGCGGTGGCGGTGGCGGTGGCGGTGGCGGTGGCGGTGGCGGTGGCGGTGGCGGTGGCGGTCGCGGTGGAGGCGGCAGCGGTGACGGGGGCTGCCGGGCGGGTCGGCTCCGGCAGGAAGCCGAGCAGCACCGCGGCGGTCAGTGGCAGGACCGCCATCACGAGGTACTGACGGTGCGGGTCGATCCACGGTGACAGCGCGCCCACCAGGATCGGCGCGGCGACCAGGGCGGCGCGGGCGCTGCCCTGCATCAGGGTGAGCGCCCTGGACAGCTGGGAGCCTTCCAGGGCGGCGGCGAGGTAGCCGTTGGTGGCGGAGAAGGTGCCGCCAAGGAAGCCCTGGAGGACCAGCGCGAAGGTGAACGCGGGCAGGCTGTCGGCGGCTCCGGCGAGCAGGAACGAGACGGTGAGCCCGAGTTGGGCGCGCAGCAGCAGCCGCTTCTGGCCGAACCGGTCGGCCAGCCGGCCCCACAGCGGCGCGCCGAGGGCGGTGAAGACGGTCGGCGCGATGTAGAGCAGGCCCGCCCAGTGCCCGTCGTGGTCGCCGAGGCCCGGGAGGATCTCGGTGAGGTACGGCGGCAGGCCGAGGGCGGCGAAGGAGGCGACGAAGTAGCAGGCGGCGATGGCGTGCACCTGGCCGCGGTCCAGCGCGACGCCCGGAGCCCGCCGCGGCAGGGTGTCCAGGCTCATCGCGTACGGCTCTTCGGCAGCAGGTAGTTGGGGCCGTCGGTGTAGTGCTTGTTGATGTCGGCGGCGCCGCTGCGTTCCTTGCTGAGCAGGGTGCCGGCGCTCACCATGGCCTTGACCGGCAGCCGTTCGGCGTCCAGCAGGGCGGTCCGCAGCGGTCGGCCGGCCGGGCCCAGTCGGTCGACCGCGGCCGCGAGGGTGTCGCGCAGCAGCCCCAAGGTCCGCTCCAGCGGGGCGCGGCCGTGTTCGGCGAGGCCGAAGGCGAGTGAGGCCGTGCACAGGTGGCCGGTGATCGTGGTGAACAGGTCGGTGAGCGCCCGGTCCTGGTCGCCGAGGATCCGGGGGTCGCGGAACTCGGCGGCCAGCGGAGCGAGTTCGCCGATCCCGCCGGCGCTCAGCCTGCCGGTGTTGATCCGGGGGCCGTCGTTGTCCTTGTAGAGCAGCCGCAGGCCGGCCCCGTCGAGGACGAGGGAGGTGTTCTGCTGGTGCGACTCCAGGGCGATGCCGTGGCCGAACAGGGCGGTCTGCCAGTCGACCAGCACCCGCAGCAGGTCCTCGTACAGGGCGAGGACGGAGCCGCCGTAGAAGCGGTCGGCGAGGTGGTCGATCACCAGCCGCCCGCCGGGCGCCTCGGCGAGCAGGGCGGCCAGCGGCACGGTGACGGCGTCGTCGAGGCCGTCCGGGTAGCGGCGCAGCAGGACGGCCAGCAGCTCGTCGCCGGCGTGCGCGTAGTGCTGTTCGTCGGCGTGCAGCACCCGTCCGGTGAACCGCGGCTCGTGGGCGGCCACGGTCTCCACCAGGCGCTGTCCGACTGCCCCGTTGACCAGGGTGACCGGCTTGATGGTGCGCCGGTTGCGCAGGCCCAGGGTGGCGGTGGCGACCGGGAGTTTGAGGTGGCAGGACGGGTCCTGGGCGACGGCGACGGTTCGCATCGACAGCGTCGGCAGCACCGTGAGGTACGGCTTCGGGGCGAGCACCGAGCCGGGCGCGATCCGTTCGAAGTCCTCGTCGGCGGTGAGCGGGTGGATCGGGACGGTGCGGAACTCGCCCGGTACGCCCAGCTGTTCGGCGGTCGGCCACCAGGCGGGCAGCGGCCCGTCCCCGTGCGTGGTCAGGTGCGCGGCCGGTACGGCGAGCCAGCGCAGTTCGAAGGCGGGGTGGAACTCCGGTGCGTACGCGCGAAGTTGCGATTCGTCCAGGCCGGCGCGGCCGCGCGCGGTCGGGTAGACCGGGTGGTCGAGGAAGGCGGCGAGGGCTTCGAAGCCGAGTGCGGCGTGCGGGCCGGTCCAGTCGGCGACGTCCGCGCCGTAGCGGGCGGCGAGGGCGGCGTGCACCTCGGGCCGTACCCGGTCGTGCAGTTCGGTGGTGGCGAGGGTCTGCCGGCACTCCTCGGCGAAGGCCAGGTGGCCGGGCCGGTCGAGCGGGTCGGCGCGGTCGGCGAGGCGGGCCAGTATGGCGGGCAGCTCGGTGAGCCGGACGCCGTCCACCTCCAACTCCGGGAGCCGGGCGGCGTGATCGCCCTGGAAGCCGTCCGGGGTGACGGGCAGGGCGAGCGTGCCGTCGCTCAGCCAGGGGCCGTCGGCCCGCTGCTCCAGTGCGCCGCCGGTGCGCAGGCCGAGCACGTCCTCGCGCAGCAGGGCGGACAGGACGCGCAGGGTCAGCTGTTCGGCCGGTGTCCTGGTTGTCGAGGCGGGGGCGGTCGGGGCGCTGGCAGGCGTCGGGGCGGCAGGAGTCGGGGCGGCAGGAGTCGGGGCGGCAGGCGCCGGGGCGGCCGGGGTCATGAGGCGATCTCCCAGCGGTTGGCGGCGATGAAGTCCGCCACGGCGGCGTCCACCGCGCCCTGGTCCGGGCCGACCGCCCAGACGATGCCCAGGTAGTCGCGGTTGGTGCGGTAGAGGTCGTGCCGGGCGCCGACCTCGCGGACCGGCCGGTAGGAGAGGGTGACGCCGTCCGACCGCCGCTCGAAGTGCGGCTCGGGTGCGGCGGTGAGGGTGCCGGAGCGGTCCGCGCAGACGCGCTCGTGGCGGGCCCGCAGGTCGGTGCGCGCGCCGAGGTCGGCGGGCAGGGCCTCGCCGAGGTGGGTGCGCAGGACCAGCTCGAAGTAGGGGAGCCGGAGGATCTCGGCGAGCATCAGGTCGCACTGGTCGCCGATGGCGCGGTAGTTGACCTCGATGATGCGGGCGCGGCCGTCCGGCTGGAGGACGAACTCGGTGTGGCAGGCGCCGAGTCCGACGCCGAGCGCGTCGAGCTGGGCGAGCACCTGGTCGACCACCGGGCGGGGGTGCGCCGGGGTGAAGGTGAGGACTTCCTCGATGAAGTCCGGCGGCGGGGAGAGTCGGGTGCGGAAGCCGCCGAGGACGTGCCGGGCGTGGCCGTCGCCGAGGGTTTCCAGGGTGCACAGTTCGCCGGCCAGGAACTCCTCGACGACCAGCGTTGCGCCGGGCCGCCGCTGCTGGATCTGCTTGACGCGCAGGGCGAGTTCGGGGGCGTCGGCGACCAGGGTGACGTCCTCGCTGGCGACGCCCTCGCGCGGCTTGACGATGCAGGGGAAGGGCGGGGTGAGCCCGGCCGGGTCCTGCCCGGGGGCCAGCTCGGCGGACCAGACGCGGTCCAGGCCGGTCTCGGCCAGGTGGCGGCGCAGTTCGCCCTTGTTCTTGGCCCGCAGTGAGGCCTTCCAGTCCTTGCCGGTGAGGCCGAAGTACTCGGCGACGAGGGCGGTCTGGGTCTGCAGGTGGTCGCTGTTGCTGAACACCGCGTCGGGTATGTGGTGTTGGGAGATCGTGCCGATGACCTCGCGGAAGTCCTGGACGTCGCACTCCAGCACCTCGCACGCGAAGTCGGCGTCGGCGTAGGAGCGCCGGTGGTCCTCGACGTGGTCGGTGAGGACGGTGACGTCGAGGCCGAGCCGGGCGGCGGCGGGCAGGAAGCCGCGGGTGACCGAGTCGGTGGGGTTGAGGGCGAGCAGGTAGAGCCGCATGGGGTTGTCCTCGGAGGTGTGGCGGGCGAAGGGCGGCGAACGGTGAACGGCGAACAACGAACAGCGAACAGACGACAGATAACAGATGTTGAAATCTGTCATCTGTTCGCTGTCGTCCGTCGGCGGCCTACTTCGGCGCGTCCACCCCGGCGGCCTTGGCGATGTCGACGAGCATCGCGTCGGCGGCCTGGACGCCGATGCCGGACATCCAGGTCTCGTCCGGCACGGTGAAGACCTTGTTGTTCTTGACGGCGTTCAGGCCCTGCCAGACCGGGGTCTGCTGGACCTCGCTCTCCTTGGTCTTGGTCGGGTCGTCGGCGGTGGTGACGAACACCAGGTCGGCGTCGGCCTGGCCGATCTGCTCCGCGCTGACCTCGATGATGTTCTTGTCCACGTCCTGCGCGGCCGGGCGGGTCAGGCCGACGTCCTTGAGCACCACGCCGCTGTACGAGGACTTGGCGTACAGGCGGGTCGGCCCGGCGACGAAGCGGACCACCGAGGCGGTCGGCATCGTCCCGTTGTTCTTCGCCTTGATCGCCTCGCCCAGCTTCTTGGCGCGCGCCTCGTAGTCGGCGAGGGCCTTCTTCGCCTCGTCCTCCTTGCCGAGCGCCTGGGCGTACAGCGCGAGGTTGTCCTTCCACGGGAACCCGGTGGTCTCGGCGAGCACGGTCGGGGCGATCGCGTTCAGCTGGTCGTACACCTTGGCGTGGCGGACCTTGGAGGACAGGATCAGGTCGGGCTTGAGGGAGGCGATCAGCTCCAGGTTCGGCTCGTTCATCGGGCCGACGTCCTTGGTGTCCTTGATCTTGTCCTTGAGGTAGTTCGGGAACCCGCCCTCGGTCTTCATGTGGGGGGACACCGCGCCGACCGGGGTGATGCCGAGCAGAGTGACGTCGTCGAGCTCGCCGCTGTCCAGCACCACGACGCGCTTGGGCTGGGCCTTGATCTCGGCGGTGCCGGCGGCGTGCTTGACGCTGCGCGGGAACGCGGCGGCGCTGCCGGGCGCGGCGGAGGAGGCGGCGGCGGTGCCGCCTCCGGCCGCCTTGTTGTCGCCTCCGCCGCTGCCGCAGGCGGCGAGCAGGGTGGTGGAGAGGGCGGCGGCGAGGACGGCGACGGGCAGTCGGCGGTTCATCGGGGGGTTCCTTGCGTCGGGGAGAACGGATCGGACGGATCGGACGGATCGGGCGGGTCGAACGGGGGAGGGGGAAAGGGAGTTCAGGCAACGGGGATGGCGGCGCGCCGCCGCCCCCGGGGCACGACGAGCGGCGTGCCGGTCTCCGGGTCGGGCACCACCCGGCAGGGCACCTGGAAGACGGCCTCCACCAGCTCGGCGGTCAGCACCTCGGCGGGTGGTCCGGCGGCGGCGAGCCGCCCGTCCTTGAGCACCACCAGGTGGTCGGCGTACCGGGCGGCCTGCCCGAGGTCGTGCAGCACCATGACGACGGTGCGCCCGGCCTCGGCGTGCAGGTCGGAGACCAGGTCGAGCACGTCGAGCTGGTGCCGCAGGTCGAGGAAGGTGGTCGGCTCGTCGAGGAGCAGCAGGTCGGTCTCCTGGGCGAGCGCGAGCGCGATCCACACCCGCTGGCGCTGCCCGCCGGAGAGCCGGTCGACCTGCCGGTCGCGCAGTTCGGCGGTGCCGGTGCGCCGCAGCGCCTCCTCGACGGCGGCCTGGTCGGCCTTGCTCCACGGGCTGAGCATCCGCTGGTGCGGGTAGCGGCCGAGCCGTACCAGCGCCTCGACGGTGACGGCCTCGGGGGTGACGGGCTGCTGCGGCAGCAGCCCCATCCGCTTGGCGAGTTCGCGGGCGGGCATCCGGTGGATGTCGGCGCCGTCGAGGGTGACGGTGCCGGCGGCCGGGTCGAGCAGGCGGACGAGTCCGCGCAGCAGGGTGGACTTGCCGCAGGCGTTCGGGCCGACGATGGCGGTGACGGCGCCGCCGGGCAGTTCGAGGTCGAGCCCGTCGACGATGGTCCGCTCGCCGTAGCGCAGCCCGAGCCCGTGGGCGGCGAGCCGGTTGACGGAACCGGAACCGGAACCGGAACCGGAACCGGAATCGCGGCCGCGGCCGCGGCCGCTGCCGCTGCCGGTGTTGGCGCTGGTCATCAGCTGCTCCTCTGGGGAAGCCGGCCCTGGCGGATCATCAGCACCAGAAGCCAGGGCGCGCCGAGGGTGGCGGTGACGGCACCGACCGGCAGCCCGTGGACGGGGATCACGTGGAGGACGAGGAGGTCGGCGGAGAGCAGCAGCACGGCGCCGGTGAGCGCGGTGAGCCCGAGGGTGCCGGGGGTGGGCGGTCCGGCGAGCAGCCGGACCAGGTGCGGGACGGCGAGTGCGACGAAGGCGACCGGTCCGGTGAGGGCGGCGGCGAGCGAGGCGAGGGTGATGGTGAGGAGCAGCAGCCAGAGCCGGTCGCGGGCGGGGTCGAGGCCGAGGGCGCCGGCGGAGTCGTCGCCGAGGTCGAGGACGGCGACGCGGCGCTGGCACAGGAGCAGGCCGGCGGTGGTGAGCGCGATGGCGCTGCCGCCGATCCACACCTCGGTCCAGTTGCGGCCGTACAGCGAGCCGGTGGTCCACTGCAGCGCGGAGGAGGCGAGCTCGGCCGGGAACCGTACGATCATCAGGTTCACGGCGGCGGCCAGGCCCTGCTGGACCGCCAGGCCGACCAGCACCAGCCGGGTGACGGCCATCTTCGAGCGCCAGGCGAAGCCGCCGAGCAGCATCGCGGCGAGCAGTCCGCCGCCGACCGCGGCCAGCGGGATGAGCTGCTGGGAGGCGCCGGTGGCGAGCATCAGCACCGCGCCGAAGGACGCGCCGCCGGTGATGCCGATGGTGTCGGGGGCGGCCAGTGGGTTGCGGAACAGCCGTTGCAGCATCGAGCCGGCCACCGCCAGTGCGGCGCCCGCGATCAGCGCGGACACCACGCGTGGCGCCCGGAACTGCTGGACCACCAGGACGTTCCCGGCCTCGCCCTGCCCGACCAGGGCGCGCAGCGCGTCCCAGACGGAGATGTTCACCCGGCCGGTGCCGAGCGCGATCCCGGTCAGCAGGACCAGCAGGGCGGCGGCGAGCGCGGACCACGCGGCGGTGCGGGCCCGGCGGCGGACGATCGCGCCCATCGGGGCGGTGAGCGCGGTCACTTGGCCACCTTCCGGGCCAGCACGGCGAGCAGCGGCGCGCCGAGGAAGGCGGTCACGATGCCGACCTCGATCTCGGAGGGGCGCACCACGAGCCGGCCGAGCACGTCGGCGGTGAGCAGCAGCAGCGGACCGGTGATCAGGCAGCCGGGCAGCAGCCAGCGGTGGTCGTTGCCGAGCAGCGGACGGACCAGGTGCGGCGCGGCCAGTCCGATGAACGCCACCGGTCCGGCGACGGCCACCGCTCCGCCGGCCAGCAGCACGACGGCCAGCCCGCCGACCAGCCGGATGCGGGTCACCGGCACGCCCAGCGACTGCGCGCTCTCGTCGCCGAGGGCGAGCGCGTTGAGCGCGGGCGCGACGGCGAGCGCGGCCAGCAGGCCGAGGGCGAGGAACGGCAGGACGGGGGTGAGGGCGTCCAGGTGCCGCCCGGCGATCGAGCCGACCAGCCAGAACCGGGCCTCGTCGAGGGTGCGGTGGCTGGCCAGCATCAGCGCGGACGTCCAGGAGGTGAGCACTACGGTGAGCACGGTGCCGCCGAGTGCGAGCCGGACCGGGTCGAGGTCCCCGCCGCGCCGGGACATCGCGTACGCGGCGACGGCGGCGACGGCCGCGCCGGCGAAGGCGAACCAGACGTACTCGACCGGGCGGGAGAGGTCCAGCGCGTAGATCGCGGCGACCACGGCGAGGCTCGCACCGGCGTTGATGCCGAGGGTGATCGGCGAGGCCAGCGGGTTGCGGGTGACGCCCTGGGCGACGGCCCCGGCGACGCCGAGCGCGGCGCCGACCGCCAGGCCGATCAGGGTGCGCGGGACCCGAAGGCCCGTCACCACATCGGCGTCGGTGCCGTGGGCGGAGCCGGTGAGGGCGTCCACGACGGTGGCCAGCGGGACGGAGCGGGAGCCGAGCGCGAGGCTCAGCGCGGCGCACAGCACCAGGGCGCACAGCCCGGCGGCCAGCAGCAGGGGCCGCCGGAGCGCCGAGGATCGGGGGGTCGCCGGGGCGGTGGTGCCCGGCGGGTCGGTTCTCAACACGAGGCGACATATTAGGTTAGGTTTACCTAACTTCGTCAACCTCGGGTCGGGCCTCCCGGGGATTCCGGCCCCGGTCGCCCCCGGTGCGGGGCTGGTTCGGGGTGGGTGCGGGGCGGGTGTGGCCGGGTGGCCGATGGTGCGCTTGAGGCATTGTAAGGTGAGCCTCACCTTATTCGATCATCCGGAGTCGATCTCGGGAGCGCCGATGACCCCCGGAACACCCCTGCCCTCGCCCGTGGCAGCGCCTCTGGCCCTACCCCTGGCTTCGCCCGTGGCCCTGCCTCCGGCCGCCGTGCCCGCCTCGGCGGCCGACTACCGGCGCCTGCGCGACCTCTGCCCCGTGCTCGACCTGCGCCTGCTCGGCCCCGCCGACCCCGACCCCGCCGCCGCGGACGGCTGGCACAGCGGAGCCGAACTCGCCACCGACGAACGGGCCCTGGCCGCCGCCCTGGCCGGCGAGGAGGCCCGCATCGCCGCCGCTCACGGCCGCGCCCCCCGCCCGCACGTCACCGCCTCCCGGCTGCTCCACCACTACGCCTGGTCCGCCTGCCTGCTCATCGCCGGCCCCTGGCACCTCGCCCGCCAGGTCCCCGACCTCACCCCCGGCGACCTCTGGCTGCACACTCCCACCGGCGACCTCGCGCTGCGCCCGCGCCCGCACCTCGCCCTCCCGCCGCTGCCGCCGCCCGGCGAGGACGAACTGCGCGCCGAACTGCGTTCCGCCGTGGTCGCCCACCTCGAACCGCTGGTCGCCGCCTTCGCCGGACCCACCCGCCGTCGCGACCGCGCCCTCTGGGGCATGGTCACCGACGACCTCGCCTCCGCCCTCTGGTACCTGGGCCGGATGCTCGGCGCGGAGGACGCCGCGGTGGCCGCCGCCGAAGCCGTCCTGCCCGGCGGCACCCTCCCGCTCCCCGGCGCCGCCGACTTCCGCCGCCTGCACACCCCGGACGGGCGCGCCCACCACACCCGGACCCGGCTCGGCTGCTGCCTCTACTACGCCGTCTCCCCGGCCGCCGAAGCCTGCCTGACCTGCCCGCGCACCTGCGACGAGGAACGGCTGCGCCGACTCTGACGGACGGTCGGCCCGCCGCCGGCCGCCGTCGTGGCCCTCGCCGTTCCCGCTGCCGCGGCCGTCGTCGTGGCCGCACCCCGGGCGGTCGGCCGTCAGTGCCGTGCGCTAGCGTCCCGTCCATGATCGATGCGACGACGCGGGTCCGGATCGCCCGTCCCTCCCGGGACCTGGCCGCCGCCGAGCGCTTCTACGTCGGCGGCCTCGGCCTCGACGTGCTGTGGCGCACCACCGGGCGGGTGTCCGGCAAGCACGACCTGCTGATGGTCGGCCCGCCCGGCGGTGCCTGGCACTTCGAGCTCACCCACGACCCCGAGCACCCGCTGGAACCGACCCCGACCGTGGACGACCTGTTCGTCGTCTACCTCGGCGCGCCCGCCGACGACGCCCTCGTCGCCCGGCTGGAGGCCGCCGGCGGCAGCCGCGTCCGGGCCCACAACCCGTACTGGGACGAGCACGGCGTGACGGTGTCCGACCCGGACGGCTACCAGTTGGTGCTCTGCTCCCGCACCTGGGGCGCCTGACCGGGCCCGACGTCGAGGGTTTGTTGGCTTGGCGGTCACCCGGCGAACGGTCGGTGTTCGACCTTTCGTACGGTACGACGGCCAGCGTCGGATGATCGACCGGACACGGGGGACGGTCGAACGCGCGGGGGCGCCGCGTCCTCGCGGACGGATCCATGGGGGGATCGACGATGCGGAACACACGGAACACCCACGGCTCACCGGGCGCGCCCGGCCTGCGCGCCGTCCAGGACGCCATCGTGCGGGCACTGGCCGAGCGCACCCGCGGCGGGGTGCGGGCGGGGGAACTCGACCGGGACGGACGGGCGTTGCGCTGGGTGGAGGCCGGCCGGGCGGACGGCCGCCCCCCGGTGGTGCTGATCGCGGGCTGCGGCGACAGCTCGCTCGCCTGGGCGCCGGTGCTGCCCGAACTCGCCGAACACGGCCGGGTGGTGGCGTACGACCGGGCCGGCCTCGGCGCCAGCGAGCCGCGCCGTGGCGCCGGCCCCGACCTGGACGCCCAGGTCGCCGACCTGGCCGCGCTGGTACGCCGGCTCGACGCCGGCCCGGCCGTCCTGGTCGGACACAGCTGGGGCGGCCAGCTGGCCCAACTCCTCGCCTGGCAGCGGCCGGAGCTCGTGGCGGGCCTGGTGCTCGTCGACCCGGCGCACGAGGAGTTCCAGCCGCCGCTGATCCGGGCCGCCGAGACGGTGCTCCACCGGGTGTGGCTGCTCCGGTCGGCGCTCGCGAAGCCCGTGACGGCCGGGGGCGCCGGCGGTGCTGGGGGTGTCGTGACCGCAGGGGGCGCCAGGGGCGCCAACGGCAGTGGTGCCGCCGCCACGGCTATCGCGGGCACGGCGCTCGGCGCCGCCGCCGCGGCCGCCGAGGCCGCCGAGGCCGCCGTCCTCGCCCACCGCCACCAGCGCCGGACCGTCCTCGACGAGAACCGGCTCACCGCCCTCGCCGTCCCCGAACTGCGCCGACGCCGCGCCGCCGCGCGACTGCCCGAGGTGCCGGTGACCGTCCTCAGCGCGACCAAGGGCCTGCCCGCCGCGATGCGCGGCCAGTGGACGGCGATGCAGGCACGCATCGTGGCCGGCCACCCGAGGGGCCACCACGTCGTGGTGCCCGGGGCGGGTCACGCCGTCCACGCCGACCGGCCCGCAGCCGTCGTCGCCGCCGTGCTGGAGGCCGTCGACCACGCCCGGAGCGTCCGCCTCCGGTGACCTGACCGTCCCGCACCGGCCAAACCCCGCCCTCGGGAAGGATGCTGGGCCCCGGGCACCCTCTGGCACACTGTGGGCCGACGACCCGCTGGGCGGGTCATGACACACCTGGGGGCAGGGGCATGATTGGTGCTGGCACCGTGCTGAACGTCCGGTACCGGCTGATCGAGCGGCTCGGTCGCGGCGGCATGGGCGAGGTCTGGCGGGCCCACGACTCGGTGCTGGCGCGCGAGGTCGCGGTCAAGATCCTCAACGCGGAACTGTTCGAGAACGCCGCCGCGATCGAGAGCTTCCGCCGGGAGGCCCAGCTCGTCGCCGCGATCGACCATCCGGGCGTCGTGAAGGTCCACGACTACGGCGAGAGCGGCGACGGCTCCGGCGACGGCACCGGCGACGGCACCGGTGAGGGCGGCGGGGGCGGGGGCTCCGGAGAGGGCGGCGGCGGGGGCACCGGCGACCGCTGCGCCTACATCGTGATGGACCTGATCGACGGCCGGCCGCTGAACCAGGTGCTCGAAGCGGACGGGCGGATGCCGCCCGAGCGGGCCCTCGGCATGGTGGCCGCCGCGCTGGACGCGCTGCACGCCGCGCACCAGCGCTCCATCGTCCACCGGGACGTCAAGCCCTCCAACCTGATGGTGCGCCGCAGCGACGACGCCGTGGTGGTGACCGACTTCGGCATCGCCCTGGCGATCGCCGGGACCAAGGCCACGAAGCGCTCCGGCGTCATCGGCACGGCCGCCTACATGTCCCCCGAGCAGGCCGTGAACGGCCGGATCGGGCCGGCCTCCGACCTGTACTCGATCGGGGTCGTCTGCTACGAACTGCTGGTCGGCACCCTGCCGTTCGTCGGCGACGGGCCGGTGCAGGTCGCGATCAAGCACGTCCACGAACCGGTGCCGGAGCTGCCGAGGACCGTTCCGGCGGCCGTCCGCGAACTGGTCGCCCGCGCGCTGTCCAAGGCGCCGGAGGACCGGTACGCGAGCGCCGCCGAGATGGCGGCGGCGGCCCGGGCGGCGGTCGGCCTGCCGCCCGGAGCGGTGTCCGCCACCGGCACGGTCGACCTGCGGGGGAAGGCCGGCGCGGGCGCTCCGGGGCCCGCCGCCGCGGCGCCGGACCCGGCCGGAGGGCCGCGGCCGGTCGTGAAGGCGGAACCGGTCGTGAAGGTGGACCCGAGCCGGCCGACCGAACCGGTCGGGCGCCGCTCACGTCGCACCCTGCTGGTGCCGGTCATCATTCCGGCCGTCATATCGGTGGGCACGGCGACCGCGCTGCTGATCGACCGCAGCCCCGGCAGCTCGGACGCGGCCGCGCCGCCCGGCACCCAGCCGACCGCCGCCGCGACGGCCCCGGCCACCCCGGGCGGCGCCGCCCCGGGCGCGGCCACCGCCGCCACCACCGCGCCGACCGGGACCCCGAGCGCCACCCAGCCCGGCCAGCAGCCCGGCACCCCCGACAAGGGGCAGCCGCAGCCGCAGCCGCAGCAGCCCGGCACGGCGCCCGGCGCGGGCGGCAACGGCGGCGGGTCCGGCAGCGGGGGCCAGGGCGGGGGCGCTGCCGGCGGCACCACGGCGCACCAGCCGGCCCCCGCACCCGCTAACCCCGCCAACCCCGGCAACCCCGCCAACCCCGCCAACCCCAACCCGCAGCCCCCGCCGCAGAACTCCTCCGGCGGCCCGTCGTCCGGCGGTTCGTCCGCCGGGGGCTCGTCCCCCGCCGGGGGCAACCCGCCGCCGGCGCAGAGCCCGGCCCGGCCGGCCAACTGCGGCGGCGACAGCTGGGTCCGGATCGTCAGCGTGTCGACGGGCACGGCGATCGGGATGGCCAACGACAGCCTTGCGAGCGGCACCAAGATCGTCCTGGGTGGCGCCTCGCAGTACGGCTGGTCGATCACGACCGGCACCTGGAACGAATACCACGCCTGCAACTCCGGCGGCCCGATCCTCGCGTACGACTTCGGGGCCGACTCGGTCAGCCTCGGCGACTACTACAGCAGCTTCACCTACCGGTGGACGGTCCAGTCCACCGGCTCGGGCACGTACACCCTGGGCGACCTCAACAACAGCCGGTGCATGACCGCCATCGGCGTCGGCCAACAGGTCGCCATGCAGAGCTGCACCCCCGGTCTCGCGGCCCAGCAGTGGCGGATCCAGCCGTAGCGACCGGCCGGTTGCAAGCGGCGCACGGTGAGTGAAATCGCCTGGCGGGCCCATCGGTTGACCCGAAGGGCTGCTTCGGCCGGCGAAATCGAGGGCGTGCTGCGGAGCTGTCGCAGTCGTGGGCACCGGGGGAGGCGGGGCTGCTGCGGGACTCGGCGATCTTCTCGGTCACCGGGGAGGAGTGGCCGGTCTGTCGCGCCGGGCTGGAGCGGCGGCTGGCGCTGTTGCGCGCGACCGCGCGGCAGGTCAGGCCGTACGCCCGGCGGCCGATGCCCTAGTGGGACCTGCCGGGCCATTATCAGAAGTCCTGTGTGGCCGGCAAGGGTGCCTGGTGGCGGGACCTCGCCACCGGCCGTCAAGAGTCCGTGTGGAAACTTCTACACGAATGTAAAAGACGGTCGGAGGCCACCGGCGATCGCCGGTCGAACCGACGCTCGATCGGCGACCCGGCGTCGGCCCAGGCGGCCGGGCGTGATCGGGCCCGGAGCATTCGGTGCGGCCGGGTGAATCGTCCGGTTTCGTCCGTCACTTGAACCTCTTTACCATCTGGCGGGACCTGGCCAATTCCTGAGGCAGACCTGTCAAAAAGGCGGCCGGGCTGCCACGCTTCTCGGCAACCCCAGCGGTAGCCCCCACCCCCACCCACGGTGGCGAGCCGCTCTAGCGCACGGGGTCACTGCACGTCAGCGCCCGTCCCGCCCCACAGGTGCCGACCCCGGCCCCCGGGACGAGGCGTGACCGCGCCCTTACGCGGTTTCCCGGAAGGACTCGTACGTGAAGCGAAAGCTCGCGGCTGTCGCCGTCGTCTCGGCCACCGCCCTTCTGACCGGCGTCGTCCAGGTGAGCGTCTCCCAGGCCGCCCCTGCCGCCCCCTCGATCCAGGCCCAGGCCGCCCACCAGCACGCCGCGGTGGTCGCCGTGGCCAACGGTCAGTCCGCTCCGCTCGCCAAGGCGCTCAACCTGGGCGACCAGGAGAAGCTCGTGGCGAAGGACGCCGTGATCGACCAGGACGGCACCAAGCACCTGCGCTTCGAGCGGACCTACGCCGGCCTGCCGGTCCTCGGCGGCGACCTGGTCGTCCACCAGAAGGCGGACGGCGGTGTGAAGTCGGTCGACAAGGCCGCCACCGCCAAGATCGCGCTGCCGAGCCTCACCCCGCAGATCCCGGCCGACCAGGCCGCCGCCGGTGCCGCCGGCGCCGTCAAGGCCACGGTCGGCCAGACGATCGACTCCGACGAGTCCCCGCTGGCCGACGTGCACCAGACCGGCAAGGCCGAGCTGGTGGTCTGGGCGAACGACAACAACCCGCGCCTGGCCTACCGCACCACCGTCGAGGGCGTCCGCCAGGACGGCACCCCGAGCAGCCAGATCCTGATCACCGACGCGGCCAGCGGCGCGGTCCTCTCCACCCACGAGAAGATCGAGACCGCCGCCGGCACCGGCAACGGCGTCTTCGTCGGCCAGGTCCCGCTGACCACCAACCAGAACGGCTCGCAGTACGAGCTGAAGGACGCCACCCGCGGCGGCCAGTCCACCAGCGACATGAGCAACGGGACCTCGGGCAGTGGCTCCCTGTTCGCGAACCCGAACAACAGCTTCGGTGACGGCACCGCCGGCAACCGCGAATCCGCCGCCGTGGACGCCCAGTTCGGTGCTGCCACCACCTGGGACTTCTACAAGAACACCTTCGGCCGCAACGGCATCCGCAACGACGGTGTCGGCGCCCTCAGCCGCGTCCACTACGGCTCCAACTACGTCAACGCGTTCTGGAGCGACGACTGCTTCTGCATGTCGTACGGCGACGGTGCCAACAACTCCGCCCCGCTCACCGAGATCGACGTGGCCGGCCACGAGATGACCCACGGCGTCACCGCCGCCACCGCCGCGCTCAACTACTCGGGCGAGTCCGGCGGCCTCAACGAGGCCACCTCCGACATCATGGGCACGATGGTCGAGTGGTACGCCAACCTGCCCTCGAACCCGCCGAACTACCAGATCGGCGAGCTGATCAACCTGCGCGGCGACGGCAGCCCGCTGCGCTACATGGACCAGCCGAGCAAGGACGGCTCGTCCGCGGACTACTGGGACCCGAACGTCGGCAACCTGGACGTCCACTACTCGTCCGGCGTCGCCAACCACTTCTTCTACCTGCTGTCCGAGGGCAGCGGCGCGAAGACGGTCAACGGGTTCAGCTACAACAGCCCGACCTACGACGGCTCCACGCTCGCCGGTATCGGCCGCGACAAGGCCGCGCAGATCTGGTACAAGGCGCTGACCGCGTACTTCACGTCCACCACCGACTACGCGGGCGCCCGTGCGGCCACCCTCAGCGCGGCGACCGACCTGTACGGCGCCAACAGCAACGAGTACAACGCGGTCGCCGCCACCTGGACGGCCGTCAACGTCAACTAGGCCGGGAACGACGCCGGTTCGGGTCCGAGTTGGGCGGGTCCGAACCGGCGGGCTCCCCGATGAGGGGTCCCGTCGAGCCTCGGGTGCGGCTCGGCGGGACCCCTCTGTTCCGTTTCGGCCCGCTCCTGGGCGGCGAGCACGGCGTCCCCGTGGACGGCGGCCCACGCGCCGAGCGCGCGGATCGGGCCGAGCAGGGCGGTGCCCGCCTCGGTGAGGGCGTAGTCCACCCGGGGCGGCGCCTCGGCGTAACGCCGGTGCTCCACCAGGCCGTTGAACTCCAGTCGGCGCAGCGTCTCGTTGAGCACCTTCGGGCTGATCCCGCCGATCCGGGCCAGCAGCGCCCGGGGGCGCATCGGACCCCGCTCGCCGAGGACGTACACCACCACGCTGTCCCACCGGTTGGCGATCACCTCGAAGGCCAGCCGGGCATGGCAGTCGGCGGCGAACACGGCGCCGCCCAGATCGTCGGTCTCCATCCCCCCATCCTGCCCCAGCCGTTGCGTACCGGGCGGTGTGCAACGGCCGGACTAGCGTCCTGGGCACGGCGGTTCGCCCGGTGCGGCGGGTCGGCGAAGACGGCTGACGACGGTGGGGAGTGGGCATATGCGGACGATGCGGATCGGCATCCTCGGGACGGGTGCGATGGCGGCGGCGCTCGGCGGGGCCTGGGTGCGGGCCGGGCACGAGGTCACGGTGGGCGGGCGAGACCCCGAGGCGGCCCGGCGGCTCGCCGCCCGGATCGGGGCGACGGGCGGCGGCGACCCGGCCGCGGCGGTGCGGTCGGCCGAGGCGGTGCTGGTCGCGGTGCCGGCCGGGGCGGCGGTGTCGGTGGTCGCGCCGCTGGCGGCCGAGCTGGCCGGGCGGGTGGTGCTGGACTGCACCGTGCCGATGGCCCCCGGCGCGGACGGACCGGCCCTGACCACGGCCGGGGCCGGGGACTCGGTCGCCCGGCGGCTCGCCGCGGCGGCCCCGGACGCCCGGGTGGTGAAGGCGTTCGGCATCTGCCACGAGAGCATCTGGACGATGCCGCGGCCGAGCTTCGACGGCGCGCCGCTCGGCGTCCCGTACTGCGCGGACGATCCGGGCGCGGGCGCCCTGGTCGCCGAGCTGGTGGACTCGATGGGGTGCGTGCCCGTGCCCTGCGGCGGCCTCGACCGGGCCGCGCTGCTGGAGGCGACGGCGGTCTTCGCGGTCGGTGTCTGGTGGTCCGGCGGCGAAGCCCGGCACGTCTTCCCGTCGCCGGCTCTCGCCCCGGGGGCGGTGGACGACGAGGCGGAGTAGCCGGCGGGCGGTGGCGGGCGGCGGGCGGAGCGCGGCGAACAGATGACAGCTGACAGATGACAGCTGACGGATAACAGATGACAGCTTTCAACATCTGAAAGTTGTCATCTGTTGTCCGTCGGCTGTTTCCTGTGAGCTGTTCGACGCCGGGGCCCCGCTGTCGGTCGCCGCCGTCAGGTCCTTGCGGATCTGGTCCGTTACGCCTCGCCGCCGGGTTCCGCGCCCGGCTCGGGCTCGTTCTCCGGCTCGTTCTCCGGCTCGTTCTCCAGCCCGTTCTCCCGCCGCTGGCGCAGCAGTTGGTCGTACTCGACGTGCACCCGGCGGTCCATGGCGAGGGTGAACTGCGCGTCGGCGACGGTGCGGGCCAGCGGCCGGACCCGCAGGATGCGTTCGGTGAGCCGGGCCGCTTCGCCGGGGGCGAGCGGGGTGTCGGCGGAGAGCGCGCTGAGCAGGTGCTCGCTGACCACCTCGATGAAGATCTCGGCGATCGCGTCCACGTGTTCGCGGGTGCGCCGGCTGGCGTCGAGCACGGCGGAGAGCGGCACGCCCTCCGCGACGAGTTCGGTGGTGGCGTCCATCAGCCGCCGGCTGACGTGGGTGATGCCGTCGTCGGCGATGGTGATGTAGCCCTGGGCGATGGATTCGGCGGTGTTCTCCTCGGTGAGCTGGTCGCCGAAGGCGGCCTTGAGCTCGTCCCAGTCGAGCCGCACCGGGGTCTCGTCCGACCAGGGGGCGACGATCGCGGCCTCCAGCCCGATGAGTTCGGCGACGTCGCGGCCGCTCTCGCCGGCGCCGATGAGTTCGGTGATGCCGCCGAGGGTGTGGCCGCGGTCGAGCAGTTCGGCGATCATCCGCAGCCGGGCCAGGTGCTCGTCGCCGTACCAGGCGATCCGGCCCTGCTTGCGGGGCGGCTGGAGCAGTTTGCGTTCGCGGTAGAAGCGCAGGGTGCGGGTGGTGATGCCGGCCGCCTCGGCCAGTTCCTCCACCCGGTATTCGCGTCTGCCGTTCTTCTCGTCGCCCGCGGCTGCGCTGACCTTGTCCACGGCGTTCAGCATAGGTGCGCGCGCGGCCGGGGCTTCGGCGGCTTGGAGAATGGGTGGTCGAAGCCGCGCCGAATCCGCACTGCCGCTCTTCTTCCATCCGGTGTCGGCAAGGGCTACCCTGCCAACCATGCCAGTGATTACTGGCGCGATTGCAAGGGTCCCCGGGCAGGCCCCGGGAGAGCGCGATCACCGCCCCCACCCTCAGGAGGAGGCCGCATGGCATCCAGCAGCAAGCTCCCGCGCCCGGGCGCTCCCGACGCGTCCGCGCCGGAGCAGGCCGTCCCGCACGTCCGGGTGGCGGTGATCGGATCCGGCTTCGGCGGCCTCGCCGCCGCCGTCCGCCTGCGGCGCGCCGGGATCACCGACTTCGTCGTCCTGGAGCGGGCCGACTCGGTCGGCGGCACCTGGCGCGACAACAGCTACCCCGGCTGCGCCTGCGACGTGCCCTCGCACCTCTACTCCTACTCCTTCGCGCCGAACCCCGAGTGGCCGCGCAGCTTCTCCGGCCAGCCGGACATCCGCGCCTACCTGGAGAAGGTCGCCACCGTCTTCCGGCTGCGCCCGCACCTGCGCTTCGACACGGAGGTGCTGGAGGCCCGTTGGGACAACGAACGGACCCACTGGCGGATCTCCACCTCGGCCGGCGACTGGACCGCCGACGCCGTCGTGTCCGCCGCCGGACCGCTCGCCGACCCGCAGATCCCCGACCTGCCCGGGCTCGACGCCTTCCCCGGCAAGGTGTTCCACTCCTCCCGCTGGGACCACGACTACGACCTGACCGGCAAGCGCGTCGCCATGGTCGGCACCGGCGCCTCCGCCGCCCAGATCATCCCGTCGATCCAGCCGCGGGTCGGCGAACTGACGGTCTTCCAGCGCACCCCCGCCTGGGTCCTGCCGCGCCGTGACCGTGAGATCACCAAACTGGAGAAGTGGCTGCACACCCAGGTGCCGGCGACCACCTCGATCCGCCGCGGCACCCTCTTCGCGCTCCGCGAGCTGCAGGTCGACGCCTTCGTGCGCCGCCCCGGCCTGCTGCGCGTCGTCCAGCGGCTCGCCCAGCGCCACCTCGCCCAGGCGGTCGCCGACCCGGCGCTGCGCGCCAAGCTCACCCCGGACTACCGGATCGGCTGCAAGCGCATCCTGCTGAGCAACACCTACTACCCGGCGCTCGCCGCACCCAACACCGAGGTCGTCGCGGCCGGCCTGCGCGAGGTGCGCGGCTCCACCCTGGTCGCCTCGGACGGCACCGAGCGCGAGGTGGACGCCATCGTCTTCGGCACCGGCTTCCACGTCACCGACATGCCCATCGGCTCCCGGGTGTTCGGCGCGGACGGGACGAGCCTCGCCGAGGAGTGGAAGGACGGCATGGAGGCGCTGCGCGGCTCGACCGTGCACGGCTTCCCGAACCTGTTCTTCGTCATCGGCCCCAACACCGGCCTCGGCAACAGCTCGATGATCCTCATGATCGAGTCCCAGGTGAACTATCTGATCGACGCGTTGACCACCCTCGACGCGGTCGGTGCGGCCGCCATGCAGCCCACCGCGCGCGCCCAGCGGCGGTGGAACCTCGCACTCCAGCACCGGATGGACCGCACGGTGTGGACCACCGGCGGCTGCCGCAGCTGGTACCTCGACCCGAACGGCAAGAACACCGTGCTGTGGCCCGGCTCCACCACCTCCTTCCGCCGCGCCACCCGCAAGGTCGACCTCGGCGAGTACGAGCTGACGATGCGGCCCGGGCCGGCTCCCGCGTCGGCCGCCACCGCCGCTCCCGCGTTCGCCGCCACGGGCGCTCCCGCGTCGGCCGCCACGTCCGCCGCCACCGCCGCTCCCGCGTCGGCCGCCACCTCCGCCGCCACCCGGGAGGTGTCCGCGTGAGCGCCGTCCGGCCGCCCGCCGACTACGAAGCACCCCTGCCCGTCGAGGAGTTGAGCGTCCGCTCGGCGGACGGGATCCGGCTGCACGCCGAGGTCCACGGCCGGCCCGGCGCGCCCACCGTGGTGCTCGCGCACGGCTGGACCTGCTCGATCGCCTTCTGGGCGCCGGTGATCCGCAGACTCGCCGACCACTACCGGGTGGTGGCCTACGACCAGCGCGGCCACGGGCGCAGCGAGGTCCCGCCGAGCCGGGCCCGGTACTCCACCCGCGCGCTCGTCGACGACCTGTCCGCCGTGCTCGCCGCCACCGTCCCGGCGGGGGAGCGGGCCCTGCTCGCGGGCCACAGCATGGGCGGGATGACCATCATGGCCGCCGGCGGCCGCGCCGAGGTCGCCGAGCGGACCGCCGCCGCCGTCCTGGTCTCCACCGGGGCGGGGGAGTTGGTGGCCGAACTCACCGTGGTGCCGGAGGGCGTACGCCCCGCCGGCCTGCGCCGCTTCCTGCACCGGCGGCTGCTGCACGCCCGACTGCCGCTCGGACCGGTCACGCCGCTGAGCCGGGCCGCGCTCAAGTACGCCACCATGGGCCCGGGTTCGCCGGCCGGCCAGGTCGAGGCGACGGCCCGGATCGTGCACGCCTGCCCGGCCGCCGTCCGGGCCAACTGGGCGAGGGTGCTCGACCGCCTGGACGTCCATGCCCCGCTCGCCCGGCTCGGCGTGCCGACGGCGGTCGTCGTCGGCACCGCGGACCGGCTCACCCCGCAGGTGCACGCGCACCGCATCGTCGCCGAACTGGCCGACCCGCAGGGGCTGTTGCTGCTGCCGGGCGTCGGCCACATGGCGCCGCTGGAACGGCCGGCGGAGGTCGCGGCCGAGATCCGCCGGATGGCGCTCGCGTACCTGGCGGCCGCCGCTCCCGCCCCTGCCGTTCCCGTCTCCGTCCCCGAGGTCGAGAGGACCGCCGCCGCATGAACACCATCCCGCCGCTGTCCGAGCAGGTCGTCGTCGTCACCGGGGCCGCCCGCGGCGTGGGCGCCTCGCTCGCCCGGAAGCTGGCCCGCCGCGGGGCGAAGGTCGCGCTGCTCGGCCTGGAGCCGGAGGAGCTGAAGGACGTCGCGACCCAGTGCGGACCGTCCGCGACCAGCTGGGAGGCGGACGTCACCGACCTCGACGCGCTGAGCGACGTCGCCCGGCGGATCAAGGAGCACTACGGCCGGATCGACACTGTCGTCGCCAACGCCGGGATCGCCATCGGCGGGCCGCTGGCCGACAGCGACCACCGGGCGTTCAGCCGGGTGATCGAGGTCAACCTGCTGGGCAGCGTCGCCACCGCGCGGGCCTTCCTGCCGGCGCTCGCCGAGAGCCGCGGCTACCTGCTGCAGATCGCCTCGCTCGCGGCGCTCACCCCGGCGCCGCTGATGAGCGCGTACTGCGCGAGCAAGTCCGGGGTGGAGGCCTTCGCCCACTCGATCCGCGCCGAGGTCGCCTACCAGGGAGTCAAGGTCGGTGTCGGGTACCTGAGCTGGACCGACACCGACATGGTGCGCGGCGCCGACCAGGACGCGGTGCTGAAGCAGATGCGCAGCCGGCTGCCGTGGCCGGCGAACAAGACGTACCCGCTGGAGCCGGCGGTGGACCGGATCGTCGCCGGGATCGCCCGCCGCTCCGCGCACGTCTACGCGCAGGCCTGGCTGCGCGGCATGCAGCCGGTCCGCTGGATGCTGCCGAGCCTGATCGCACTGGTGGGCTCCCGCGACGTCGCCAGGCTCGCGCCGCAGCTCGCCGCGACCGCCGCCTCGCGGCTGCGCGCGGTCGGCGCGGGCGGCGCAGCCGACACGGCTGCGGACTCCGCCGTGCGGGGCGGCCGGAGCGGTCCGGCGAGCTGACGGACGGCGGAGGGCGGGCGGCTGACAGCTGACGACCGACGGCGAACAACGAACAGATGTCAGCGAACAGATTTCAGATGTTGAAAGTTGTCATCTGTTCGTTGTCATCTGTCGCCTGTGATCTGTTCGCCGTCGCTCGCCTCCGCCCCCACCGCCCCCACCTCCCCGCCAGCTCCCGGCCCCTCCGCCGCGATCCGTTCCAGCGTCGCCAGGGCCCGCTCGAGGACCGGCAGCGGGGGCGAGGCCAGCCCGATCCGGACGGCGGACGGTGAGCGCCGGGGGTCGACCGCGAACGCCGCCGCCGGGGTGACGGAGATGCCGGCCCGGGCCGCCGCCGCGACGAAGGTCTCCGCCCGCCACGGCGGCGCCAGCCGCCACCACGCGAAGTACGCGCACCGGTCGGCCGACAGCCGCCGCCCGCCGAGGACTTCGCGCGCCAGCTCCAGCCGCGCCGTGGCGTCGGCCCGCTTGGCGGCCGCGACCGCCGCGACTGTGCCGTCACCGATCCAGCGCACCGCCGCCTCCAACGCGTAGCCGCTCGGCGTCGACCCGCCCGAGCGCAGCGCCCCGGCGACCCGCTCGCGCAGCGCCGCCGGCACCACCGCGACCCCGACGCTCAGCCCGGCCGCGAGCCGCTTCGACAGGCTGTCGACGAGGACCGTCCGCTCCGGCGCGAGCGCGGCGAACGGCGCGAGGTCCGGGCGCAGGAAGGACCAGATCGCGTCCTCGACCACCGGCAGGTCGAGCCGCCGCACCTGCGCCGCCAGCGCCGCCGCCCGCTCCGGCGGCATGCTCGTCCCGAGCGGGTTGTGCACGCGCGGCTGGACGTACAGCGCCCGCAGTGGCGCCGTCCGGTGCGCGGCGGCGACGGCGTCGGGCAGCAGCCCGTCCTCGTCGACGGGCAGCGGCACGAGCCGGATGCCCAGCCGTTCGGCGACCGCCTTGACCACCGGGTAGGTCAGTTCCTCGACCCCGAGCCGCTGCCCCGGCGGCACCAGCGCGGCCAGCGCCGCCGCGACGGCCTGCCGCCCGTTGCCCGCGAAGAGCACGGCGTCCTCCGGCAGGCCCCGGTCCGGGCCGCCGACCAGTCCGGCGAAGGCGCGCCGGGCCGCCGCCGTCCCGGCCGCGCCGACCGGCCGCAGTGCCTCGGCCAGCGCGTCCGGCCGCAGCAGCGGCGCGAGACCGGCGGCGAGCAGCGCGGACTGCTCGGGGACGGCCGGGTAGCTGAGCTCCAGGTCGACGGGCGCGGCGCCCGGTTCGGCGAGCGCGACCCGGCCGCCGCCGCCCGGCGCGTCCCCGGCCCGGACGAAGGTGCCGCGCCCGACCTCGCCGGTGGTCAGTCCGCGCCGGACGAGCTCGCGGTAGACGCGTGTCGCGGTGGAGTTGGCGATGCCCCGGCGGCGGGCGAAGTCCCGTTGGGTGGGGAGCTGTTGGCCGGGCCGCAGCCGTCCGGCCGTGATGTCGGCGGCGATCTGGTCGGCGATCGCGCGGTAGTCGTCCACGGCCGGTCGGTCCCTCCGGGCTGTTTCGGCGCCGCCCGGATTGCACCGAGCGCAAAGTCATCATTGCATCGAGTAGGGAGCCCGGCCTAGCCTCCTCGCATGGATGATCTGCTCTCTGCCGTGAACGGGTACGTCGCGAACGGACACGTCGTGGACGGCCACGCCGTGCTCGGGATCGCGGCCGTGGCCCTGACCATGGCGCTGTCGCCGGGCCCGAACATGATCTACCTGGTCTCGCGCTCGATAGCCCAGGGCCGCCGGGCCGGTCTGGTGTCCCTGACCGGGGTGGCGGCCGCGTTCCTGGTGTACCTGATGGCGGTGACGGCCGGGGTGGCCGCGGTGTTCTCGGTGGTGCCCGCGCTGTACACGGCGATCAAGCTGGCGGGCGCCGGCTACCTGCTGTGGCTGGCCTGGAAGGCGGTGAAGCCGGGCGGTGCGGCGGTGTTCGCCCCGCAGCCGCTGCCGCCGGACCCGCCGCGCAAGCTGTTCGCGATGGGCTTCCTGACCTGCCTGCTCAACCCCAAGATCGTCATCATGTACCTCTCGCTGCTGCCGCAGTTCGTGGCGCCGGAGCGCGGCCATGTCGCCCTGCAGAGCCTCGTGCTGGGCCTGGTCCAGATCGTGATCGCGGTCGCCGTCAACGGCCTGATCGCGGTCAGCGCCGGCAGCATCGCCTCGTTCCTCGGCCGTCGCCCGACCTGGCTGCGGATCCAGCGCTACGCGATGGGCACCGTCCTCGCCGGCCTGGCCCTGCACATCGCCACCGACCGCGCCAAGGCCGTCGCCGCGTAACACCGAAGCCGAGGCCCGGGGCGTCCCGGAGCCGCCCTCACACCTGCGACGCCAGTTCCCGCAGCAGCCCGTAGCCGCACTGCAGGAACCGCCCGTCCAGGCCGGGGCCGGTGTTGGCGAGCGCGGCGACGGCGGTGCCGCTGGGCGGCGAGAAGCCGACGAACGCGGTGAAGCCGCGGGTGCCGCCGGTGTGGAAGTAGAGGTCCCGGCCGCCGGGCGTCGGTGGTTCCAGACCAGGCACAGCTCGTCGCCGGAGTGCGGCAGGCGCAGCCGCGGCCGCCGCACCTCGCCGAGGGCCCGGCCCAACTCGCCCTCTCCGAGCCATAGGTGGGCGAGCGGGTAGCGCAGCAGGCCAGCGCGCGCGAGCCGACCCGCTGGGCGGTGGCGAGGACTTCGTCCTCCACCATCAGCGTGCCGAGCGCATCGAGCTCGTCCGGCGGCGCCAGCAGCGCCCGGGTCGTGGTGGTCCCGAACTGAGCAAGCATCAGATGTGCCTCCTCATCCGGTCGTCACCGCCCGGTCGGGCGATGCCCCTGTCCGACGCTACGAGCCCTCGGCGGCCGGCCTCCGCAGCCCGCCGAGCTGGGGTGTTGCCCTGGGTGTGGGCGTGGCTGCGGGGAGTCGGTACGGTCTGGGCATGACCACAGCCTTGATCACCGGCGCTACCGCCGGCATCGGAGCCGCGTTCGCCCGCCGACTCGCCCGCGGCGGCCACCGGCTCGTCCTGGTGGCCCGCGACACCGGGCGTCTGGAGCGTGCCGCCGCCGACCTGCACGCCGAGTACGGCGTCGAGGCGGAGGTGCTGACCGCCGACCTCGCGACCGAGGAGGGCATCGCGGCCGTCGAGGCCCGCCTCGCGGACTCCGCCCGCCCGGTGGACCTGCTCGTCAACAACGCCGGGTTCGGCAACAAGGGCGCGTTCGGGACGGTCCCGCTGCAGGACGAGCTGGACATGCTGAAGGTGCACATCGAGGCCGTGCTGCGGCTGACCACGGCCGCCCTGCCTGGCATGCGCGAGCGCGGCCGGGGCGCGGTGGTGAACGTCGCCTCGGTGGCCGCGTTCCTGCCGCGCGGCACGTACGGGGCGAGCAAGGCGTGGGTGGTGAGCTTCACCCAGGGCGTGCTGCGCGACCTCGGCGGCACCGGGGTGCGGATGATGGCGCTGTGCCCGGGCTTCACCCGCACCGAGTTCCACCAGCGGGCCGGCATGGGCACGGGCAACATCCCGCGCTGGTCGTGGCTGTCGGCGGAGCGGGTGGTGGACGAGGCGCTGCGGGACCTGGCCCGGGGCAAGTCGCTGTCGGTGCCGGGCAAGCGCTACAAGACGGTGGTGGCCCTGGCCCGCCTGTTGCCGTCCGGCGGCTTGGGCGGCCTCTCCTCCAAGGCGGCGCGCACCTACCGGACGAACTGACGGCGGCGCCGGACGGACGGCGGGCCCCAAGGGCCAAAGTCCCCAGTGGCCCGAGGAGTCGCACGGCCAGGCGGCCTCGGCACCGGGAATAGAGCAACCCTCACTATTAGCTTGCCTAACTATGAGCTAACCCCGCTATGCTGAGGCCGCCCGCCCCGGCACGGCCCCTTCGGCCGTGCCCGCGTCGTGCCGAACCCTGTCCGCCGGAACATGTCCGCCGGAACATGTCCGCCGAAACCCGTTCGCCGAAACCCGTCCGCCGGCGCGCGCCCGCCGCGCGCCCCACCCAGGGAGGCCGCCCTTGAGGCATGCCACCATCGACTGGACCCCGCCCCCGCGCGCCGAGGGCGACCCCCGCCCGCCGGCCCAGTGGCGGCGCATCCTCGCGCTGTTCCGCCCGTACGCGGGCCGCCTCGCCACGGTCGGCCTGCTGGTCGCCGCCACCGCCGTGGTGTCCGTCGCCACGCCGTTCCTGCTCCGCGCCGTCCTGGACACCGCCATTCCGCAGGGCCGCACCGGGCTGCTCAGCCTGCTGGCGCTCGGGATGGTCCTCGCGGCCGTCGTGAGCAGCATCTTCGGCGTCCTGCAGACGCTGATCTCCACCACGGTCGGCCAGCGGGTCATGCACGACCTGCGCACCGCCGTCTACAACCACCTGCAGCGCCAGTCGCTCGCCTTCTTCACCCGCACCCGCACCGGCGAGGTGCAGTCCCGGATCGCCAACGACATCGGCGGCATGCAGTCCACGGTGACGTCCACCGCGACCAGCCTGGCCTCCAACTTCACCGCCGTGGTGGCCTCCGTCGTCGCCATGGTCGCCCTCGACTGGCGACTGACGGTCGTCTCGCTGCTGCTGCTCCCGCTGTTCGTCTGGATCAGCCGCCGGGTCGGCCGCGAGCGCAAGAAGATCACCACCGAGCGGCAGAAGCAGCTGGCCGCGATGAGCTCCGCCGTCCAGGAGTCGCTGTCCGTCAGCGGCATCCTGCTCGGCCGCACCATGGGCCGCTCCGACTCGCTCGCCCGGGAGTTCACCGCGCAGTCCGACCAGCTCGCCGACCTGGAGGTGCGGGCCGGCATGGCCGGGCGCTGGCGGATGAACACCATCATGATCGTGATGGCCGCGATGCCCGCGCTGATCTACTGGGCGGCCGGCCTGACCTCCGCCGCCGGTGCGCCGATCGTCTCGGTCGGCACCCTGGTCGCCTTCGTCAGCCTCCAGCAGGGCCTGTTCCGCCCGGCCGTCGGCCTGCTCTCCACCGGCGTGGACGTGCAGACCTCGCTCGCGCTCTTCCAGCGCATCTTCGAGTACCTCGACCTGCCGGTGGACATCGCCGAACCGGCGCGGCCCGTCACCCTCGACCCGATCCGTGGCGAGGTCCGCTTCGAGCGCGTCGACTTCCGCTACGACCCCGAGCAGCCGCGCCCGACCCTGGCCGGCGTCGACCTGGCCGTCCCGGCCGGGAGCTCACTGGCCGTGGTCGGCGAGACCGGGTCCGGCAAGACCACGCTCAGCTACCTGGTGCCGCGCCTGTACGACGCCACCGGCGGCCGGGTCACCATCGACGGCGTGGACGTGCGCGAGCTGTCCTTCGACACCCTGGCCCGCGCGGTCGGCGTGGTCTCCCAGGAGACCTACCTCTTCCACGCCTCGGTCGCCGAGAACCTGCGCTTCGCCAAGCCGGACGCCAGCGACGCCGAACTGGTCGAGGCCGCCCGGGCCGCACAGGTCCACGACACCATCGCCGCCCTCCCGGACGGCTACGACACCCTGGTCGGCGAACGCGGCTACCGCTTCTCCGGCGGCGAGAAGCAGCGCCTCGCGCTCGCCCGCACCATCCTGCGCAACCCGCCCGTGCTGATCCTCGACGAGGCCACCAGCGCGCTCGACAACCGCACCGAACGCGCCGTCCAGCAGGCCGTGGACGCGCTGGCCGCCGGCCGCACCACCATCACCATCGCGCACCGGCTCTCCACCGTGCGCACCGCCGACCAGATAGCCGTGCTCGACCGCGGCGAGGTGGCCGAACTCGGCACCCACGAGGAACTGGTGGCACTGGACGGGCGGTACGCCGCGCTGCTGCGCCGCGAAGTTCCGGACACCGCCGAGGTCCTGGGCCACGCGTAGCGGCCGGCCCGTATCGCGGCCGGCCCGTACCGCGGCCGGTCCGTATCGCGGGCAGTCCGCACCGCGGGGCAGTGCGCACCGCGGCCGGCCCGTACCGCGGACCGGACCCGCAAGAACCGCAAGGACCGCAGGCGCTGGCTACGCCGCCTTCGGGACCTCGTTGTAGCTCCCCACGACTTCCTGCCCGGACAGCCGCTGGATCGCCGCCATCACCTCGTCGGTCACCTGGCGGCGCGCCTTCAGCGACCTGGCCTGCCCGTGCAGTTCGTCGAAGTGCAGCGGCTCCCCGAAGCGGACCGTCACCTTCTTGATCCGCGGCACGCGCTTGCCCACCGGCAGGATCTGCTCCGGGCCCTCCAGCGCCACCGGGACGACCGGCACGCCCGCCGTCAGCGCCAGCCAGGCGACGCCCGTCTTGCCCCGGTACAGCCGCCCGTCCAGCGAGCGGGTGCCCTCGGGGTAGATGCCGAAGGCCTTGCCGGCCTCCAGGATCTCCAGCGCGGACTCCAGCGACGCCTGGGCGGAGCGGTAGGTGCCGCGCTCGACCGGGACGGCGCCGATCGCCTCGAAGAAGCCCTTGGACAGCTTGCCCTTGAGGCCCGGCGCCTGCCAGTACTCGGCCTTGGCGAGGAAGTGGACCCGGCGGGGGGCGGTCAGCGGGATCACCACGCTGTCGATGAACGACAGGTGGTTGCTCGCCAGGATCACCCCGCCCTTGCTCGGCACGTTCTCGGCACCCTCGATGGCCGGGCGCCAGATCCCGCGCGAAACGGGTTTCAGCACCAGCCTGGTGACGAGGTCGAGCATGGTTCCCTCCCTGGACGAACGACCGCCCGGGAGGTGCCCGGGCCTGCAATCAGACCCGCAGACTACGACACCGACCCCCGCGCCCGTCCACTCCCGCTGACCGTGGCGCGTGCCACGGCCGGGTAGGGTACGCCCGTCCGAACCGAGCACGACCCCGCAGTACCAGGAGGGCACCATGCAGAGCGTCGAGGAGATCAAGGCGCTGTTCGACCGTTTCGACAAGAACGGTGACGGCAAGATCACTCCGGCCGAGTACGCGCTGGCCGCCAACGAGATGGGCGACCACAGCGTGACCCTCGGGATGGCCGAGGCGCTGATCCACACGATGGACACCCGTCACCAGGGCTACCTGGACTTCGAGGAGTTCCTGGCCGCCCGCCGCGGCTGAGCGCACCCCGGGGTCGGGGCCGGCCGCCGTACCGGCGGCGGTCGGCCCGACCCCACCCGCACGGGCCGGTTCCGCGCGGGTCAGTCCCGCACCGGGAACACCCGGCGCACCACCCGCTCCGAGGCCCCGCCGTCGTCCCAGACGCAGAACTTCGCCCGGAACCGCGCCCGCGCCGCCGGCTCCGGATCGCCCGCCAGCAGCGCCTTCGCCAGCCCCTCCGCGTCCACCGTGACCGCGCCCGGCGGCTCGGCGAACAGGTCGAAGTAGGCGCCGCGTTCGCGCTGGTACTCCTCCCAGTCCGGGGCGAAGACGACCACCGGCCGGTCCAGCACCGCGTAGTCGAACATCATCGACGAGTAGTCCGTCACCAGCGCGTCCGCCGCCAGGTACAGGTCCTCCACGACCGGGTGCGCCGACACGTCCACGATCCGCGCCGCGTCCTGATCCACCGTCAGGTCGCCCGGGCCGCCGGTGTGGAAGTAGTGGGTGCGCACCAGCAGCGTGAAGTCCGGGCCCAGCTTCCGGGCCAGGTCCGCCACGTCGAGCAGCGGCAGGTAGCCGCCCTTGCCGCCGCGGTGGGTCGGCGCGTACAGCACCGCCGTGGTGCCCGGCCGCAGCCCGATCCGCTCGCGCATCGCCCGCGCCTCCTCCCGGGTGGCGTTCGCCAGCCGGTCGTTGCGCGGGTAGCCGGTGTCCAGCATCTCGTAGCGCCCGGGGAAGGCCCGGGCGAAGTGCTCGCTGGTGTGCGGGTTGGAGGAGACCAGGTAGTCCCAGCGGTCGATGGCCTCCTGCAGCCGGTCGAAGTCCATCCCCTCGGCCGCCTCGGGCCGGTCGCGCAGGTCCATGCCCATCGCCTTGAGCGGGGTGCCGTGCTGGGTCTGGACGTGCACCGTGCCCGGCCGCTTCGCCATCGTGCGCGGGAAGTTGACGTTGTTGACGAAGTACTTGGCGGTCGCCATCACCTTCAGGTACGCGGGCGTGTTGACGATCACGTACGGCACGCCGTCCGGCAGCGTGTCGGCCTGCCGGCGGTTCTCCACCACCCACACGCCCCGGATCTGCGGGGCGAGTTCCTTCGCCTTCTCGTAGATCGCGGCCGGGCTGCACGCGTAACCCCGGTGCCAGTACGCGGCGTAGACCGCCAGGTGCTCGTCCAGCGGCAGCCGGCGGAACGCGTTGTACGCGGTGAACCGGGCGCCGCTGCGCATCCCCTTCTTCACCGCGGGCGCCACCGCCCGTGCGCCGCGCTTGAGTTCGCGCGGCAGCCGGCCGGTGCGGCGCAGCTCCGCGTACGCGATCCGGGCGCCGCGCGCGGCCAGCCGGTACTGCACGCCGCGCACGCCGCCGGGGAAGCGGTAGCCGGCCGGGCGGTGCCGCTCGAAGTGCTGGGCGATCCGGCGGAAGAAGTCCTTGCGCCGGTCGGCGGGGACGAGCCCGGGGGAGTCGTAGACGTTCAGCGCCTGCTGGACGGTCCGCTCGAAGACCTGGGTGCGCAGCGTTTCGGGGACAGCCGGACCGGGGCGGTCGGCCCGGTCGAGGAAGGCGAAGATCGCGTCGTACTGGGCGAACACGTCGGCGTGCTTGGGGGAGGCGGTGGCGGTGATCGCGCCGTCCCGGCCGCGCCGGTAGTTGTAGCAGGGCCGGTCCAGGTAGCGCAGCCGCTCGGCGGCCAGCAGCGCCGGGTAGGTGACCGAGATGTCCTCGTAGTAGCCGCCGCCGAAGGAGACGCCCAGGCCCTCCAGGTAGGCGCGGCGGAACACCTTGTTCCACACCGACATCACGGTGCGGAACAGTGCCGGGTGCTCGGCCAGGGTGCAGCCTTCTATCAGCGGGGAGCCGGTGAGCACGTGGCGCCACGGGTTGGGCTCGGTCCCGCCGTCCGGGTAGACGTGGGTGAAGTCGGTGATCAGCACGTCGGCCGGGGTGGCGCGGCGGTGCTCCTGCGCCAGCTCGTCCAGCAGCACGCTCACCGTGCGCTCGGGCACCCAGTCGTCGCTGTCCACGAACCAGACGTACTCGCCGCGCAGCTGCGGCAGGGCGGCGGCCCGGGCGCCGCCGAGCCCCCGGTTCTCGTCGAGGTGCAGGACGCGCAGCCGGCGGTCGCGGGCGGCGTAGGCGTCCAGGATCGCGCCGGAGCCGTCCGGGGAGAGGTCGTCGACCGCGACCACCTCGAAGCGGGACTCCACGGCGGCGGTGTCGCCGAGGATCGAGTCGAGGCAGCGCGGCAGGAACCGCTCCACGCCGTGGACCGGGAGCACGATGCTGAGGAGGAGGGGGGACACGCTGGCCGAGTCTACCGATCCGCCGGGTCCGACCTGCCTGGACGTCCGGCGGGTACGGGCACGGGCGCGGGGGTGGTCGTCGCGGGGGTGATCGCGGCGGGCCCCGGGCCCCGGGCCCGGAACCGCCGGTGCCGGGCCCCGGACGGGGGCGGCACCGGCAGTCGGTGGCGGCCGGGCCGACCCTCTACGGCCGGCCGCCGGTCCGGGCACCGCGCGAGCCTGGCCGCCGCAGCGTCGAGGCGGCCGGGCAGTGGCCCGCGGGGAGCCGGAGTCCCGCATCGAGTCTTTCATGACTCGAACACACGCGCGGGTGCGGTGCGGCACTCGCGCGTTGGAAGAGATATTGCTTGGAGCTTTCCCGGGAGTCAATCCCTCGAATGTGTTCACTTCATGAAGCGGGTGGACCGCCGCGGGTGATCGCCGGCCGCCGTTCATGATCGCTTTGTCGACCTGGCGCTTGTCCCCTATATGGGCAAGCCGACCCGGGGGCGCACCGGCGGCCCGGCCCGTGCGCCGTCCGTGCATCCGGGCACCGTTGGCGGGAGGCGATCCGTGCACCCATCATTGATGCCTAGTCGTGACCGCCCGGGTGGCCCCTGGTGCGCCGTCAGTTGACGCCGCACGGTACGGTGGCAGCACACCAGGACGGTTGCGCGAAGGCCGTCCGTCACGGATAGTCTTCGCCTCACGGCCCTGGCGCCTCGTAGGGGTGGGAAACAGATGGAACACATGCAAGTGCGGACTCGGCCCCGTGTGCCGGCGATCCAGTGCGGCGTCGGCGCGACCGGCCGCCGGATCGACCGACACCTGGCCGTACTCGGCGCGCCCGCACTCTCGGCGGTCGACACCGCCGAGGCGCTCGGGCTGATAAGGGAGCTGACCCCGCGCGGCCCGGCCGCCGCGGACGCTCCGGCGGCCCGGCGCCGCCACACCCGGGTCAAGCTGCTGGCGCCCCTGCGGCGGCTGCGGCGGACCCTGTTCGGCGGGCGCGGCTAAGCAGTCGCGGCCTGTCGCGTCGAGGGGGGTCTCGACCTTCGGAGCCGGGTTCCGGCCACGGCCTTCGGGCCCTGGCCGTGGGCTTCGGCCCCGGCCTTCGGGCTTCGGCCCCGGCCTTCGGGCTTCGGCCCGGTGGACCGTCCGGTCCACCGGGCCTTCGGCATGACCGGGCGCCGTCCGGCGGCGGATGTGGTCTGAACCTCTCATGGTATGCCACGGCGCCCGACCGGCGCCGGCGGACGGCGGCGCGGTACGCGCGATCGGCTGACCTGGGCCAGGATGGCGGCATGGCGGACAACACCAACCCCACCCACCCCGGCCGGTTCCAGACGGCCACCCTTGAGATCACCACCGGCAGCCGCGAGGTCGCGCTGGACATCACCGACCGCTGCGCCGCGTTCCTCACCGAGCACGCCGCCGGGCGCGACGGCCTGCTCAACGTCTTCGTCCCGCACGCCACCGCGGGGATCGCCGTCCTGGAGACCGGCTCCGGCAGCGACGACGACCTCCTCGCGGTCCTGCGCGACCTGCTCCCCGCCGACGACCGCTGGCGCCACCGGCACGGCAGCCCCGGCCACGGACGCGACCACGTGGTGCCCGGGCTGGTCGCCCCGCACGCCACCCTGCCGGTGATCGGTGGTCAACTCGCCCTCGGCGTCTGGCAGTCCGTGGTGCTCGTCGACACCAACGGGGACAATCCGCGGCGCAGCGTGCGGCTGTCGTTCCTCGGCTGAGCCGCGGGCCGGGGGCCGCCCCGGGTGCCGACCCGGGCGCAGGCTCTGGCCTCGGCTCAGGCCCGGCCGGGTCCCCCGGTCCGGGCTCCGTCGCCGTGCCCGTCCCGCCGGTCGCGCCGGTCGCGCCGGTCCCGCCCGTCCCGCCGGTCCTGCCGGTCGCGGCAGTGGGCGGCGACGGCGGCGAGGTAGCGCTCGATCGCCAGGTGCTGGCACAGCAGCGCGACCGGACGTCCCAGGCGGGCGTACCAGGCGGCCAGCCGCGAGAACGCGGTCACCTCGAACCACACCTCGCCGGCCTCGTCCATCGACACCAGGAACGCCTCCTCGCCGCACTCCGGGTGCCCGGGGAGCGTCCCGTAACCGAAGCCGATCCGGTCCGACTCCGCCACCGTCCACACCACCCGGCAGGGGATCACCACGCGCGGCCACCGGCTGCCCGGCAGGCTGAGCCGCAGCAGCACCGTCGCCCCCGGCTCGGCCGGCGCGTGCGGGTACACGGCGAAGCCGGTGCCCAGCTGGCTGCCCCAGCCGAGCACGTACCGGCCGGCCCGCTCCAGCACCGCCCGGCCGTGCCCGAGGTGTACCCGGCGGCGCAGGTGCGCGTAGCCGTCCGGCAGCCGGCCGCCCCGGGTGGCGCCCACCTCCGGGTAGGTCGGCGCGGTCACGCGGGCGGCGAGCAGACGGCGGTGCAGGTCGGCGGTCATGCCCGCCACCCTAGGGCGGGGCGTCGGGGCGCCCCCGGGCGGGCCCGGGTGTCCGCGGCCGGGCGGTTCAGGCGCCGGGGGTGTCGAGGGTGATCGCGTTCTTGGCCCGCTCGACCGACTCCTCCGAGGCCGGGCCGCCCGGGTTCTCGGTGGCCAGCTCCTGGTTGAGCCGGACGAACGGGCGCAGCCGCTCCTCGTAGGCCGCGAAGGCCGTGCGGTGGTCGCCGCCGTGGCCGGCGAGGGCGTCGGCCAGCACGTGCGCGCCGACCAGGGCGAGGCTGGTGCCCTGGCCGGACAGCGGGGACGGGCAGTAGCCGGCGTCCCCGAGCAGGGTGACGCGGCCCCGGGACCAGTGGTCCAGGTGGATCCGCGTCATCGCGAAGCAGGTGAAGTCCGGGGCGTCGGCCAGGGCCCGCAGCAGCCGCTCCCGCTCCCAGCGCAGCGCCGCCATCCGCTCGGCGACCAGCGCCCGGCGGGCCTCGGGGCCGGAGCTGCCGTCCGCCGGTGGGCCCTCCCGCGGCGGGCCCTGCGGCCGCGGACCCTCCGGCTGCCGGCCCTCCGGCTCAGGGCCGGCCGCGAAGCCGAAGCCGATCCGCAGCTCGGTGTTGCCGCGTGCCGGGTAGATGCCGAAGCCGATCTCGCCGTCGCGCAGCCACAGCTGCCAGTCCTCCAGGCCGAGGAAGTTCTCGGCGCTGAACAGGGCGAGGTGCAGGCCGAGGTGGGTGGCGTAGCGCTCCTCGGGTCCGAAGGCGAGGCGGCGCACCGCCGAGTGCAGGCCGTCCGCGCCGACCACCAGGTCGAAGCGGCGCGGGCCGGCCTGTCCGAACCGGGCCAGCACGCCGTCCTCGTCCTGGTCGAGCGCGGTGACGGCGTCGCCGAACACGAACTCGGCGCCGTCCCCGGCGGCCCGTTCGTGCAGGATGCGGACGAGGTCGTCGCGCAGCAGCTCGACGTCGTCGCCGTCCAGCCGGCCGGAGCTGTAGGTGCTGTCGGTGGAACGGTGGACCTCCCGGCCCTCGCCGTCCAGCACGGACATGCCGCGCATCCGGGTGCGGTGCTCGCGGACCTGCCCCAGCACCCCGAGCCGGTCGACCACCTCCAGCGCGACGCCCCGGACGTCGACGGCCTGCCCGCCGCGGCGCGGCCCGGGCGCGCGCTCCACCACGGTGGGGGCGAAGCCGCTGCGTGCGAGCAGGGCGGCGAGCGCGCAGCCCGCGATGCCGCCGCCGGAGATGAGCACGGTCCTGGCCGGGGCGCCGGCCGGGGTCTTCGTCGCGGTCTCCGCCGCGGTTCTGGTCGCGGTTCTGGTCGCGGTCGTGGTCGCGGTCGTGGTCACGGTCTTCACGGGGTCGACTCCTTCGCGTCGGTGTGCGCCGGACGGCTGTCGGCCGCCGGTGCCGGTACGGTGTACTCGACCTGAATGTACGGCGTACGCACAGGGGCTCCAACTGGGCTTTCGGCGCGACTGAGCTAGGACAGTTGGGGTCTGGTGGGGGAGCGCGGCTGGTAGCTTCTGTCCTAGGGCAGCCGCGGTCCGCCGCGACGCTGAGACGGATGTCACACGAGGAGGTCGCCGGATGGCCGGGAAGCCGGAGCCCGCCCTGCCGCCGTACCGGCGGATCGCCGACGAGATCGGGCGGCGGATCGCCGAGGGTGCCCTCGTACCCGGCGAACGGGTGCCCTCGACCCGCCGGATCGCCCGCGAGTGGAACGTCGCGCTCGCGACGGCCACCAAGGCGCTCACCACCCTGCGGCTGGAGGGCCTGGTGGAGGCCCGGCCCCGGGTCGGCACGGTGGTGGCGGCCCCGGGCGCCGCCCGGCGGCGCCCGCCCGCGCCCGGCTCGGCCGCCGGGCCGGCCGCCGGGCCGTCAGGCGAGTTGTTCGGCGAACCGGGGACGGGTGAGGGCGGCGAGCTGACCCGGGAGCGGATCGTCCGGGCCGCCGTCGAGATCGCCGACCGCGAAGGGCTCGCCGCGCTCTCCATGCGCAGCGTCGCGGCCCGGCTCGGTGTCGCCGCCATGTCCACCTATCGACATGTCGCGGGCAAGGACGAGCTCGTCCTGCTGATGGCGGACGCGGCCTTCGCGGAGGAGTCCTACCCGGCCGAGCCGCCGCCGTCCTGGCGCGAGCGGCTGGAGACCGGCGCGCACATCCTCTGGCGGATCCACCGGCGCCACCCCTGGCTCGCCCAGGTCGGCGCGCTCACCCGCCCGCTCCTGCTGCCCGCGCTGATGGACCACGCCGAGTGGGCGCTCGGCGCCCTGGACGGCCACGGCCTCGACCCCAGGACCGTGCTCGACCTGCACGTCCTGCTCTACAGCTACGTCCAGGGCCTCGCCGTCCACCTCGAACGGGAGAGCCAGGCCGAGGCCCGCACCGGCCTGACCGAGGACCAGTGGATGGACCGGCAGGCCCCCGCCCTGGCCGGGATCGTCGCCGGCGGGCGCCACCCGGTGTTCGCCCGGATCGTCGGCGGCCTCGGCAGCGACGGCTACGACCTCGACCTCGACGCGCTGTTCGCCTTCGGGCTGGGCCCGCTGCTCGACGGCGTCGCCGCCATGATCGCGGCGGCCGGGAACCCGACCGTGGCGGCCCCGGTCGGGCCAGGTGCCGCCGCCTTGCCCGCGGCCGGGCGCCCGGAGTAGGAAGGCGGCATGAACGACGGGACCCCCACCGACGACAGCGCCGACGACAGTGCCGACGGCAGGGTCGATGACAGCGCCGGCGACAGGGCGGACGGCAGCGCGGGCGCCGTCCCCGGCGACACCGCGGCCCACGGCCCGGCCGCCGACGTGACGGTCTGCGACCTCGCCCCGGACGGCGACGCCGAGGCGGCGCTGCGGCGTGACCCGGCGGCCGCCGGCCCGCGCGCCGACTGCGTGCTGTGCGGCGAGCCGACCGAACTGCCCGCCGACCAGCCCGGCAGCACGCTCTGCCCGGTCTGCGCCTGGCAGCAGGCGCAGCGGATCGCCTGCTCGGGCTGACCGGCTGACCAGCTGACCGGCCCCGCCGGTCGCCCCGTCCTCTCCTGCGCTACGCGTCCTCCCGACCCGCCAGCGCCAGCGTCGAGCCGTGCCGGCCCTTGCGGACCAGCAGCTGCGCCGGGATGCGGCTGCGCAGGTCGGCGACGTGGCTGACGATGCCCACCGCGCGGTCCCGCTCGCGCAGCCCGTCGAGGACGTCCATCACCTCCTCCAAGGACTGCTCGTCCAGCGTGCCGAAGCCCTCGTCGATGAACAGGGTGTCCAGCGGCATGCCACCGGCCTCGTCGGTCACCACGTCGGCCAGGCCCAGGGCGAGCGACAGCGAGGCGAAGAAGCCCTCGCCGCCGGAGAGCGTCGCCGTGTCCCGCTCGGTGCCCGTCCAGGCGTCGACCACGCGCAGCGCCAGCCCCGAGCGCTTGTTGCCGGTGCCCCGGTCGTCGCTGTGCACCAGGGTGTAGCGGCCGCCCGACATCCGGACCAGCCGGTCGCTGGCCGCCGCCGCGACCTGCTCCAGCCGTGCCGCCAGGACGTACGACTCCAGGCGCATCCGCAGCCGGTTCTCGGTGGACGTGCCGGCGGCCACCCCGGCCAGCCGGTTGATCCGCCCGAACCGCTCCAGTGCCGGGCCCAACTCCGCCGCCAGCGCGGCCAGCTGACGCCCGATCGCGGCCAGCGCCGCGCACCGCTCGTCCGCCGCCGCCCGCGCGGCGTGCGCCCGGCCGAGCCGGTCGGTCGCGGCGCCCAGCGCGGCCGCCGCGGCCGCCAGGTCCGCCGGCGGACGGGCCGCCGCCTCGGCCAGCTCCGGCAGCGCCAGCTCCCGCCGCACCGCCGCGGACTCCGCGCGGTGCCGCTCCAGCCGCCCGGCCAGGCGTTCGCGCTCCTCGGCCGGCAGCAGCACCGCCAGCGCCGCCCGGGAGTCCGGGAAGCCGGCCGCCACGGCGGCCCGGCCCAGCTCGGCCTCCGCGTCGGCAAGCCGGTCCTCCGCCTCCGCGCCGGCCCGGGCCGCGGCGGCCGCGCCGGCGACCTCCTCGGCCAGCCGGCCGAGCGCCGCCGCCCGCTCGGCGACCGAGGCCGCGCCGCCCCGGGCCGCCGCCACCCGGCCGGCCGACTCCCGCTGCTCGGCGTCCAGTTGCTGCAGCCGGTCGGTCAGCACGGCCGCCCGCTCCTTGGCCTCGCGCAGCTCGTCCAGGCGGCGCGCACGGTCCTGCGACAGCCGGCCGATCTCCTGCTCGACCCGGCCCAGCGTCTCCGCCGCGCCCAGCGCCTCGCGGTGCTCGTGCTCCAGCCCGGCGAGCGCCCGGGCGAGCACGTCGACGCCGTCCGGCCCGGCGGCACCGGTGGCGGACGCCTCGCGCACCCGCAGCGCGGTGAGCGCCTGGTCGGCCTGCCGCCAGGCCCGCTCGGCCACGTCCAGCGCCCGGGCCGCCCGTTCCTCGTCCTCGGCGCTCACCCGGCCGCCCGGCGCGGCCTCCGCGGGCGCCGGATGCTCGGGCGACCCGCACACCCGGCAGGCCTCGCCCGCCCGCAACCGCTCGGCCAACTCGGCCGCCATGCCCGCCAGCCGGCGGTCCCGGAGATCGAGGCCGTGCTCGCGGGCGTCCAGCGCGGCGGTGCGCAGCCCCGCCACCCGCGGCTCGGCCGCCGCGATCTCGGCCCGCAGGCCGTCCCGCTCCCGCGCGGCCGCCAGCCGGGCCGCCGACTCGGCGCGCCGCCCGTCCAACTGCTCGACCCGGGCGCCGGCCGCCCGGGCCCCCGCCTGCCGCTCCTCCAGCCGGCCCAACTCGCCCTCGAACTCGGCCAGCCAGTCCTCGGCCTCCTCCGCCAGTTCCTCGGCGCCGCGCAGGTCCGAGCCCAACGAGCGCCGCTCGTCGGCGAGTTCGGTGCAGCGCCGCTCCTCGGCCCGGGCCGCCTCCAGTCGCACCACCTCGGCCCGCAGCCGCCGCTCGGCCCCGGCCAGCTCCTCGGCGCAGGCCCCGGCCCGGGTGTCGGCCCGGGTGTCGGCCCGGGTGTCGGTGCGGGGATCGAGCTGGGTGTCGGTGCGGGACCCGATGTCGACGGGGGTGCCGTCCACGGACGGGGACGCGCCGAGCATGCCGAGCACACCGAGCGCGTCGAGCCCACCCGGCGTGGCGAGCGCACCGGCCAGCGCCTCGCGCCGCCGCCGCTCCGCCGTCCGGGCCCGCCGGTGCGCCTCGGCCGCACCCTCGCGCAGCCGCAGCGCCGACTCGACGCCGACCGCCTGCTGCGCCGCCGCCAGCCGGCGCCCGTCCCGCTCCGCCGCCGGCTCGAACTCCGCCAGCCGCTCGGCCCTGGCCAGCGCCTCCCGGTGGCGGCGCTGTCGCCCGGCCACCTCCTCGGCCGCCTCCCGGACCCGCTGGGCCGCGCGCTGAGCCGCCTGCGCGCCGTCCAGCGCCGCCTCGGCGACGGCCGCCTGCTCGGCCGCGCCGCAGCGCAGGACCGCCGCCCAGCCCAGCACCCCGGCGGTCAGGTCCGCCTCGCCGTCCTCCGCCGGCACCCAGCCCTCGGCCGGCTCGGCACCCGGACCGGCCGCCTGCTCCGCCCTGCTGACCAGGTCCCGCAGCCGCCGCCGGCCGGCCTGCACGGCGGCCTCCTGGGCACGCCGGCGCTCGGCCAGCCAGGCCTCCACGAGCCCGTACCGCTCGGTGTCGAACAGTCGCCGCAGCAGCTTGCCGCGCTCCTCCGAGTCCGCTTTCAGGAAGCGGGCGAAGTCACCCTGCGGCAGCAGCACCACCTGGCAGAACTGGTCCCGGCTCATGCCGATCAGCCGGTGGATCTCCTCCCCGGCCTCCTGGTGCGACTTGCTCAGCGGCCGCCAGCCGGGCACGCCCGCGCCCGCGTCGGCCGCCCACTCGCGCAGCAGGGTCTGCGCCCGCTCGACGGTCGTGCCGGTGCCGACCTTCTTCGGCCGCCGCTGCTCCGGCAGCCGGGTGATCTCCAGCCGCCGGCCGCCGAGCGTCAACTCCAGCCGGACCTGCGTCAGTTGCCCGGGGTCGGCGTGGTCGCTGCGCAGCCGGCCGGCCCGCCGGGCGTTCGGCGTCTCGCCGTACAGCGCGAAGCAGACCGCGTCCAGCACGCTGCTCTTGCCCGCGCCCGTCGCGCCGCGCAGCAGGAACAGCCCGCCCGCGGCGAGCGCGTCGAAGTCCACCGTCTCGGTGCCCGCGAACGGGCCGAAGGCGGTGACTGTCAGCCGGTGCAGCCTCATCGCGGCAGGTCCGCCTTCCGCTCGGCGGACTCCCGCACGCTCTCGAAGCCCTCCCGCAGCCAGCCCAGCTCCTCCGCGCCGGGCTCCGCGCCCGGGCGGACGTGCCGCAGGAAGCCCTCGGCGATCTCCAGGTCCGCCCGGCCGCCGACCCGCGCCGCGTACGAGCGGACGGGCTCCGCCTCGGTCTCCGCCGGATCGAACAGCAACTGCAGGGTGTGCGGGAAGCGGCGGCGCAACCGCTCCATCGGCTCGCTCGGCCGGACGGCGTCGGTCAGCGTCACCTGCACCCAGCAGTCCTCGGCCTCCGCGTACTCCTCCTTCGTGAGCAGCGCGTCCAGCGTGTCCCGCAGCGGGGCCAGGCGGCGTGGGACCGGGCAGTCCACCCGCTCCGCCGACACCGAGCCGTCCGCCGCGAGGTCCACCAGCCACATCGACTTGCGCTGCTTCGCCTCGGAGAACGAGTACGCGAGCGGCGAGCCGCTGTAGCGCAGGTGCGGGGCCAGCGTCTGGCTGCCGTGCAGGTGGCCGAGCGCGGCGTAGTGCACGCCGTCGAAGACCGCCGCCGGCACCGCGGCGACGCCGCCCACCGCGATGTCCCGCTCGCTGTCGCTCGGCGCGCCGCCCGTGACGAACGCGTGCGCCAGCACCACCGCCCGCGTCCCCTCCGGCCGCGCCGCCAGGTCGGCCCGGACCTGCTCCATCGCCGCACCCAGCACCGCCGCGTGCCCGCCCTTCGCCAACCCGAACCGCTCGCGCACCAGCGTCGGCTCCAGGTACGGCAGCCCGTAGACCGCCACCGGCCCGTGCTCGTCCTCCAGCAGCACCGGGACGGCGCACTCGCCCGGATCCGTCCGCAGGTGCACGCCCGCCCGCCCGATCAGTCCGGCGCCCACCCCCAGCCGGCGCGCCGAGTCGTGGTTGCCGCTGATGAACACCGTGGGCACGCCGAGGCCCGCCAGCCGGTGCAGCACGTCGTCGAACAGCTCCACCGCCTCCAGGCCCGGCAGCGCCCGGTCGTACACGTCCCCGGCGACCAGCACGGCGTCCACGCGCATGCTCCGGACCACGCCCACCAGGTGGTCCAGGAAGGCGCGCTGGGCGTCGTGCAGGCTCTCCCGGTGGAACGAACGGCCGAGATGCCAGTCGGAGGTATGCAGCAGTCGCATGGTCCCCGACCATAACGCCCGCCACTGACAACCCCGCCCGAACCGCCCGCACCACGGCCCGGGGCGGGCGGCCCCGCGGGTGGGCGCCGGGCTCCTGCGCACCCGGAATCCCTCGGTTCGACCGGTCGCCGCCCGGTCCGCCCGGGTGCCCGTACCGGCGCCCCGGGCGGTGTGCCTCGGGGCGCCGGGCCTCCGTGCGTCGCGCTCGGACCGGCTGGGCTCCGGTGCGGGTGCGGGTGCGGGGCTTGGGCCGCCGGGTTCTCCGCCGGGGGATCCGCGGGGCCGCCCGGCTCGGCGCTCCGCTCGAAACGCCGGGCCCGTGCGCGGGCTTCCCGGACCGGCGGCCACGGCCGGTGCGCCCGAATCGCCCGGCCGCCGGCCCCGGCGCGCTGTTCGGGACGCGGGGCTTCCACGCCGCCCGCGCGGAGCCGCCGCCTCGCTCGGCATGCCGGTGCGGGAGCCGCTCCCCGCCGGCGTACCGGGCGCTCGTGGCCGCCCGCACCGCCGGGCCGTGCGGGGTCGGGCTTCCCGTCCCCTGCCGGCCGGTGCGGGCCCGCGCACCCGTTCTCCGGCCGCTCGACCACCCCCTGTTCGATTACCCGGGGTCGATTGTCAGTGGCTCTGTGTATGTTCCTCGACGTCGGCGGCTCTGTGGGGCGGGGCGGCCGGAGGTGTCAGTGCTGTTCGAGTGAGCTGGGAGGAACCATGACCGTACGGGAGCTGTTGGGCGAGGTCTCCGGGGCGCTGGGCGTCGCGGTGAGGCGGGGCGGAAGGCCGCAGGCGGGCCGGCGGGTGCTGCTCGCCGGGCGCGGGGCCGGGGCGGGGGTCGGCGGGCCGCGGCCGGGCGGTGCCGGGGGCGTGCCGCCGGGCGGTGCGCCGCCGGGTGGGTGTGCGGGCGGCCCCGGAGCGCGGTCGCGGCGCGGCGGGCGGGCGCGGGGTGCTCCGCCGCCGCAGCCGGTGGCGGTCGCGCTGGCGGTCGAGGCGGCGGACTTCGCCGGGCTGGCGCGGTACGGGCTGTTCGGTGCGCTGCGGCACCAGGAGTACCTGCGGCGCTCGGAGGAGCAGCTGCGCGCCCTGCACGGGCAGGGCGTGGAGGTGCACCTGAGGGTCTTCGAGGCGGGGGACTTCGAGGACTACTGCGACGCGCTCGGCCTCGATCCCCGGATGCCGGCCGCCCGGGTCGCGTACGCGGGCGATCCGGAGCTGGCCGGGGAGCCGTTCGTCTACGCGGGGGAGCGGCTGGCTGAGCTGGCGCCGGCGCTGCTGGAGGACCACCGGGCGAGGGTGCGGATGTCGGTGGCCTGCGCGGCTCTGCTGGACGCGGTCGGCGACGACCCGGCCGGGCAGCGCCGGCTGGCCTCGGTGATGCGGTACGTGACGTCGGCGTACCTGGCGCTGGCCGAGGGCGCGGGGGAGGGCTGCCACCTGTTGACGCTCCGCTGCCACGGTCCCGAGGACGGAGAGGAGCTGACGTCGGCGGTGGACGTCTGCGTCGAGGCGGGGAGCCTGCGGCCCGCCGGGCGGGACACCGAGGCGTTCTGCGTCACGCTGGCGGCGGGTGTGGCCGCGGGCGGAGGAGGCGCGGTGCTGCTGCACGGCGACCCGGCGACCGGGCCGGTGGTGCGCGGCTGGGCGCTGGCCGGCGGGCGGCTGCGGCCGATGACGGTACACGAGGTGTTCGACGAGCTGGCGGACGACGCCGAGCGAGGGCTCCCGTTCCCGCCCGGGGTCATGCCGCGGCCGGGGTTCCCGCTGCCGGACACGCCGCCCTCGGGGCCCCCGGGGCCGCCGCCGGCCGCGCCGCCGCCTTCGGGGCGGCCGTCGTCCGGGCCTTCGCGGCCGGGATTCCCCGGGCCCCGGAAGGGGGGTGGGCCGCTGGGCTGATCAACCGTGCCCGAGGTGTGCGGGTGGCCGCGTCCGCCATGCGGCGCTGGGGACTGTTCATCGACCGCCTGTTCGGGGAAGATTCGGAGAAGATCAACAGCAGGAGCGTGCGGTGCCCCACGCCGCCGCTCCGGCCGCTCCGCTCCGCGCCGTGCCCCGCAGGTCGACCGTCGCGCCGCCGGTGCGGCGAGCCCGACACCGAGAGGGGGACGCATGAGTGAGCGGAGCCGTCTCCTCACCGCGGCGCCCGCCCGGGCGGGTGCCCCCACCGGACGGTGGGAGGTCCCGGGCCGGGCGGCCGGGGGAGGGCCGGGCGCATGAGCGAGCGTGGCGAGCGAATCGATGGAAGGTGCGCGTGGGTGAGTGCCTCTGCCGAGCGCGGCGAGGCGGGCGCATGAGCGAGCGTGGCGAGCGAATCGATGGAAGGTGCGCGTGGGTGAGTGCCTCTGCCGAGCGCGGCGAGGCGGGCGCATGAGCCGGATCGAGTACAGCGCGGAGGTCGCCGAACTGCTCGGCCGGGTGCGCCGCCGCCCCACGGCGGGCTGGCCGTGGCGGCCGGGCGAGCCGGTGCCGGACGGCCTGCCGGTGAAGCAGTCCTGGGGGTGGCTGTTCGCACCGGACGGGCGGGTGCTGACCCTGGTCAACCCCAGGGACGGGATCTGCTCACTGCCCGGCGGTTCACTGGAGCCGGAGGACGACGGTGACCCGGGCGCCGCGCTGGCCCGTGAGGCGGGCGAGGAGGCCCAGGCCCTGATCGGCCGGCCGTACTACCTCGGCTACCTCTACGACCGGGTCGGCTCGGCGAACGGCGGGCACGAGTGCGCACGGGTCCGGATGACGGCCGCCATGCGGGCGGTCGGGCCGAGCGTGGCCGATCCGGCCTCGGGTCGGCACTACCGGCGGCTGCTGGTCGCGCCGGGGCTGGCGGTCGAGCTGTTGGGCTGGGGCGAGCCCGGGCTGCGCCAGGCGCGGGTGGCGGTGGCCACGGCCGTCCAGCGGCTCGGTGTGCCCGCGGCCGCGAACGAGGCGATCGAGGAGCTGCCGGTGGAGGGCTGCGAGGTCTTCCCCGGCGCGGAGTACCCGTAGGCCGGGTTCAGGCGTGCCACCGGGCCACCGGGCGCCGCGCCGCGCCCGCCCGCCCGCCCGCCTGAACCCGTACTCGTCCGCGCCCTCGTCGCCGCCCTCGCGCGCGTGTTCGTCCGTGCGCTTCCTGTCCGTGCGCTGGCCGCAGGCTGACCATGTGTTGGCCTTCGGCTGACCGCGTGCTGACTTCTCCACAGAATCCTTTCTACGCGCGATGACCGATGCGCGTCGGCATATACCCCTGTTGAGCAGCGGGGATGTGCGCGCTGTGGTCAGGGGTTCACTTCTCCGTTGTCAGACGGTCCGTCAATATCCTTGGCATGACCGCTTCCCGAGCCACTCACCTCCTGCTATCACTTCTGTGACCCGTGTCACGCCAAGGAGGTGTCATGCTCCGCCCAGCTCGCGTTCTGCCCGTCGCCGCCATAGCGGCCTCCCTCGCCATGACGACGTTCTTCGCCGCATCGTCGGCGAGTGCGGCCGGTGCCAACTACGTTGCGCTCGGGGACTCGTACTCGGCCGGCGTCGGTGCCGGCAGTTACCTGAGCGACAGCGGTAGCTGCAAGCGCAGCACCAACGCGTACGCGTACCTCTGGAAGAACGCCAACGCGCCGTCCTCGTTCAGGTTCGTCGCCTGTTCGGGCGCGAGAACCGGGGACGTCCTCAACAACCAGATCTCCGCCCTGAGCTCCAGCACCACGCTGGTCAGCATCACGATCGGCGGCAACGACGCGGGCTTCGGCGACACCATGAAGACTTGCGTGCTGAACAGTGACAGCGACTGCCTCAACGCCGTCAACTCCGCCGAGAACTACGCCCGCAACACCCTGCCCGGCCAGCTGGACCGGGTGTACGACGCGATCCACGCGAAGGCCCCGCGGGCCCACGTCGTCGTGCTCGGCTACCCGCACCTCTACAAGGTGGGCGGCTCCTGCCTCTTCGGCATCGGCGACACCAAGCGCGCCGCCATCGACAAGGCGGCCGACACGCTGGACGACGTCATCGCCAAGCGGGCCGCCAACCACGGGTTCGCCTTCGGCGACGTGCGCGGCGTCTTCGCCGGGCACGAGATCTGCGGCTCGTCGACCACGTGGCTGCACAGCACCACGCTGCCGATCGACGAGAGCTACCACCCGAAGGCCGCGGGCCAGTCCGGTGGCTACCTGCCGGTCTTCAGCCGGTCCTGACGCCTGGCCCTGACACCTGGCCCTGACGCCAGGCGGCCCCGGCCCCCGCCGAGCCCTCCGGCTCCGGTTCCCGGATCCGTTCCCCCCAAGTCCCCGGCCCAGGCTCCCGCTCCTGCCCAGGCCGTGCGTGCCGGGCCCCCGCCCGGCACTCGTTCTGCGACCCCCGCCATCCCAGGAGGTGCAATGCTCCGCCCTGCTCGTGCTCTCTCCGTCGCCGCCGTTTCCGCTCTCCTCACGCTGTCGACGTTCTTCGCCGCGTCGTCCGCCGGTGCGGCCGGTGCCAACTACGTGGCCCTCGGGGACTCCTACTCGGCCGGCGTCGGCGCCGGCAACTACCTGAGCGACAGCGGTAGCTGCAAGCGCAGCACCAACGCCTACGCCTACCTCTGGAAGAACGCGAACGCGCCTTCGTCGTTCTCGTTCGTCGCCTGTTCGGGCGCCAGAACCGGCGACGTCCTCAACAACCAGCTCTCCGCGGTGAACGCCGGCACCACGCTGGTGAGCCTCACCATCGGCGGCAACGACTCCGGGTTCTCCAGCACCATGCAGACCTGCGTGCTGGGCAGTGACAGCGACTGCCTGAACGCCGTCAGCGCCGCCGAGGACTACGCCCAGAACACCCTGCCCGGCCAGCTCGACCAGGTGTACTCCGCGATCCGGTCCAAGGCGCCGAACGCCCACGTCGTGGTGCTCGGCTACCCGCACCTGTACCAGATCGACGGCTACTGCCTGTTCGGCATCGGCGACACCAAGCGCGCCGCCATCAACGGGGCCGCCGACACGCTGGACGACGTCATCGCCAAGCGGGTCGCGAACGCCGGGTTCACCTTCGGTGACGTGCGCGGCACCTTCGCCGGGCACGAGATCTGCGGCTCGTCGACCACCTGGCTGCACAGTGCCACCTGGCCGGTCGACGAGAGCTACCACCCGAACGCGGACGGCCAGGCCGGCGGCTACCTGCCGGTCTTCAGCCAGTCCTGAGACCGTGTCCGACGCCTGGCCTGATCCCGCATCAGTCCTCGCGTCGGCCGCCGGGGCATGACGCCGGTGCCGCCGCCCCCTCCCGCGCAACGGGAGGGGGCGGCGGCACCGGCGTTGTCGGCTCCCGTTCCGGGGGGGGAGCCGAGGGCGGCGTCAGTTCAGGTGGTCGACGATCCCGGCGGGCTTGAGCCCGGCCGCGTCGGCGGCGGCGAGGACGCGCTGCAGGTCGGTGGCGAGGGTGTCGCTCCAGTGCATCAGCACCACGTCTCCGGGCTGCAGCGGGCCGGGGTGCCAGATGTTGGCGGCGCCCCAGCTGAAGTCGGCGTCGGCGGTGAGCACGGTGCGGATGCCGCAGTTGGCGGCGGCCTGCAGGGTGTCGGCGTTCCAGGCGAAGAACGGCGGGCGGAACAGCACGGGCGCGGTGCCGAAGAGCCGGGTCATGGCGTCGCGGGCGTCGCAGATCTCGACCTGCTGCCGGTCGAGCGGCAGCTTGCTGAGGTCGGAGTGCGAGACGCTGTGGTCCTGGACGGAGGAGCCGGGCACGGCGGTGACGCGCCGGAAGAAGCCCGGGTCGGTGCCGGCGGGCATCGGCAGCGGGAACGTGGTGATCGGCAGGTGGTGGTCGGCGATGAACTTCTCCGCCTCGGGGGTGCGCTGCCAGCCGTCGTCGACGGTGAAGAAGACGACCTTGTCGTCGGTCGGCACGCTGCCGGTCTGGACGGCGGGGGCGGGCGCGGGGCCGTCGACGTGGACGTCGTCGACGGAGAACGGGCCCTGCTGGTACCAGCCGTGGACGTACAGCCGGATGCTGCGGGCGTTCGGGCCGGTGGTGAAGCGGGTGGTGAGCTGCTGCCAGCCGCCGCCGGTGGTCTCCGTCCAGGCGGGGGCGACGTCTCTGCCGGTGCCGGTGGCGCCGAGGTGGACGAAGCTGCCGCGCACCCAGGCCGAGGCGGTGTAGGTGGTGTTCGGCTGGACGGCGACGGTCTGCGCGCACTCGCCGGTGGAGTCGGGCCCGGCCGGGGTGACGGTGAGGGCGGAGGTGCCGGAGTGCGGGGCGGTGGTGGTGACGGCGGCCTCGGCCGGGCCCCCGGTGCAGTTCCAGCCCGGGATGCTGCCCCAGTCGGCCAGGTCGGGCGCGGGCAGTTCGAAGCCCGGGTTGGTGGCCAGGTTGACGACCGGCCCCCCGGCGGGTGCGGGCGGCTGGTCGGCGGAGGCCGCCGGGGCGGCGAGGCCGGTGAGCAGGGTGACGGAGGCGGCCAGCGCGGACAGACGCGTGGACATGGACACGTGAGGACTCCTGCGGGTGGGGGAACCCGCCCGTGGGGAGGGCGGGACGGTGTCAGAGCCGTGGAACCGGGCGCTCCCGGAGGGGCGGGAGCGGTGGGTGGTGCGCCCGCACGCGGACCGAACAGAAACAATGGACTGGACCAATCGGCCCGTCAAGGGAACGGCGGGTGAACCGCCGCGAGCCGCCGTGAACCGCAGTGAGCCGCCGCAAGTCGCGCCGAGTCGCCGCGAGCTGCCGCCCGAGGCGCCCGGCCGCCGGACAACCTCCCGCCGCCGCACCGTCTCAGACGAACCGTCAGGACGCGTACAGTTCCTCGATGTCCTGCGCGTGGTGCCGGGTGATCGCCTCGCGCCGCAGCTTGAGCGAGGGCGTCAGCAGCCCCTGATCCTGGCTGAACTCCCGTGGCAGCAGCCGGAACGCGCGGATCGACTCGGCCCGGGACACCGCCGCGTTCGCCGCCGCCACCGCCCGCTGGATCTCCACGTGAAGCTGCTCGTCCGCGAGCACCGACCAGGTGTCCAGCTGCTCCCGCCCGTGCGACTTGAGCCAGTGCGCCAGCGCGCTCGGGTCGAGGGTGATCAGGGCGCCCACGTACGGACGGTCGTCGCCCACCACCAGGCACTGGGAGACCAGCGGGTGCGCCTGGACGCGTTCCTCCAGCGCCGCCGGGGCGAGGTTCTTGCCGTTGCTGGTGACGATCAGGTCCTTCTTGCGGCCGGTGATGCTGAGGTAGCCGTCCTGGTCGAGGCGGCCCAGGTCGCCGGTGGCGAACCAGCCGTCCACCAGCGCGTCGGCCGTGCACTGCGGGTGGTTGAGGTAGCCGCCGAAGATCGTGGGTCCGCGCAGCCACACCTCGCCGTCGTCGGCCAGCACCACGGTGCAGTCCGCGAGCGGCTGCCCGACGGTGCCGAGTTTCTGCCGCCCGGCCGGGTTGGCGACCATCGCGCCCGAGGTCTCGGTCAGCCCGTACCCCTCGTACAGCTGCAGGCCGGCGCCGGTGAAGAACAGGGCCAGCTCGCGGCGCAGCGAGGACCCGCCGCACATCACGGTGCGGATCCGGCCGCCGAGCACGCCGCGCAGCTTCTGGTAGACGGCGCGGTCGTAGGCGATGTGGCGCAGCCGCAGGCCGGCGCCGGGCCCGGGGCCGCGTCCGAAGGCCTTCTGCTCCTTGGCGGTGGCCCAGTCGACGGCCACCTGCCGTGCCTGTTCGAAGAGTTCGCCGCGCCCGGCGTTCTCGGCGGCCTGCCGGGCCTGCTGGAGGAGCTTCTCCAGGATGTACGGGACGGTGAGCAGGAAGGTCGGCCGGAAGACCGCCAGGGCGGGCAGCATCGCGTCGGTGGACACCTGCGGCAGGTGGCCGATGCGCAGGCCGCCGCGGATCGAGGCGATCTGCACGGCCCGCGCGTACACGTGCGTCAGTGGCAGGAAGAGCAGGGTGGCGGGCTGTTCGCCGCCGGTGTCGTGCAGGACGTCGCCCCAGCCGCCGAGCATGGCGTCGGCCTCGGCGGCGAGGTTGCCGTGGGTGATCAGGCAGCCCTTGGGGCGGCCGGTGGTGCCGGAGGTGTAGACGACGGTGGCGATGTTCTCGGCGGCGACGCCGAGCCGCTGGCGGTGCACCAGGGAGTCGGGCACGCCGTGGCCGTCCTCGGTGATCGCGGCGACGCAGTCGTGGTCGAGCTGCCAGATGCCGGTCAGGTCGGGCAGCGCGTCGCAGACGGCGCCGACGGTCATCGCGGCGTCCTCGTCCTCGACCAGGCAGGCCACCGCCTGGGTCTCGGCGAGGATCCAGCGCACCTGGTCGGGCGCCGAGGTCGGGTAGATCGGGACGGAGACGGCGCCGATCGACCAGAGCGCGTAGTCGAAGAGCGTCCACTCGTAGCGGGTGCGGGACATCAGGGCGACCCGGTCGCCGTAGCGCACGCCGCGGGTGAGCAGGCCCTTGGCGAGGGCCAGCACCTCGTCCCGGAAGCGGCGGGCGGTGACGTCCCGCCAGCGTCCGTCCGGGTCCTGGCGGGAGAGCTGGACCAGTTCGGGGGAGCGCTCGGCGGTGTCGTAGACGGAGTCGGCGATGCCTCCGGTGGGCGGGGGGCCGGGCAGGGCGGGCGTGGTGAACTCGCGCACAGTCCTCCCCGTTCGCCTCTCGCGGCCCGCCCGCCCGTGCGGCGCGCGACTGGTGGCCCGCCCCGGCTGCCCCGGCACGGGGGCGGCGGCGCGGGTGCAGCGAAACTATCGGATCGCCCTGTCACTGCCCAGGGTTGTGACGGTGACGCGACGAGATCGGCACCGATTCGCACCGGAAGTGTCGCTGCCGAGAAGATCCCGGGAAGGCCCGCGACAGCGCCGCACCGGGTCGCAAATCGGGCGTGAGCGGACGATCCGGGCGCGAATCGGCGGCGATCGGGGCGCTTTCCTGACGTGTCCGGGGCAAGGCGGGCCGAGTGTGGAGGCCGCGTGGACGGAGCGGGGGAATTCGACCCTCGAACGAGTGGTCAGGGCGTAGTAGAGTCTCGCAGACCTGCGGCCGGGGCTCCGGCCAGGCCCGTTCCGACGACGTACGACCCACGCCGACCAGCCCGCGCCTGGCACACTCCCGACCGAGGACTCCATGCGTCTGCGCAGCAGCTCGATCCGCGCGAAGATCATCGCGCTGCTCCTGGTGCCCATCGTCGCGCTCACCGCCCTGTGGGTGTACGCGACCCTCGCCACCACCGGCGACGTCTGGAACCAGCTGGAGATCAGCCGTACGTACAAGGAGTTCGGCCCCCGCGTCGACGACTACGCCGACGCCCTCCAGGGCGAGCGCCGCGCCGCCGTCCAGCGCCTCGCCGACCCGAACTCGCCCGTCGCCCGGGACGCCTTCGAACACGCCAGGGCCGCCACCGACCGCACCCTGACCGTGCTGCGGGAGAAGAAGGACGAATCCGGCGGCCGGCTCTCCCAGAGCCAGCGCGGCCGCTACCTGCAGGTCCTCGCCGCCGCCGACCAGCTCGGCCCGCTGCGCGCCCAGGTCGGCCGTGCCGCGCTGAACTGGGAGTTCGCGCTCGGCCAGTACAGCGACCTGATCAAGCCCGTGTTCGGCTTCCGCTCCGCCTACGTCGCCCGGCAGAGCGGCCAACTCCCGCGCCAGGGCACCATCCTGATCGAACTGGAGCGCGCCCGCGAGTACCTCTCCGAGGAGGACGCGGCGATGGAGGGCCTGCACACCGCGGCCGCCAAGCCCACCGCCGAGCAGTACCAGGTCGCCCTCGACGCCCTGCACAACCAGCAGGCCCTGTTCACCGTCTACATCGCCGAACTCGACCCCGCCGACCAGTCCGACTACATCGCCCTGCGCGGCAGCGACGCCTGGTCCGCGCTGACCCGCGCCGAAGCCGACTTCGTCGGCGCCGGCGGCCCCGAACGGGTCGGCCAGGCGCTCGCCGGCGGCAGCTGGCGCGAGACCGCCGACCGCTCCCTCACCGACCTGTCCGCGATCAACAGCCGGATCGCCGCCGGGCTCGACGAGCGCGGCCACTCCGCCTCGCTCTCCGCGCTGCTGCGCGCCGGCATCGCCGGGGCGGTCGGCCTCGTCGCCGTCGTGCTCTCGGTGCTGATCTCCTTCCGGATCGGCCGCGGCCTGGCCCGCGAACTCATCGGCCTGCGCAACGCCGCCAACGAGCTCGCGAGCACCCGGCTGCCCTCCGTCATGCTCCGGCTGCGCCGCGGCGAGGCCGTCGACGTGGCCGCCGAGGCGCCCGAACTCCACTTCGGGCAGGCCGAGATCGGGCAGGTCGGCCAGGCCTTCAACGAAGTCCAGCGGACCGCGATCGAAGCCGCCGTCGAACAGGCCGAACTGCGCCGCGGCGTCTCCGCCGTGTTCGTCAACCTCGCCCGCCGCAGCCAGGTGCTGCTGCACCGCCAGCTCACCCTGCTGGACACCATGGAGCGCCGCACCGAGGACCCGGCCGAGCTGGAGGACCTGTTCAAGGTCGACCACCTCACCACCCGCATGCGCCGCCACGCCGAGGGCCTGATCATCCTGGCCGGCGGCTCGCCCGGGCGGGCCTGGCGCAAGCCCGTCCGGATGGTCGACGTGGTGCGCGCGGCGGTCGGCGAGGTCGAGGACTACGCCCGGGTGATCGTCCGGCCGTTCCCCGGCACCGGGCTGCTCGGCAGCGCCGTCGCCGACATCACCCACCTGGTCGCCGAACTCGTCGAGAACGCCGCCGTGTTCTCCCCGCCCAGCACCCAGGTCACCGTCCAGGGCGAGGTCGTGGCGCACGGCTTCGCGCTGGAGATCGACGACCGCGGGCTCGGACTGAGCGAGCAGCTGCTCGCCGAGATCAACGAACGCCTCGCCGTGGAGCAGGAGTTCGACCTCGCCGACACCGACCGGCTGGGCCTCTTCGTGGTCAGCCGGCTCGCCCGGCGGCACGGTGTCCGGGTGCACCTGCGGCCCTCGCCGTACGGCGGGACGACGGCCGTCGTGCTCATCCCGCGCGAACTGCTCGCGGAGGCACAGGACGGGCTGCCGGAGCCGCCGGCGGCCGGGGCCTCCGGGGCCGCTGGGGTCTCCGGGCCCGGCCGGGCCGGCGGGTCTGCGGGGGGCACCGGGGCGTCCGGGCGGCGCGGGCCGCGCGAGCTGGTGGCCGTGCCCGCCGGTGCCGGGGTCGGCGCCGCGGCCGGCCCGGACGCGGACCGGAGCGCGGGCGCCCGGAGCGCCGACGCCACGGGCGGGCGGCACCGGGTGGCCGGCGGCCCCCGGCCGTCCGCGCCCGAGGCCGGGCGGACGGCGGGCGGCCTGCCGCGCCGGGCCGCCCGGGGCCGGGGCGGGCCGGTGCTGGTGCCCTCGCCCGGGGCCGAGGCCGAGGGTGGGACGCCCGCTGACGGCGAGTCGCCCACCGGGCGGCACCGGCGGCCGGAGGCGGTGCCGGACCGGGCCGCGGAGGCTCCGGTGGCACCGGTGGCTCCGGTGGCGGACGTCCGGCCGGTCGACGCCGCGCCCCTGGCTTCGGTACCCGCGGGTGCCGCGCCCGGCGGTGCCGCGACCCGGACGGCGGGCGGCCTGCCCCGGCGGGTCCGGCAGGCGAACCTGGCTCCGCAGCTCAAGGGACAGGCGAAGGAACGGTTCCGCGCGGGCGTCGGCCCAGGCGGGGCCGGGGAGCGCGCCGCGACCGACGCCCGGGACGCCCGGGACGCCCGCGAACGCTCGCCCGAGGAGGCCCGGGCCACCTTCGCCTCCTTCCAGCGCGGCTTCACCCGCGGCCGCGGTGCCACCGGGCCGTCCACGTCCACCGCTCCGGGCGCCCCGGCCGGGCCCAGTACCCCGAGCGCCCCGAGCGATCCGGCGGACGGTGCCGACCGGGCGGACGGCGCGGAGCGGGGGAGCACCCGGCCCGCCTGGCTCCCGCCGGACCCGTCCCGTCGCGCGATCAGCCCGGCGCCCGCCCCGGCGGCGCTGCCCGGACCGGCGGACGGCAGCCGGGCCCGGCTGGCCCGCCGGGTCCCGCCGGGACCGCCCGCCGTGCCGCTGCGGTCCGCCTCGCGCGTACCGCCCACGACCTCTGCAGGACCGGAAGCACCCGCACCATCGGCATCAACGGCATCAACGGCATCATCGGCATCAGCACCAACGGCATCACCCGCATCACCCGCTCCATCGGAAGGAACCGATTCATGACCATTTCGACGCAGCCGTCCGGGGACCTCAACTGGCTCCTGGACGACCTGGTGGGGCGCGTGGCGGCCCTTCGGCACGCGGTGATCCTCTCCAACGACGGTCTGGCCACCGGTGCCTCCCGCGACCTGGACCGGGAGGACGCCGAGCACCTGGCCGCCGTCGCGGCCGGCTTCCACAGCCTCGCCAAGGGCGCCGGCAGCCACTTCAAGGTCGGCGGCGTCCGCCAGACCATGATCGAGCTGGACGAGGCGTTCCTGTTCATCACGGCGGCCGGCGACGGCAGTTGCCTGGCCGTGCTGAGCGAGGCCGAGGCGGACATCGGCCAGATCGCCTACGAGATGGCCCTGCTGGTCAAGCGGGTCGGCGAGCACATGGCCGCCGAGCCGCGCACCGAAATCGCCCCGCCCGGGAGGTAGACCGTCCGATGGCGGATTCGAAGGTCGCGGCGGACGGCGCCCGGGTGCCGGCCGACCGCGAAGCGCCGGACGGCCCTGAACTGCCGTCCGGCGCGCAGGAGTCGACGGAGACGGAGCAGGCCGACCCGGGCGACGGGCCCGAGGTCGACCTGTTCCGTCCGCGCGCCCAGACCGAGGAGCGCTGGTTCGACGACGAGGCCGGCCCGGTGGTGCGGCTCTACTCGATGACCCGGGGCCGCACCCGGCCGGTCGAGGAGGGCCTGTTCGACCTGATCTCGCTGATCACCGCCGCCGAGCCCCGGCCGGAATCGGGCGGCGTGCCCGCGCACGGCCTCACCCCGGAGCACCAGTCCATCCTCGCCTGGTGCCGCCACGAACCGCTGTCCGTCGCCGAGTTGGGCTCCTTCACCGACCTGCCGGTCAGCGTGGTGCGAGTCCTGCTCGGCGACCTCTACGACGCCGAGCTGATCAGCGTCACCCGACCCGTTCCGCTCGCCGAGCTGCCGGACGAGCGCCTGCTGCGAGACGTGATCAATGGACTCCGTGCGCTCTGACCACACCCCGGCCACGCGCGGCGGCGCCGCCGAACCGCGCTGGCGCGGCGGTCCGGCCGCGGCCGTGAAGATCCTGGTCGCCGGCGGCTTCGGCGCGGGCAAGACCACCCTGGTCGGCTCGGTCAGCGAGATCCGGCCGCTGCGCACCGAGGAGGAGCTCAGCGAGCAGGGCCGCCCGGTGGACGACACCTCGGGCGTCGAGACGAAGCGCACCACCACGGTGGCGATGGACTTCGGCCGGATCGACCTGCAGCCCGGCCTCGCGCTCTACCTCTTCGGCACGCCCGGGCAGGACCGCTTCTGGTTCGTCTGGGACGAGTTGGCGCGGGGCGCGCTCGGCGCGGTGGTGATCGCGGACACCCGGCGGCTCGCCGACTGCTTCCCCTCGGTCGACTTCTTCGAGCGGCGCGGCATCCCGTTCGTGGTCGCGGTCAACTGCTTCGACGGCGCCGAGCGCTTCGAGGTCGACGAGGTCCGGGACGCCCTCGACCTGGACCCGGGCATTCCCGTACTGCTGTGCGACGCGCGGCTGCGGGAGGACGGCAAGGAGGTGCTGGTCGCGCTCGTCGAGCACACCGCCGCCGGCCGCCACCGCGCCGCCACCGTCCGCGCCTGACCAGCCAGTTCGCCGGATCCCGCCCCACCCCACCGGGGCGTCGCTGCCGCAGCCGTCTCATCCGGATGTCCGCATGTCGGACGTTCGATGCGCGGAAGGTTGCCTGGACCACCCCGGCCGTGGAAGGCTCTGTGGACGAAGCCGCCCCCGGCCGTGCCCGGGGGAGCGGAGACGACCGCGGCGCGACCGCGTGACAACGAGGGGGAGGGCAGCAGGATGACCGTCGACCGACGTCCCGGTCCCGCCGTGTCCCCCCGTGCCGTCCCGGCCCTCACCGTGCGCCGCTACATCGACCACGCGCTGATCTGCAGCGCCTGTTGTCGCTGACCGGACCTGCCCGTCCCGGTACGTCCCCGGCAACCCGGCCCACGCCCGGCCGCCGCCCGACGCACCCTCGATCCCGCCGACCAGGCCGCGGCGGACCCCGTCCCACGCGGCACGTCCGCGGCCTCCCGAAACCGCCCCGCCGCGCGGAGAGACCACCAGTGAACAACGCCTGCACGACCCCCGCCCCCGGCGCCGGCACCGCCGGCCGGTGGAACGGGTGCGCGAGCCGCGCCGTCGACGGCCGCCGGGGTCGCCCCGACCTCGAACCGTTCTGGCCGTCCCGGCAGCCGCACCTGTTCGACCAGACGTGTCCGGGCTCGCCCCGCGCGTCCCGGCCCTCCGGCCGCTGAACCCCCGTCCCCTGGACGGCCCGGTTCGGCGACCGGCAGGACGCCCGGTCGACGCGCAGACGACTCCACCCCGTCCGTCACGCGCGAAATGAGCGGCACCATGTCTTCCTCCTCCACGGCCACCCTGCCCCTGCCCACCGCGACCCCGCACCTGCGCGCGGTCCGCTCCCTGCCCACCGCCACCACGCCCAACCACCTTCCGCCCCACCGCACTTCGGCCCCCGTCCCGCCGAGCCGCCCGGCCGGCGTCCCGGTGCCGCCGGCCGCGCCGCAGACGCTGCTCGCCGCGCTGCCGGAGGGGGCGACCGTCGTCGCCGCGCTGCCGCAGGGCGCGCTGCCGCCGGGGCTGCTCGCCCAGTACGGCACGCAGTTCGCCGGTGCGGCCGGGCAGCCGATGGTCGGCTACCTGGTGCTGGTGCCCGCCGAGACCCCGGCGGCGGCCGCGCCGTCGCCCGCCGAAACGCCCGCCCCGGCCGGCGTCCGGCCGGTGCGCCCGGTCGGACGCGGCGTCACCGTCGACGCCGAGCGGCGCAACGCCTACGTCGACGGGCGGCTGCTCGACCTCACCTACCTGGAGTTCGAGCTGCTCGCCCACCTCACCGAGTACCCGCAGCGCGTCCACACCCGGGACCACCTGGTCACCGCGGTGTGGGGGTACGGCCACGTCGGTGACGGCCGCACCGTCGACGTCCACGTCGCCCGGCTGCGCCGCAAGCTCGGACCGGCCTACCGCGACAGCATCGTGACGGTCCGCCGGGTCGGCTACAAGTACACCCCGGCGGGCTGACGGTCGGCGCGAAACGGCGGCGAACGACGGCGAACGGCGAACAAAAAACAGCGAACAGATAACAGATTTCAACATCTGTTATCTGTTCGCTGAAATCTGTTCGTTGTTCGCTGTTCGTCGCCGCCGACTGCGCACCGACTGCGCCGACTGCGCACCGACCGCGCCCGATGTCCCGTCAGTGGCTCAGGCGGTCGATCTCCGCCAGCTCCTCCGCCGTCAGCGGCCCGCCGGCCAGGGCGTCGAGGTTCTGGTCGAGCTGGGCGACACTGCTCGCGCCGACGATCACCGAGGCCACTCGCGGGTCCCGCAGCACCCAGCACAGCGCCAGCTGGGCCAGCGACTGCCCGCGCCCCTCGGCGACCTTGTTCAGTGCCCGCAGCCGCTCCAGCTTCTCGCCGGTCAGCGCCTCCTCGGTGAGGAACTTCCCGATGGACATCCGCGAACCCGCCGGCACCTCGCCGGAAAGGTAACGGTCCGTCAGAAGCCCCTGGGCGAGGGGCGAGTAGGCGATCAGGCTGGTCTGGGTGTCGCCCACCGCGTCCAGCACGCCGCCCTCCTCCACGTGCCGGTCGAGGATCGAGTACGCCGACTGGTTCAGCAGTGCCGGCGTCCCCAGCTCGCGCAGGATCGCCACCGCCTCCCGGTGCTGCTCCGCCGGGTAGTTGGAGATCGCGGCGTACAGCGCCTTGCCCGACCGCACCGCGCTGTCCAGCGCCCCCATGGTCTCCTCGACGGGGGTCTCGGGGTCGTAGCGGTGGGAGTAGAAGACGTCGACGTAGTCGAGCCCCATCCGGCCCAGCGACTGGTCCAGGCTGGCGAGCAGGTACTTGCGGCTGCCGCCGTCGCCGTACGGGCCGGGCCACATGTCCCAGCCGGCCTTGGTGGCGATGAACAGCTCGTCGCGGTAGGGCCGGAAGTCCTGGGCGTACAGGTAGCCGAAGTTGCGCTCCGCACTGCCGTACGGCGGGCCGTAGTTGTTCGCCAGGTCGAAGTGGGTGACGCCCCGGTCGAAGGCGCGGCGCAGTACCGCGCGCTGCACGTCCAGGGGTTGGGCGTCGCCGAAGTTGTGCCAGAGCCCGAGCGAGACGGCGGGCAGTCGCACGCCGCTGCGGCCGGCCTTCCGGTAGGTCATCGAGGCGTAGCGGTCATCCGAGGCGAGGTAGCTCATGTCGGACATCCTGCCAGCCGCCGCGGCGCGTTCGACCCCCGGTCTCCTCCGGATCGCGCGGCGGGCCGGGCGTGTCGTCGCGGCGGACGGGTGGTCCGGAGGCCTCTCCGTCGCCAATGTCCGTGTGGTGCAGGGTCGGTGTGACACTCGGGCGTTCCTCACGGTCCGTCATGTCGGCGACTTTCCGTGACGTGACGCGCGCCACCAACTCGCGGCGGAATGCCGCCCGGCCGGGCGGGGGAGGACGAACGGTCGAGGGGCCGTGGCCGCCGGGGGGCGGCGCACGGCCCTCAGTCGTTCCCGCCGCCCGTTCCTCCGGAACGGCGAATCCCCTGGCGCTCTGTACCTACTGGTATGTACAGTGTTCCACGTGACCACTCAGGACCGTCTCATCGAGAGCACCCAGGAACTCCTCTGGGAGCGCGGCTACGTCGGCACCAGCCCCAAGGCCATCCAGCAGCGCTCCGGCGTGGGCCAGGGCAGCATGTACCACCACTTCACCGGCAAGCCGGACCTCGCCGCCGCCGCCCTGCGCCGCAGCGCCGAGCAGCTGCGGGGCGTCGCCGAGGCCGACCTCGCCGCCCCCGGCACCGCCTACGACCGCATCGCCGCCTACCTGCACCGCGACCGCGACGTGCTGCGCGGCTGCCGGATCGGCCGGATGGCACAGGACCCGGACGTCGTCGCCGACCCGCAGCTGCGGGCCCCGGTCGAGGAGACCTTCGACTGGCTGCGCGGCCGGATCGCCGAGTTGGTCGCGCAGGGCCAGGCCGCCGGCGAGTTCGCCCCCGGCCTCGACCCGGCCGACACCGCCGCCGCCGTGGTCGCCGTCGTCCAGGGCGGCTACGTCCTGGCCCGCGCGGCCGACGACGCCGGCCCCTTCGAGCAGGCGACCCGCGGCGCCCTCGGCCTGCTGGCCGCCCACCGCGCGGCCTGACACCCGGCGCGGCCTGACATCCGGCCTGACATCCAGCCGGACACCCGGCCCGACACCTGCGCCATCGCACGCGGCCACCGCACGCAACCGCGGCACGCGCCCGACCGCTGCCAGAAGAACCCAGGAGCCCCGCCGTGCACGCCATGCAGTACGAGATCACCCTCCCCGCCGACTACGACATGGACGTCATCCGCAAGCGCGTCGCCGACAAGGGCCACCTGCTGGACGCCCACCCCGGCCTCGGCCTCAAGGCGTACCTGGTCCGCGAGCGCGGCCGGGACGGCTCGCCGGTCAACCAGTACGCGCCGTTCTACCTCTGGCGCACCCCCGAGGGCATGAACGGCTTCCTCTGGGGCCCGGGCTTCCGCGGCCTGAGCGCCGACTTCGGCCGCCCCACCGTCCGGCACTGGCTCGGCGCCGGCGTCGCCCACGGCACCCGGACCGAGGCGCCGGCCACCGCCACCCGCGAGACCGTACGGCTGCCGGAGTCCGCCGACCCCGCCGAGGCGGTCGAGCGGGCGCTCGCCGAGCTCCCCGCCCACCCCGCGCTGCACACCGCCGCCGTCGCCGTCGACCCGAGCCGCTGGGAACTGCTCCGGTTCGCCCTCTGGCACGGCCCGGCCCCGCAGGACGCCCCCGGCATCCGCTACCAGGTGCTGCACCTGTCCAGCCCCGAACTCGACCGGCTGCCCGCCGGCCGCCACTGGTGAAAGGTTTCTCCGCCGCCATGTCCGCCCAGCTGATCCCCGCCGATCTCACCCCCGCCCCGCTCGACCGCGCGGCCGGCTACGCCCTGCTCGCCGACCTGGCCGGCCCGGTCGCCGTCGACACCCTCGGCGGCCTCGACGCCGTCGCCCCCGGCTTCCCCGACTGGATCGTCACCGCCCTCTTCGGCGGGACCTACCAGCGCCCCGGCCTCGGCCTGCGCGAGCGCCAGGTGGCCAACCTGGCCGCCCTCACCGCCCTCGGCGGCGTGGAGCCGCAGCTCGCCGACCACGTCCGCAACAGCCTGCGGATCGGCCTGACGCCGGAGGAGATCACCGAGGTGGTCGTCCACCTCGCCCCGTACGTCGGGGTCCCCAAGGCCCTGGCCGCTCTCCGCGCCGTCACCGCCACCCTCGCCGAGTCCGGTTCGGCGCCCGCGCCCGCGCCCGAGGCCGCGCCCGCGCCCCAGTCCGAGGCCGCGTCCGAGGCCGCGTCCGAGGCCGCGCCCGCGCCCCAGCCCGAGCGGGCCCGGGCATGACCGGCACCGCGCGCACCGTCCGTACCGTCCTCGGCGACGTCGACCCCGCCGAGCTCGGCACCACCGATTCCCACGACCACCTGTTCATCCGCAGCCCGCTGCTCCCCGGCCAGGAGCTGGACGACCCGGCCGCCGCCGAGGAGGTCCTGCGCGCCTTCGCCGCCGCCGGCGGCCGCACCCTCGTCCAGTGGACCCCGTACGGGATGGGCCGCGGCGCCGACTCCCTCGCCACGCTGTCCCGGGCGACGGGCGTCCACCTCGTCGCCGCCACCGGCGCCCACCAGGCCGCCCACTACGGCCGGGACGCCCTCCCGATGGCGGTCGACCCGGAGTCCACCGGCCACCCGGACCTCGTCGAACGCTTCGTCGCCGAGCTGACCACCGGACTGCCCGGCGCACCCCGGGGCGTCCGGGCCGGCCTGATCAAGATCGCCTCCGACGCCGGCCCCACCACCGCCTACACCCGCCGGGTGCACGCGGCCGCCGCCGAGGCGCACCACGCCACCGGCGCCCCGATCGCCGTCCACCTCGAAGCGGACGGCGACCCGCACGAGATCCTGGACCGCCTGCACGGCCGGCACGGCGTCCGGCCCGACCGGATCGTCCTCGGCCACCTCACCCGCCTGCCCGACCCGGCCCTGCACCGCAGCCTCGCCGCCGAAGGCGTCCACCTCGCGCTGGACAGCCCCTCCCGGGCCGGCCACCCCGCCGACCACCAGGCCTTCGACCTGATCGCCGACCTGGTCGACGCCGGCCACGCCGGCCGACTGCTGCTCGGCGCCGACACCACCACCCGCACCGCCCGCCAGGCCGGCGGCCCGGCCCGCCTGCTCACCGACCTCGCCCCGCGCCTGGCCCACAGTTTCGGCCCCGAGCTGCCCGAACTGCTGCTCACCGCCAACCCGGCCGCCGCCCTCGCCGCCGACTGGCGCGCGCCGTAGCCCTCGGCGCCGCCCTCGGGGCCCCGCCGCCTCCCGCTCCTGTGGCCGACTCCTCCCGACCGGGTTTCAATCCGAGTAGCCCTGCCGGACCACGCCCCCGGAGCTGGGGCAATCAGAGAGCGGAGGAGACGATGCACGCGTGGCTCGCTCCCACCCGGCTCGCCATCGCCGTCTTCCTGGCCGTCGCGCTCGGCCTCAACGGCTACCACGCCGCGACCGACCCCACCGGGGTGGTGAACTACTTCAGCTACTTCACCAACCTCAGCAACTTCGTCGGGCTGGCCGTCCTGGGCTACGGCGGCTGGGCCGGTCTCACCGGCCGCCCGCCCGTCCCGGACGCGGTGCGCGGGGCGGCGGTGCTCTACCTGGGGATCACCGGCCTGGTCTACGGCACGGTCCTGGCGAAGTACCCGGAGCTGCTGGTGATCCCGTGGGTGAACGACGTCGTCCACCGCGCGATGCCGCTGGTCGTGCTCGCCGACTGGCTGGTCGACCCGCCCGCCCGGCCGCTGCGCCCGACCGTGCTGCTCGGCTGGCTGGTCGTCCCCCTGCTCTACCTGGCGTACACGCTGCTGCGCGGGCACGCCGTCGACTGGTACCCGTACCCGTTCCTCGACCCCGCCCGGCACGGCGGCTACCGGCGCGTCGCCGGGGCCTGCTTCCTGATGACGGTGGCGTTCCTGCTGGTCGGCGCGGCCATCGTGGCGGCGGGCAACGCCCTCGCCGCCCGCCGGGACGGCCGCCGCGACCCCGCCCCGCGCCGCCGCCACGCCCGCGCCCGCACCGGCTGACGGCCCGCAGCCTTACGGTGGCGGCCGTGCCGACCCTCCGCGCCCTCACCCCCGACGACTGGCCGCTCTGGCGCGATCCGCGGCCTGGACGCGGGCGGGCGGGGCCCGCGCCCCACAGGGGAGGGCACGGACCCCGCCCGCCCGCCGGACCGGCGGGTCACATGTGGGTGCCGCCGTCGATCCGCAGCTCGGTGCCGGTGACGAACGCGCCGTCGTCGGAGGCGAGCATGGCGATCACGCCGGCCACCGTCTCCGGGCCCGCGAAGCCCTGGCCGAGGGCGGGGGAGAGCTTGGCGAGCAGGCTGAAGTCGGCGTCGGCGGGCAGGCCGGGGTTGTTCGTCATGCCGCTGTCGATGCTGCCCGGCGCGACGCAGACCGCGCGCAGGCCCTGCTTGGAGTACTCCGAGGCGATGGCGTGGGTGAAGGACTGGATGCCGCCCTTGGTCGCGGCGTACGCGGCCATGTAGGGGTGGGCGAAGCCCGCCGAGGTGGAACTGAAGTTGACCACCACGCCCTTGCCGCCCGCGAGCAGCGCGGGGAGCGCCTCGCGGGTCATCAGGAAGGTGCCGGTCAGGTTCACCGCGAGGAGCTTGTTCCAGAACTCCAGGGTCGTCTCGTGGGTGTGCGAGGAGCGCAGGATGCCGGCCGCGTTGACCAGGACGTCCAGGCCGCCCAGACCCGCGACCGCCTCGGCCACGCCCGCGACGACGGCGGTCTCGTCCGCGATGTCCAGGACCTGGAGGGTGAGGCGGTCCGCGGTGCCGTCCGCGGTGGCGCGGTCCCGGGTCTTCTTCAGGCCGTCCTCGTTGACGTCGACGGCGACGACGCTGCCGCCCTCGGCGAGGATCCGGTGCACGGTCGCCTGGCCGATGCCCGAGCCGCCGCCGGTGATCAGGACGTTCCGTCCGCTGAAGCGCTCCATGGTGGTACTCCGTTCGTTCGTGGCCTCTCGACCTCAAGAGACACGGTACGCCCGCATGGCACGTTGTGCCAATAAGTCTTGTCGTGCCATATCGGCAGGTCACGCCGAAGTGGCAGTGGGCCGCGTACGCTGAGCCCGTGACCGGACGCCCCACCCTGAACCAGCGCCGCCGCGAGGCCACCCGCCTCGACATCGCCCGCACCGCCGCCGCACTCTTCGCCGAACGGGGCGTCGAGGCGACCACCGCCGAGGAGATCGCCCTCGCCGCCGGCATCTCGCTGCGCACCTTCTACCGCTACTTCTCGGTCAAGGAGGACGCCGTCGCCCCGCTGCTCGCGGCGGGCGGACAGCGGTGGGTCGAGCTGCTCGCCGATAGCCCGGCGGACCTCCCGCTGCGCGAGGCGCTGGAACGCTCGGCCGTCGCATCGCTGACCCCGGCCGACGACGCGGCCGTCGAGGCGATGCACTGGACCCGCAGCCTGCTGCGCGACCCCCGGCTCGACGGCACCTGGCAGCGCGTCCACGCGGGCTCGGAGGAGCGGCTGCGCACCGTCCTGGCCGCCCGCTGTGCGGACGGCACCGACTCGCTGGAGATCCGGCTGGCCGCCGCCGCCGCGACGGCCGCGATCCGGGTCGCGCTGGAGCAGTGGGCCGCCTCCGACGCCCCGGTCACCGGCCCGGGCTCCCCGCAGGACCTCGGCGGCCGCTGCATGCGCGAGCTCACGGCGGGGCTGCGGCTGACAGCGAATGGCTGACGGCCGGCGCCGGACGGCTGACAGATGACAGAAGTTGAAATCTGAAAGCTGAAAGTTGAAGTCTGAAAGTTGAAACCTGTCATCTGTTACCCGTCGGTCGTGACCCGTCGGCCGTGACCTGCCCGCCCCGTCGTCGCTCCCCAGCCCGCGATCAGCTCCCTCCCAGCTCCCGCTAGGGTTGGTCCTCGCGCGCCCCGGCGGGGGAACCGGGTCGACGACCTCGGGTGTCCTGTAGCTAGCGGAGGGGCGGGGAGTTCGAGGCGTGGGAGCAAGTAGGACATGGGTCTGACGAGCCACAAGGTGCTGGCGCTGGCCGTATTGATCGCCGTCGTGATGATGGTCGGCACGGTCTGGCTGTGGCCCAGACTCGCCGGGAAGAACTGGCGGGCGGTGCTCGGCCGGATCGGCGCGCTGCTCGGCACCCAGCTCGCGGTGCTCGCCGCGCTCGGCCTGGTCGCGAACAACTACTTCGCCTTCTACAGCAGTTGGGACGACCTGCTGGGCACCGGCGACACCGGCCCGGTGGTGATCCACAACAAGGCGGACGCCTCCGGTCGCCTGATCGTGGACACGATCGGCACCGCCTCGGTCAAGGGCGGCGGCGCGGTGGGCCGCGAGCCCGCCCAGTCCGGCGAGATCCGCAAGGTCCGCATCGACGGCAAGACCAGCCGGCTCTCCACCGAGGGCTACGTCTACCTGCCGCCGCAGTACTTCCAGCCCGAGTACGCGAACCGGCAGTTCCCGGCCGTGATCGTCAGCACCGGCTTTCCCGGGCTCGCCGAGAACCTGATCACCCGCTTCAACTACCCGGGTGCGGCCCTCAAGCTGCTGCAGGAGGGCCGGATGCAGCCGACCGTCATGGTGATGGTCAAGCCCTCGCCGGCCATGCCGCAGGACACCGAGTGCGAGGACATCCCGAACGGCCCGCAGTCCGACACGTACTTCACCAAGGACGTCCCCTCGGCGATCGAGGCCAGCTACCGGGTCTCCACCGACCCGCAGTCCTGGGCCTTCATGGGCAACTCCACCGGCGGCTACTGCGCAGTGAAGCTGGCCATGCGCCACCCGGACGTCTTCCCGACCGCCGTCGCCCTCTCCGGGTACTACGACGCCGCCGACGACCCGACCACCGGCGACCTGTTCGGCGGCAGCAAGCAGCGCCGCGACGAGGCGAACCTGATGTGGCGGCTGAAGAACCTGCCGCAGCCGAAGGTGTCCGTGCTGCTCTCCGGCACCAAGAAGGGCGACGGCGACTACAAGCAGCAGACCGAGGCGTTCATCGACGCCGTGCAGAGCCCGATGAAGGTCTCGTACGCCATGCTGGAGAACGGCGGCCACAACTTCGAGACCTGGAGCGCGCTGCTGCCGTCCTCGCTGGAGTGGCTGTCCCAGCACCTCAAGGTGCCGAGCCAGCCCACCGTCTGAGCACCCCGGTCGTGGGGGGGGGGGGGGGGGGGGGGGCCGGGGGGGGGGCCGGCGGGGGGCCCCGGGGGGGGGGGGGCGCCCCCCCCCCGGCGGGGGGGGGGGGGGGGGCCCCCCCCCCCCCCG
>NZ_JBMVFA010000002.1:527361-582021 GCF_049543595.1 Kitasatospora sp. NPDC094028 | reverse complement strand
ACTGATCCACCCCGAAGGGCTTCACCGTTCGACTTGCATGTGTTAAGCACGCCGCCAGCGTTCGTCCTGAGCCAGGATCAAACTCTCCGTGAATGTTTACCGGTGATCCGGTTCACACCCGCGTTGAGCGGCACGGCAACCACCGGAATAAGGCGGCCCCGCGCACTGCGTCCTCGCTAGTGTTTATTTCAAAAGGAATCTCCAACCCCAGAAAATCTGAGGCCGGGGATGTCAACATATCTGGCGTTGACTTTTGGCACGCTGTTGAGTTCTCAAGGAACGGACGCTTCCTTCGAGCCGCCTTCCAGCGGGCCCTCTGGGCGCTTCGTTCTTTCGTGTTTCCAGCTTATCAGATGTTTTCCGCTCCGTTTCCGGGGCTTCGTCATCCAACTCGCCGGTGTCTTCCGGGGCTTGACGCCCTGTCCGACGTTTCAAACTCTAGCCGATCCCCGCTCCGAAAAGCGAATCCAGCCGAGTCCGACCACAATCCGATAAAACGTGCACACCGAATAAGCACCCTGCCGCGATGCGAAAACGCAAACGCGACCCGGCGCGAACCAGGAAGTGGTGTTTCAAGGGATTGGCTACCCCGGGGCCGTCCGCGCTGACGCGTGTCCGGTGCTCCCTGCCAGGCAGCTCGAAGAACACTAGACCTCTGGCACAGCCGAGTCAAGCTCCGCAACCGGATTCTCGGCGTCCGCCTCGGCCGGCAGCTGGAAGGCCAGGACGGCGACGTCGTCGTCGTGCTCCGAGGTGACCCCCATCGCCCGCAGCAGGCGGGCGCAGATGACCTCGGGGGCGCCGATCGCGCCGGTGAGGGTGCGGGCCAGGAGGTCGAGTCCCTGGTCGATGTCCTCGTCGCGGCGTTCGACCAGGCCGTCCGTGTAGAGGACGCCGGTGGTGCCGGGCAGCAAGCGCAGGGTGTGGGAGACGTGCAGGCCATCGCCGGTGCCGAGCGGGGGGCCGTTCTGTTCCTCGCTGCGCAGGACGGTGCCGTCCGGGCAGCGCAGCAGCATGGGGAGGTGGCCGGCGGACGCGTAGGTGAGGGTGCGGCGGCACGGGTCCCAGACGGCGTAGGTGCAGGTGGCGATCTGGTTGGCGTCGATCTCCATGGCGAGGCCGTCGAGCAGGCGCATCACCTCGTGCGGGGGCAGGTCGAGGCGGGCGTAGGCGCGGACGGCGGTGCGCAGCTGTCCCATCACGGCGGCGGCCCGCAGGCCCCGGCCCATGACGTCGCCGATGACGAGGGCGGTGCGGCCGCCGTCGATGGCGATGACGTCGTACCAGTCGCCGCCGACCGCGGCCTCGGCGCCGCCGGGCTGGTAGGTGGTGGCGACCCGCAGGCCGGCGGGCTGGTCGAGCTTCTGCGGGAGCAGGCTGCGCTGGAGGGTGACGGCGGCTTCGCGCTGGCGGCGTTCGGCCTCGCGGAGGCGGGCGGCGGCGAGGACCTGGTCGGTGACCTCGGCGGCGAAGATCAGGACGCCGGCGGGCGGGCAGTCCGCCGGGGCGTCGCCGGTGTCGCCGGGGCCGAGCGGGACGCAGGAGACGTTGTAGTAGCGGTTGCCGGTGAGGCCGAGGATGCAGCGGGCCTTGACGCTGCGGGGACGGCCGCCGCGGATGACCTGGTCCATCAGGGGGAGGACGCCCATGGTGCCGAGCTCGGGGAGGGCTTCGCCGGCGGGCAGGCCGGTGCGGCGCTCGCCGAAGAGCTCGCGGTAGGCGCGGTTGGTGTAGCCGAGCTGGTGGGCCGGGCCGTAGGTGACAGCGACCGGGGCGGGGATGCGGTTGAGGACCTCGCGCAGGTGCTGGGGTTTGTGCGGGTCGAGGAGTTCGGCGACGGTGGCCGGGTTGCTCGGGTCCCGGGGGCTGGGGACGACCACGGTGTCGGCGGAGGGCGTGCCCTCGTCGGTGCCGGCCCCGTTGGACGGGGTGGCACGCCAGGGGACCCCGGTGAGCCGGGCGCTCCAGCGCATGAGGTTCAAACGACGGCCACTTCCTCGTTTTCCAGTCATATCATCACCTTTTGTGTGCGCAGCAACACATGGGGTAATGACCAGTTCGGGCTGATCCTGTCAGGCGATGGCCCGGTTCCGGAAGTCGCGCGCCCGGCGTGGCCGTCCGAACGGCCCCCGGGCGGAATCCTCCGTGCCGCTCACCGGGAGGCTTCCGGTCCGCCGCCGGGCGGCCGGCCGGGCCCGGGGTCGAACCCCGCCTCGAAGTCCGAACGCCCGTACTCGATGCCGCCCAGCGAGACCACCTCGCGGGAGAACACCCCGCCGAGCACCCAGTCCATCAGCACCCGCACCCGGCGCTCCCGGCTCGGCAGCCGGCGCAGGTGCCGGGCCCGGTGCAGCCACCAGGCCCGCCGCCCGGTGAGCCGGCCGCCGCGCCGGGTGTGCGTGACGGCCCGGCCCAGGCCCAGCGAAGTGGAGCAGGCGGCGGGGCCCGGCCGGTACGGGGCCAGGCCGGGCGCGTGCGGTCCGCCGTCCAGGGCCACCGCGAGGTTGCGGGCGAGCAGGTCGGCCTGGGCGAAGGCGTGCTGGGCGTTGGGGGCGCAGGGCGCGCCGTCCGCGTGCGGGTCCGGGACGGCGGCGCAGTCGCCGACCGCCCAGACGCCGGGCAGCGCGCGCCCGTCCGGTCCGACCGCCTGCAGGGTGGCCAGGCAGCGGACCCGGCCGAGGGTGTCCAGCGGCAGGTCGGTGGCGCGCAGCAGCGGGGCGGGCCGCACGCCGGCCGTCCAGACCAGGGTGCGGGCGCCGAAGCGGCTGCCGTCCGAGAGCGCCGCGACCTGGTCGACGGTGGACTCCAGGGTGGTGCGCAGCCGGACGTCGACGCCGCGTTCGCGCAGCTCGCGGAGGGTGTGGGCGGCGAGTTCGGGCGACTCCTCGGCGAGGATCCGGTCGGTGGCCTCGACCAGCACCCAGCGCAGGTCCTCGGCGGCGACGTTGTGGTACTGACGGACGGCGGTGCGGGTCATGTCCTCCAGTTCGGCGAGCGCGCCGACGCCCGCGTAGCCGGCGCCGACGAAGACGAAGGTGAGCGCGGCCTGGCGCAGTGCGGGGTCGCGGGTGGTGGCGGCCAGGTCGAGCTGTTCCAGGACGTGGTTGCGCAGGTCGACGGCCTCGCCGACGGTCGAGAAGCCGCGGCCGTGCTCGGCGAGGCCGGGCACCGGCGCGGTGCGGGGGGCCGAGCCGGCGGCCACCACCAGGAGGTCGTAGGGGAGTTCGATCGGTGCGGGGGGCTCACCCGGCCCGGCGGCGTCGGCGAGGACCCGGCGGGCGGCGTGCTCGATGCGGGTGATCCGGGCGGTGAGCACCCGGCAGTCGGGCAGGGCCCGGCGCAGCGGGACGACGATGTGCCGGGGATCGATCGAGCCGGCCGCGACCTCGGCCAGCAGTGGGTGGTAGGTGAAGTAGGCCCGGGGCTCGACGACGGTGATCTCCGCTTCGCCGCGCCGGATCCGGTCCCGCAGCCCGCGCTGGAGGTTCAGCGCGGAGGCCATTCCGGCACAGCCGCCGCCGGCGATCAGGATTCGGATGGTGCACCTCCTGACGATGTGACGATTCGTCCCGGCCTCGCGGCCGGGGGTGTCCCCCCATCACGCCCCCCTATGAAGGACCGGCGGGGGCGGTCTTGTCCACAGCCCGTACGCCCCCGGTCGTGGCGGCCGGGGCCGGAGTGGCCAGTTGTGCTGCCCGGACGACTTTCTGACGCACTTTCGGACGCGAAGAGGCGTGAACTATGGTCGGATTGTGTACCGGAGCGGCCACCGCCACGACCATCGGCGGCGACGCACCGTGGATCGGCCACTACGGCCTGTTCCAGCGTTGGCGCGCGGACCCGACTGCGGGACAGTCATCCGGGGAAGGGTAGTTCCCGGACGAGGCCCCGGACCGGGCCGACGTGCCGGGCCGGAGCACCCGGCCCGGCCGCACGAACCACCACCGTGGTCGACGGGACGGGACGGGTCGCACGAGCGATGGATCATCGGGTCTTTTCTGACGGATCGAGCTGCACCGGGGGGTGCAGAGGCGGGCGACGACGGGTACTGGTTTCGGACGCCTGCGGGGGAGAGTTGGGATGATGGAGCAGAAGCAGGTGTTGGGGCGGGTGGACACACCGCACGCCGGCCAGGGCACGGTGCCGGAGCAGCGCGGTCCGGTGGACCTGCCGCCGCCGTTCGACGCGGCGCGGTCGGACTCCGTACCGGCCGCTCAGGCCGTCCAGGCCGTTCAGACCGTCCAGTCGGGAGCGCCGGCCGCCTACGCGGGTGCGCCGTACCGCGCGGAGCCGCCGCAGGCCGCTCCCACGGTGCCCGGGGCCCGGCTGCGGGTGGATGCCCGGCGGAACCTGGAGAGCGTGCTGCGGGCCGCCCGCGAGGTGTTCGGCGAGTTCGGCTACGACGCCCCGATGGAGGAGGTGGCGCGCCGGGCCGGAGTCGGCGTCGGCACCGTGTACCGGCGCTTCCCGAGCAAGGAGGTGCTGGTCCAGCGGATCGCCGCCGAGGAGGTGGCCTGGCTGACCGACCAGGCACGGGAGTCGCTGTACGGCGGGGACGGCGCCTGGGACGCGCTGGCCGGCTACCTGGCGCGGGCGGTGAGCACCGGCGCCGGGCGGCTGCTGCCGCCGGAGGCGTTCCGGTACGCGGAGGAGCTGGGCCGGGTGCCCGAGCCGCGGCTGCCGGAGCAGCCGGCCGTCGTCCGTTTCGACCCGCGCGGCGAGGACGAGCGGTCCGACGCGGGCGAGCCCTCGGCGGCGGACGCCGATCCCCGGCTGCTGCTCCAGTTACTGGCCGCCCTGGTGGCGCGGGCCGGCGCGGCGGGCGAACTGCGCCCGGGCGTCACGGTGTCGGACGTGGTGCTGGTGCTGACGGCGTCGGTGCCGGTGCACGCGGCGCGGACGGCCGTGGCGGGCGGCGGGTTCGGTGCCAACACTCCTCAGGCGGACGGGCAGCCCGCCGCCGGGCCCTCGGACCGGCTGCTGCAGATCCTGCTGGACGGCCTGCGGGCGCGCTGACCCGGCTTCGGGGCGCTCCGGCCCGGCGTCGTACGCGCCGGACGGGCCCGGGGAGTTGAGCGGACCACCGGCGCGCGGACTGGTCACGCGCGCCGGGTGCGGGCGGCGCGCGACCCCGTGCCGCGCGCCGGGCGAACACATCCGCGACGGCCCCACGGAAGAGTGGGTACCGGCCGGTCCGGCTACCGGCCCGCGCTGCGCTATGCCATCCTTTGCCCGTGGTTGGAGCCAATGTCCGGATGCGCGCCCTTCGCGCGCCGTCGGCGCCGCACGCCGGGGAACAGTGCGCCTACGCACTCCCGCGCGCCCTGCCACACTACGGGGGCTGTCGTGGAATCTGGGGTCCGTTGTGAGCGCCGAGGAACAGAACGACTACGGGCACGGCCTCGACTTCGGGGGCCCGTCCGGTAGTACGGCCGAAGGATCCGCCGCGGGCCCCGGCGGTGCCGCCCACGCGCCCGGCGCCGCGGCCGGTCCGGGCGCCGGACACGTCCCCGACCAAGCCGGGATGCCGAGCCGCGAATCGCTGTCCGCCGCACCGCTGCCGCCGGGCCGGGTGCCCGGCCAGGCCCCGGCCGGGCGCGGCGGTGTCGCCCCCGAGGCCTTCGTCGGCGGCGGCCGCCCCGTGCGCCGCACCGTGCCCGCCCCCGCCGACCCGGTGGACGGCGAGCGCCCGCCCGCCGACGCCGAGTTGACCGCCCGGGTCCGGGCCGGCGACGACACCGCGTACGAGGAGATCTACCGCCGGCACGCCGACTCGGTGCGCCGCTACGCGCGCACCTGCTGCCGCGACAGCTTCACGGCCGAGGACCTGGCCGGCGAGGTCTTCGCCCGCACCCTGCAGGCACTCAGGGCCGGCAAGGGACCGGACTTCGCCGTCCGCGCCTACCTGCTGACCGCCGTGCGCAACGTCGCCGCCGCCTGGCACCGCAGCGAGCGGCGCGAACAACTCGTCGACGACTTCTCGGTGTTCGCGCAGACCTCGGCCGCCGTCGCCGAGTTCGACCTGGCCGACCCCGGCGCCGACGCCTGGGCGATGGCCATGGCCGACCAGCGCATGGTGATGCAGGCCTATGCCGAACTCCCCGAGGACGACCGGGTGGTGCTCTGGCACACCGAGGTCGAGCGGGAGTCCCCGAAGACCGTCGCCGTGATGCTCGGCAAGACCGCCAACGCGACCGCCGTCCAGGCCCACCGGGCCCGCGACCGGCTCGCCGCCGCCTTCCTGCAGGCTCACGTCTCCGGCAGCCAGGCCAGCTCCTGCGAGGCGTACGCCAACCGGCTCGGGGCGTACGCGCGCGGCTCGCTGCGCAAGCGGGCCTCGGCGGAGGTCGGCCGGCACCTCAAGGAGTGCGACCGCTGCACCGCGGCCTGCCTCGAACTGACCGAGATCAACACCGGACTGCGCGCGCTGCTGCCCGGCGGCGTGCTGGTCTGGGTCGGCGTCGGCGGGGCCGGCGTGGCCGCGGCCGCCGTGGGCGGGGTCGCGGCGTTCGGCGGCGCGACGGCCGTCGCCGGTGCCGGTGCCAGTACGAGCGGTGCCGCGGCGGCCGGTGGCGGTGCCGCCGGGGCCGGTGCGGCCTCCGGAAGCGGCGGGGCCGCCGGGGCGGCGGCCGGCGAGGGCCTGGGCGCCGCCGCCAAGGCGGGCATCGCCGCCGCGGTCGCGGTGGCCGCGGCCGCCGTCGCCGCGTACGCGCTCACCGGCTCGCCCGAGCCCGCGCCCCCGGTGGCCGCTCCCCCGGCCACCAGTGCGCCGGCCGTCCCCAGCCCGGCGCCCCCCGCGCCGCCGGCCCCGGCCCTGGCGCCCAGCAGCGCCGCCCCGGCCCCGGAGGAGCCGGCGCCGAGCGAGCCGCCGGCCCCGGCGCCGACACACGCCCCGACGCCCACGAAGGCGCCGCGGACCGCGCCGCCCGTCCGGAACGACCCGGCGCCCGCGCCCGCGCCCGCGCCGGTCGACGCACCGACGCCGGTGCCCGAGCCGACGATCCCGCCGGTGCCGGTGCCGGACGTCCCGGACATCCCGGTGCCGACGATCCCGACGATCCCGACGATCCCGCCGGTCCCGACGCCGACCGTCGAACCGCCGTCGCCGCCCGCGCCCAGCGACTTCTGGGCCGACGCGCTGCCGGTGGTCAAGCCCGGCAACAACCGGGTGCCGCCCGCCGGGCCGAGCATCCGGCAGAAGGGCAGCGACAAGTTCCGGCAGCGCGACGGCGCCTGGATCGGCGGCGAGTACCACCCGCACGCGGTCACCGTGCACGCGCCGGCGACCACCCTGATCGACCTCAACCGCGGCTGCACGTCCTTCGACGCCGTGGCCGGGGTGGACGACGCCACCCTCTCGCCGGGCGGTGTGGTCTTCACCGTCCAGGGCGGCGACGGGAGCACCCTGTGGCGCTCCCCCGCACTGGGCGGGGGCGACGACGCGGTGCCGGTGCACGTGCCGCTGGCCGGGCAGACCTCGATCCGGCTGGTGGTCACGCCGGTGCACGGGATCTGGTCGGCGCTGAACATCGCGGACTGGGCCGAGGCCCGGTTCAGGTGTTCCTGAACCGGGCCCCGGTGGACGGCGGGTGCGGCGTCAGATCGCGCAGGCGCCGTCCGCGCAGGCCTCGCCGGCCGGGGCGACCGGCTGCGGGGCCGGGCGGCGCTCGCCGATCTCCTCGGCGACCTGCTCCAGCACCTTGCGGAAGGTCTCGGCGTCCTGGGCGCCCTGCACGGCCCACTTGCCCTCGAACACGAAGGTCGGCACGGCGGTGATGCCCAGCTCGCGGGCCTCGGCCAGCTGGGCGTCGACCTCGGCGGCGCCCTCGTCGCCCGCCAGATAGGCGGCCGCCCGCTCGCGGTCCACGCCGGCGGACGCGGCGACCTCGGCCAGCGCGGCGCGGTCGCCGACGTCGACGCCGTCGGTGAAGTGCGCCTTCAGCAGGGCTTCCTTCAGCCGGCCCTGCACCTGCGCGCCGTACTCCGTCTCGGCGAGGTGCAGCAGGCGGTGGCCCAGCAGGGTGTTGGCGTGCAGCGCGGCGTCGAAGTCGTACGTGATGCCCTCGGCCAGGCCCAGCTCGGCCACCCGGGCGTCCATCGCCACGGACTGCGGGCCGTAGCGCTCGGCCAGCCAGGCGCGGTGCGGGCTCGCCGTCTCCGGCGCGTCCGGGACCAGCTGGTACGGGCGGTAGACGACCTCGACGCCCTCCTTGCCCGGGAAGCCCGCCAGGGCCTGCTCGAAGCGGCGCTTGCCGATGTAGCACCAGGGGCAGGCGATGTCGCTCCAGATCTCGACCTTCATGCGGGGTGGCTCCAGGGGTTGGGCGGAAACGGGTGTCAAGGTAGGTGAACGATGAACCATCTCGGGACATTCCCGGCACCGCGCGCCGCCGGGCGCGTGCGGCGCGGCTGCGGGGGCCGGTCCGGCGGGGCGGGCCATGATGGCGGGGCCGCGGATCACGGGTGCCGGCGGTGTCGGCGGCGTCGGTAGTCCAGCGGTGTCAGCGATGTCGGCGGTGTCGGCGGTGTCGGCGGTTCCCGAGGTGAGGAGGCTGTGCGGTGGCCGGTGTGAGCCCCGGGCGGGACGTGCCCGTCGTGCTGTCGGTGCTGGGGCGTCCGCCGGTCGCGCGGCCGCCGGGCGTGCTGGCGGCCTGCGACGGCTCGGACGGCTCGCTGTGGGCGCTGGACCGGGCGATGACCGAGGCGGAGCTGTTCGCCCTGCCGCTGTACGTGCTCGCCGTGGTGAACCCGGCCCCGGCCGGCTACCCGCCGGGGATGGCGGAGCTGGTGCAGGAGAGCGTGGAGACGCTGGTCGAGAGCATGGCGGACGGGCTGCGCCGTGCCGTCACCGCCGTGCAGGAGCAGCGGCCCCGCCCGTACGCCGGGGAGATGTCGCTGCACGTGGTGCTGGGCAACGTGATCGAGGTGCTGCTGGAGGCGTCGACCCGGCAGCACACGCTGGTGCTCGGCACCCGCGGCAACGGGGGCTTCGCCCGGCTCCTGCTGGGGTCGGTGTCCTCGGCGGCCGTGCACCACGCGGCCTGCCCGGTGCTGGTGGTCCCGGCGCCGCCGGATCCGCGCTGATCCCGGCCCGCCTCACGGGGTGAGGGCGTGCTGCCGGGGTTGCGGGAGGCCGGTCCAGCAGGCGCCGTGCCGGCGGGCGCGCAGCCGGCGCAGCCAGAGCTCGGTGGAGACCAGGTCGGCGAGGCCGGCCAGGTCCGCCGGGGAGAGCGGGGTGTCGGGGTCCGCGCCGTGGGCGAGCCGGGCCCGGACGGCGGGCAGGTCGATCAGGCCCGCCTCGGCGAGCAGGGGGGCGTCGAAGAGCTCGGCGAGGCCGTCCGCGGCGAGGCGCAGGCCGGCCCGGGCGGGGGCGGCGCGGTCGGGGCGGGGGCGGCGGCCCCAGTCGGGGGGCAGGTCGGTGCGGCCGGCGCCGGTGAGGACGGCGCGCAGCAGGGCGTGCCGGGCGCCGGGCTGGAGGCGGACGTCGTCCGGGAGCAGCCGGGCGGCGCGGACCACCTGGTTGTCGAGGAAGGGCGCGTGCAGGCGCTGGCCGGGCTGTTCGGCGGCGTGCACGAGCGTGCGGAAGGAGCGCGCCTGCCGGTAGAGGGCGTGCCGGGCCCGGTGCGCGCCGGGATGTTCCTCGGGCGCCGGTCTGCGCGCCGCCGTCCGAAGCCGTAGCGCGACCGCGGAGAGCGCCTCGTCGGAGAGCCAGCGGGCGGCCGGGCCGGGGACGCACCAGGCGAGGTCGGCGGCCGAGCGGTGGCCCGCCGTGCCGGCGCCGTCCGGGACGTGCCGGGCGGTCAGCCGGGCGGCGGCCTCGTCCAGCGCCTCGGCGTAGCGGACCCGGGAGAGCCGGTGGGCGGCCCGGACCACGGTGAGCGGGGTGCGCAGCGCGCCGGCCAGCACGCCCACGGCGGCCCGGTCGGCGCCGGCCAGTGCGGCGACCGGGGGCAGGAGTTCGCGCGGGCGGCCGGCCCGGAGCAGGTCGGCGAGCCGGGCCGGGTGGCCGTCCAGGACCTGGCGGGCGCCGTAGCCGGTGAGGTGGTCGGTGCCGCCGGCGTCGAAGCGGGCCTCGGCGCGGGCGGCGGCGACGAGTTCCGGGCCGGGCTCGTCGGTGAGCCGGCCGGTCTGCGGGTCCGCGCCCAGCCCGGCGTACGGGAGGGTGTCGGGGGCGGGGTCGAGGACGGTGTGCCGCAGCCGCGGGGTGTCGGGGGCGGGCGCCGGGACGGCCGGGGCCGCGCTCTCGCCGAGCGTGACGGCGGCCAACTGCTCGGGGGCGGACGGCTCCCGGGCGGCGGTGCGGGCCCAGGAGCCCTTCACCGCGCCGTTGCGGGCGCCGCCCCGGCCGCCCGCCCGGGCACCGGGCACGGCCGCCGTCGCCGCCGCCGCCGGTGCGGTCGGCGGCAGCGGGACGGCGGCGGCGAGCAGGGCGACGGTCGCGGAGGCGGTGCCGTACGAGAGGTCGACGCCGAGCCGGGCGCGGCCGTCCGGACCCGGCGCGGGCACCGTGGTGCGGACCCGGGAACGGACCGACTCCAGCAGGGCGCGGGTGAGTTCGCGGATCGCCGGGGCCTCGCCGCGCGCCTGGCCGGCGCCGGCCGACTCGTCGTAGGCGTCCAGGTACGGGCGGCCGTCGCGGACGGCGAGCACGTGGCCGGGCGGCACCCGCTGGACGCCCAGGTACGGGGTGCCGGTGCCGAGCGCCTCCGGCGACTCCGGGCAGGCCAGCCGGGCGGCGAGGTGGCCGGTGTCCAGCCGGGCGCCGACCAGGTCGGCGAGCGGGAGGGCGGCGGTGGCGTAGGCGGTGCCGCCGGCCCAGGGGGTGTGGAAGACCGGCTGGGCGCCGGCCAGGTCGGTGAGCAGCAGGGTGGAGCGGGTGCCGGTGCGCAGCACGACGGTGTGGCTGCCGGGCCAGGCGGTGAGGTGGCGGACGGCGCCGCCGCGGGCGGCGGCGAGGCCCGCGGCGAGCTCGGCGTCGGTGGCGCCGCAGTGGCCGAGGACGGCGAGCCGGGAGGTGGCGGGGGTGTCCTCGACCTGGTCGGGGGCGATGGGGCCGGTGGTGACGGTGGCGGGGGCGCCGGGCCGGAGGGTGACCAGGCGGATCTCCTCGGGGCGCCAGTCGCCCACCGCCCAGAGCGGGTTGGGCCCGCCCCACAGGGGGCGCGCGGCGATCGGCGCGACCGCGGCGAGGACTTCGCGCGCCGGTGCGCCCGCCCGGGACGTGCCCGTGCTCCAGCCCGTCAGCCACCGCATCGCGCCTCCACCGGACGAGGACCAGCATCCGTGCGGCGCGTCCGGGCGCGGGGCGGCCGGGTCGGGGTGCCGTGGCCGGGCGCACGCGTGTCCGGGTGTGCCCGCCGGCGCTCCGGCGCGCCGTCAGTCTGGGGACATCGTGCCACCGCCGGGCACCGCTGTGGCCGGTGTTACCGGTTCCGGTTCCGCGCCGGGCTCCCCGGCGAGGCCGCGGGAGGGCTGTGGGAGGGACGGACGAAGGCCGCGGGAGGGCCGGAGGGAGTCCTCGGAAGGGCCGTGGGGGAAGGGCGGGCCGGGCCTTCCCCTCCCGGGCCCGGACCGCCAAGGGGCCGCCTTGGCATGGGCATCGCGAGATGGCCGAAAGGCATCGCCCAGCCCGGGAGGGCATCCGCATGCCCTCCCGGACCTCGCCGCCGCCCGCGGGGATTGAGACGGCGGCGTCCCCCGGCCCGCCGGGTCCTCGACGGCGGGCCGACCCACGACCACCAGCGAACTGCCGACCAGCCGGTCGGGCCAGGGGGCACGGCCGGGCGCACATCGACACGGGACCGGAGCACGGCGCTCCGGCGCGTGGCACTTTCGGCCGGAAACAAGCGGTCCGGACCAACTCCCGCGCCGCCCCCGCACGGTGACCCGGGCACGCGATCCCGCCATCCGGAATGCGACCTCTTAACCCTCGGAACGCGTCCGACTACGCTAGGTACAGCAGCTACGGCCCGGTGCCGCCCGGGCCCCGCGCACAAGGCCGCAGGAGGTGCCGCCGCCACCATGACCGTCAGCCCACGAGGACCGAACGAACGGCTCGGCACGCTCCTGTCCCTCGCCCAGATCAGCAACGCCGGACTGGCCCGCCGGGTCAACGACCTGGGCGCCCAGCGCGGGTTGACCCTGCGCTACGACAAGACCTCGGTGGCCCGCTGGGTCAGCAAGGGCATGGTCCCGCAGGGGCCCGTCCCGCACCTGATCGCCACCGCCATCGGCGGCAAGCTCGGCCGCCCGGTGCCGCTGGAGGAGATCGGCCTCGGCGACACCGACCCGGCGCCCGAACTCGGCCTGGCCTTCCCGCGCGAGGTCGCCGACGCCGTCCGCTCCGCCACCGACCTGTGGCGGGTCGACCTCGACCTGCGCCGCGGCCCCGGCGGCGGACGCTGGAGCGACAGCCTGGCCGGCACCTTCTCGGTCGCCGCCTACGCGACGCCCGTCTCCCGCTGGCTGATCACGCCCGCGGACGGCTCGGTGGCCCGCGAGGTGCCGCGCGCGGTCAGCGAGGCCGCCTCCTACCGGGTCGGCCACTCGGACGCCGCCAAGCTCCGCGAGGCCGCCCAGGAGGCCCGCCGCTGGGACTCCAAGTACGGCGGCGGGGACTGGCGTTCGTCGATGGTGCCGGAGTGCCTGCGGGTCGAGGCGGCGCCGCTGCTGCTCGCCTCGTACAGCGACACGGTCGGCCGGGCGCTGTTCGGCGCGACCGCCGAACTGACCAGGCTGGCCGGCTGGATGGCCTTCGACACCGGCCAGCACGAGGCCGCCCAGCGCTACTACATCCAGGCCCTGCGGCTCGCCCGGGCCGCCGCCGACGTCCCGCTCGGCGGCTACGTGCTGGCCTCGATGAGCCTGCAGGCCGGCTACCGGGGCTTCGCCGAGGAGGCCGTCGACCTCGCGCAGGCCGCCCTGGAGCGCAACCGGGGCCTGGCCACCGCCCGGACCATGAGCTTCTTCCACCTGGTGGAGGCACGGGCCCAGGCCAAGGCGCGCAATGCGGCGGTGTGCGCGACGGCGCTCGGCGCGGCGGAGAGCGCACTCGAACGGGCGCGCGCCGGGGACCCCGACCCGGCCTGGATCGACTTCTACGCCTACGACCGGCTCGCCGCCGACGCCGCCGAGTGCTTCCGCGACCTCGGAGTGCCCTCCAAGGTCCGGCAGTTCACCCGCGAGGCGCTGGCCAAGCCCACCGAGGGCTACGTCCGCTCGCACGGCCTGCGGCTGGTGGTCTCGGCGATGGCCGAGGCCGAGGCCGGCGACCTGGACGCCGCCGTCGCCGCGGGCGAACGGGCCGTCGAGGTCGCCGGGCGGATCTCCTCGCAGCGCAGCCGCGAGTACGTGGTGGAGATGCTGCGGCGGCTGGAGCCCTTCCAGGGCGAACGCCGGGTGCGGGAGTTGACGGAACGCGCGCGGGCGGTGATCGTCGCGCCGGCGTGAGGGGCGTGCACGCTCCCGCGCGAGGGGCGCGGGAGCGGCGGTAAATCGGATGCGCCCGCGAGTGGGGCCTGGCTAAGGTCTCTCTCGTCCAGGTGCGCAGGCAGAGGTTACTTCCACTCCTCATGGGCGGGTCGCGGGTTCGAATCCCGTCATCGGCTTCGGGCCGGTGTAGCTCAGTCCGGTAGAGCAGCTTCGTCACCTCAGCCGACCTCGAACTCTGGACGCCTACACGTGAATAGAGACATCTGAACAAGATGTCCGCACCTCCCGGTGCGAAGGCAGCGGTTACTTCTTGGTAAGGCGCCCGAACGGCGCTGCGGTTCAAGTCCGCGACACCGCCGCCACCATGGATCTCGGGAGGCACAGCGCTTCGGAGTGCCCGGTGCGCAGGCGGGGGTTACTTCGGATCTTGCGGTTCCGGGTTCGAGTCCCGGGCGTGCCCGCGCGCGAGCGCGGCCGCTAGCTCAACCGGTAGAGCACAAGGCAAACACCTCCACCGACGCCGGCCGTTCGACGACGGCCGGCCCGATCTCGGGCACCCTCAGCCGCTGCATGCCTCCCTCCCGACGAAACCCGCAGGCCGAGGGGGGCTGCAGCATGTCCAGGTTCAACATCCGCAAGACCAAGGCGAACCCGCTCTCACCGGTGGCCACCACCGGCCGGCGCGCCACCAACCACAACGGCGGCACCGGCTTCCTCCGGGACGAGAAGTCCGAGCTCTTCCTGCTCGCCGTCGCCAACATGGTCGGCCAGGACACCTACTACGAGCACGGCGGCGACCGCGACGACCGCTACACCGCGCTGGTCCGCGAACTCGCCGTCAGCGATCCGGAGTGGACCCTCGCCCTGCTGCGCTGGCTGCGCGGCGGCGCGAACATGCGCACCGCCGCGCTCGTCGGCGCCGCCGAGTTCACCCGCGCCCGGCTCGACGCGGGCGCCCACGGCCACTCCCGGCAGGCCGTCGACGCGGTGCTGCGGCGCCCCGACGAGCCCGGCGAACTGCTCGCCTACTGGACGTCCCGCTACGGCCGGGCCCTGCCCAAGCCGCTCAAGCGCGGCATCGCCGACGCGGTGACCCGGCTCTACGACGCCCGCGCGCTGCTCAAGTACGACACCGCCGGAAAGGGCTACCGCTTCGGTGACGTCCTGGAGTTGACCCACCCCACCCCGGACCCGGCCAAGCCCTGGCAGGGCCCGCTGTTCCGCTACGCCCTGGACCGCCGGCACCGGCCGGAGGAGGCCGCCCCGCCGCCGTCCGACCGGGTGCTGACCGCCAACCGCGACCTGCTCGCCCTGCCGGTCGAGCAGCGCCGGGCGGCCGTGACCGCGCCGGACGGCGCCGAGCGGCTGTCGGCCGCCGGGCTGACCTGGGAGGCGCTGGCCGGCTGGCTGCAGGGGCCGCTGGACGCGGCGGTCTGGGAGGCCGTCATCCCGTCCATGGGCCCGATGGCACTGGTGCGGAACCTGCGCAACTTCGACCAGGCCGGGGTGTCGGACACCGTCGCGGCCGCGGTCGCCCGGCGGATCTCCGACCCGGACGAGGTGCGGCGCTCGCGCCAGTTCCCGTTCCGCTACCTGGCGGCGCACCGGCACGCGCCCTCGCTCCGGTGGGGGCACGCGCTGGAGACGGCGCTCGCCCACTCGCTCGCCAACGTGCCCGAACTGCCCGGCCGGACACTGATCCTGGTCGACCGCTCCGGCTCGATGTTCGACCGGCCCAGCGCGCAGACCCAGCTCAACCGGGCCGACTCGGCGGCGATCTTCGGCACCGCGCTGAAGATCCGGGCGGCGGAGGCGGACCTGGTCGAGTTCGGCAACGACAGCCGGGTGATCGAGGTCGGCCGCGGGGAGGCGGTGCTGCGGGTGCTGGAACGCTTCTCCAGCCTCGGCGGCACCTACACCGCCGCCGCCGTCCGCGGCCACTACCGGGGGCACGACCGGGTCGTCATCGTCACCGACGAACAGACCGGCCCGGGCTCCTACGGCTCCGACCCACTGGCCGCCGTCCCGGCCCACGTGCCCGTCTACACCTGGAACCTGGCCGGCTACGCCGCCGGTCACGGCCCCAGCGGCGGCGCCAACCGGCACACCTTCGGCGGCCTGACCGACGCGGCGTTCCGGCTGATCCCGCTGCTGGAAGCCGGGGCGAACGCCGGCTGGCCCTGGGAGGCCTAGCCGGAGCGAGGGGGGTGACGGCCGCGCCGGGCCCCGGGGGGCTGGCGCGGCCGCACCACGGCAGGTCGGGGGCCTGCCGCAGGAGGCGGGGTCCGGGGGGACCCGTCGTGGCACTGCCCTTGCGGCAGAGGGGGGTTGTGGCGGCGGCGCAGGGTCCGGGGGGGCCACCGCGCCGCCGCCGTTGCCGCCTGGACGCACGCCCCTCGGTGGCGCACGGGCGGGAGCCCCGCGCGCGCGGCCGGTTCGGGTCGACCCGGCTGCCACCGGCGCACGCTCCCGGCCCCGGCGCGCGACGGTGCCACGACCGGCCGGGAGACCGGCCGGCTCGGCGGCCCTACCAAGGGGGCTGGCGCCGCCACCTGCGACGGGGTGACACGGCCTTGCCGGCCGCTCGGCGGAGCCTTCACGGGCCGACCGACGCGCGGTGCGGCGGCCGTGCCGAGGCGCTCTGGACCGGCGTCGGGGGCCGTGGCAGCATCGGCCGCACATGCGGTCGGATGCGAGGAGCGCGGCGATGGCGGACGAGTTCGATGTCGCGGTGGTCGGCGGCGGGATCGTCGGACTGGCCACCGCGTACGCGTTGACGGCGGCACGACCAGGCCTGCGGGTGGCGGTGCTGGAGAAGGAGAGCGGCTTCGCCGAGCACCAGACCGGGCGCAACAGCGGGGTGATCCACAGCGGCATCTACTACCGCCCCGGTTCCTACAAGGCCCGGTTCGCCGTCGAGGGCGCCGCCGAGCTGGTGGCGTTCTGCCGGGCGCAGGGCCTGCCGTACGAGGTGACCGGCAAGCTGATCGTGGCCACGGACGCCGCCGAACTGCCCAGGCTGGCGGCCCTGGCCGAGCGCGGCCGGGCGAACGGCATCCCGGTCACCGAGCTGGACCGGGAGGGCATCGCCCGGTACGAGCCGAACGTCTCCGGCCTGGCCGGACTGCACGTCGGCACCACCGGCATCTGCGACTACGCCACCGTCGCGACGACGTACGGCCGGCTGGCCCGGGAGGCGGGCGCCGAGCTGCGGCCGGGCGGCGAGGTGCGGTCGGTGGCCCGGCGGCGGGACGGGGTGACCATCGGCACCGCCGCGGGCGAGCTGCGCTGCGGGGTGCTGGTGAACTGCGCCGGACTGCACAGCGACCGGATCGCCCGGATGACCGGGGACGACACCGGGGTGCTGATCCTGCCGTTCCGCGGCGAGTACTACGAACTGACCGAGGACCGCCGGAAGTTGGTGCAGGGCCTGGTCTACCCGGTGCCCGACCCGGCTTTCCCCTTCCTCGGCGTGCACCTCACCCGGGGCATCCACGGGGACGTCCACGTCGGCCCGAACGCCGTACCGGCGGCGGCCCGCGAGGGGTACGGCTGGGGCGTCGTCCGCCCGCGCGACGTGGCCGAGACGCTCGCCTTCCCGGGCACCTGGCGGATCCTCTGGCGGCACTGGCGGTACGAGGTCGGCGAGTTGCACCGCTCGGTGTCCAAGCGGGCGTTCACCACCGCCGTGCAGCGCCTGCTGCCGGCCGTCACCGCGGCGGACCTGGTGCCGGCCGCCGCCGGCGTGCGGGCCCAGGCGGTGGCCCGGGACGGCTCACTGCTGGACGACTTCGTCTTCGCCGGCTTCGACCCGGAGGACCCGCGCTCCCCGCGCCGGGCCGTGCACGTGCTGAACGCCCCCTCCCCCGCCGCGACGGCCTCACTGCCGATCGGCCGCGAGGTGGCCCGCCGGGCCCTGGCCGCGCTGGAGGCGGGCGGGTGAGCCCGGCGCGGGCGCAGGGTGGCACGGCCGCCGCGGCCCCGCACACCCCCGGATGAGCCGCGTCACAAGCCCTGCGGGGGAACGCCGGCGGCCCCGTAGACTCGGGTGATTGTGACTGCCACCGCCCCGATCCCCCAGCAATCGCCGTCCGCCCGGATGTCGGCCGCACCGGCCGCCTACCCCGCGCCGATGTACCCGCACAAGGCCACCGAGGCCCAGCACCGCGAGCGGCGCATCCGCAGCTTCCAGCCGCGCCGGGGCCGGATGACCAACGCCCAGGCGGGCGCCCTGGACCGGAGCTGGGAGACGTACGGCATCCCGATCGACGGCAGCCCGCTGGACCTGGCGGAGCTGTTCGGCGGCCTGCCGGTGACCCTGGAGATCGGCTTCGGCATGGGCGAGACCACCGCCGCGATGGCCGCCGCCGACCCGTCGACGGGCATCCTCGCCGCCGACGTGCACACCCCGGGCCACGGCAACCTGCTCGGAATGCTGGAGCGCGACGGTTCGCAGAACGTGCGGCTGGCCGCCGGCGACGCCGTGATCCTGCTGCGCGACATGCTGCCGGACGCCTCGCTGGCCGGCCTGCGGGTCTACTTCGCCGACCCGTGGCCCAAGCCCAAGCACCACAAGCGCCGGCTGATCCAGCCCGCCTTCCTCGACCTGGTGCTGCCCCGGCTCGCCCCCGGCGCCCTGGTGCACTGCGCCACCGACTGGGAGCACTACGCGGAGCAGATGCTGGAGGTGCTGTCGGCCTCGCCGGAGCTGGAGAACCTGCACCCCGAGGGCGACGGGACGGGCTGGCTGGAGCCGGCCGACCACCCGGAGGGCAGCGTCCCCGGCTACGCGCCGCGCCCGGACTGGCGGCCGGTCACCAAGTTCGAGCGGGCCGGCATCGCCAAGGGCCACGTGGTGCACGACCTGCTGTTCCGCCGCCGCTGACCCGGACGGACGGGCGGCCGGTCTCCCGCTGAACCACCGGCCGCCGTTCGAACGCACGACCGCGCACCGACCGGGTGTCGTTGCCCCGGACGGCCCAGTGGTCATGACCCGGACGGACGATTCGTCCCGAGTCCTCCCGGCGGGCCGCCCCCGTGGCCTACCCTGAGCCGCATGGGCAGCCCGTCCGGCGGCGGGCTCCGGACCACCGACCCGGCCCCCGCTGACGCACCGCACACGGCCCCGCGCACCGGAGGCACCCGGACCATCCCGGGGCCCCGGGGGCGCCGGGCCCACCGGCTGCTGCCCCGACCGGGCACCGCACCGCCGCCCGCCGGCCGGCCGCCCCGGCGGGGCCGCTCCCCGGCGCTCTCCTCGGTCACCGCGACCACCGTGCTGACGCTGGCCGGCTGCGGGGTGCTGATCCTGCACCTGGTGCAGCGGCAGACCGGCACCCTCGGGCTGGTCGTGGGCCTCGCCCTGGCGATGGTGCCGGTGCCGTTCGTGCTCGGCGGCCTGGCCTGGCTCAACCTGACCGCCCGGGTACCGCTGCGGCACACCGTGTTCTGCCTCGGCTGGGGCGCCTTCGCGGCCACCACCGTCGCCATCCTCGCCAACAACTGGACCGCCAGTCACCTGACCAACCACCAGGGCCCGCTCGGCGAACTGCTGGGCGCCGGGATGGCCACCCCGATGATCGAGGAGGTCGCCAAGGCCACCGCGCTGTTCGTGCTGCTGCTCCCGCTCGGCCAGCGGCTGCGCTGCCACGGCCGCCGCACCGGCCGCCCCTGCGCCCCCCTGCTGCACCGGCCGGCCGCCCCGCGCCGCCCCCGCGCGGCCGACCCGCACACCCGGGCGCGGCCGCGGCCGCGCCCGTACCTGCGGCCGCTGCCGTACCTGCGCCCCGCCCCGGTGTCCGGCGACGGGGCGCACCGCCGCTCCCGACCGCGCACCCTGGCCGCCGGGGTGGTGCTCGGCGGGATGACGGCCTGCGGCTTCGCCTACACCGAGAACGCCCTCTACCTGGGCCGGGCCTTCACCAACGACCAGCGGCAGCGGCTGGACAGCATCGGCCTCGGCACCCGGCCCAGCATCCGGGACTTCGACGGCACCGTGCAGACCTTCGTGCTGCGCGCCCTGCTCTCGCCCTTCGCCCACCCGCTGTTCACCGCGCTCACCGGGATCGGCCTGGCCGTCGCCCTGACCACCGGGCGGCGCTGGCTGGCCCGGCTCGCCGTGCCGGTCGGGCTGCTGCTGGCGACGGCGCTGCACGGCGCCTGGAACGCGGCCGCCGACCTGGGGACGGACGGCTTCCTGGTGGTGTACGCGGCGCTGATGGTGCCGTGCTTCGGGGCACTGGTCGGCTTCGCGGCCTGGACGAGATCGCGGGCGGCCCGGCCCGCCGGGCGGCGCGGGCGGCGGCCCGCGGGATCCCGGGCGGAGGCGGCCCGCGGAGTGCCCCGCGGGGCGTCCTGAGGAACCGATTTCCCATTTCGGCGACTTCCCCGTATCGTTGTGTTCACCGACGCGGGGTGGAGCAGCTCGGTAGCTCGCTGGGCTCATAACCCAGAGGTCGCAGGTTCAAATCCTGTCCCCGCTACTCAGTAGCCGAAAGACCCGGAGGACTCGTCCTCCGGGTCTTTCGCGTTTCCGGGCGCGGGCAGAGCACGTTCCTGCCACGAAGCTGTAACAGGGGCCGAAACCAAGATCCGCTGTCCGGGGCCTCCCGCATACTGCTGAGGAAAAAACTCGTCCAGTTGGGGGCACGACAAGACCGTGCCCTGGATAAGGAACCACTCTCATGCTGTCGAAGCGCCTGGTCAGCACCGCCGCCGTCTGCCTCGTCCTGGGGGCGGGCACGGCCGCCTGCGGCGACAACAAGGACGGCGACAAGGCCGCCGCCCCCGCCGCCTCCGCCGCGGCCACGTCCGCCGCCGCCGCGCCGACCTCCGCTGCGGCGACCCCCGCCGGGCAGAAGCTGGACACCGACAAGCTGACCGCGGACGAGATCAAGAAGCAGGCCAAGGACGCCCTGGCCTCCGCCACCTCCGTCAAGTTCGCCGGCGCCATGGTCGACGCGGACGGCAAGATGGAGATCAGCCTGGCCATGGACAACAAGGGCCAGTGCACCGGCAGCATGACGATGCCGGGCGCCGGCAAGGTCGAGATCATCCGCGACGGCAAGACCTCCTACATGAAGCCGGACGCGCAGTTCTGGACCACCATGGGCGGCCCGAACGGCGCCCAGGCCGCCGAGCTCTTCAAGGGCCGCTACCTGACCGGCTTCGACAACGACCCGCAGATGGCCGGCATGGTCTCGCTCTGCAACCTCGCCGAGTTCAGCAAGCAGATCGTCGAGGGCGGCGACAAGGCCGGTGCCGCGCCCGAGAAGGGCACCGCCGGCACCACCAACGGCGTGCCGACCTTCAGCCTCAAGGTCACCAACTCGAAGGGCGAGAAGGGCACCATCTTCGTCGCCACCCAGGGCAAGCCCTACCCGATGGAGATCCTGACGGAGCCGGCCAAGGACGGCCAGACCAAGATCGACTTCTCGGACTACGACAAGCCGCTCACCGTCCAGGCCCCGCCGGCCGACCAGACGATCGACTTCACCAAGTTCAAGGACCAGATCAAGAAGGCCTGATCGCGAGGGCCCGATCACGAGGGCCCGATCCGCTCCGGACACCGGGCGCGAATAAATCCGTTGCCCACTCCCGCGGGGGCTGCCTATCGTGGCGGCACACTGAAAGGAGGTGATCCTGAGTTGAGTTCCATCAGGATGCGTGAGGTGGCTGCTCGCTAGAGCCGCCCCTGCCTGCGCAGGGTGAGGCCCATGGCCTCCGGCAGGCGAAATCCATAGCAGTCACCCGGCCCGCGGGCTCACCGGTACATCCCCGGTGCCTCGGCGCCCGGCCAGTGCACGGGCCGGCGCGAGGAGCAGCCCGCGGGCTGTCTGCTTTTCCGGGGCGGCCCGCTTTCCCGGGGCTGTCTGCTTTCCGGGGCAGCGCTTTCCGGGGCCGTCCGCGCCGCCCCGCTGTTTGTGCGGCGGCCGTCCGGGCATCCCGAGGGGGGACCACGGCGAGGGCAGGCCCTAGAGTCGGCGCGGACACAGGGGGTGTGCGGTGGCGAAGGCGCGACGGCAGGGCGGGGCGACGGCCCTGCGGACGGCGAAGTGGGCGGCGGCCGGGGTGCCGGCCGGGACGGGCCTGCTCGGGCTGGTGCTGTTCGCGCTCGGCCGGGAGCGGGCCTGGCAGGCGCTCGGCGGCGGGCTGGTGGTGGCCGGGGCCTCGGCGGTGCTCGGCGGCGCGCTGGGCTTCCTGTTCGGGGTGCCCCGGGTGCGCGGCGGCTCCGGCGGGGGCGGCGAGCCGCAGGGCTCGTACGCGCCGAACACCAATCTGGAGCAGGTGTCGGACTGGCTGACCAAGGTGCTGCTCGGTGTCGGGCTGACCCAGCTCGGCTCGCTGGGCGAGCGGCTGCACCAGCTCGGCACAGCGCTGGCGCCCGTGCTCGGCGGGGACGACGCGGCGGTGCCGTTCGGGGCCGCCCTGGTGCTGTACTTCCTGGTGCTCGGATTCCTGGCCGGCTGGCTGGTGACCAGGCTGGCGCTGCCGCGGGTGCTGACCAGTGCCGACGACCAGGCACTCGACCTCTTCCTGGCCGGCCAGGACCGCGACCGGCACGGCGACAAGGTCGGCGCCGACGACCTGCGGGTCCGGGCGATGCAGCAGCTCGGCGTACTGGGCGGCAGTGCGGAGCGGCCCGCCGCGCTGACCGGCCAGCTGCCGCCCTCGGCCGGTTCGCCGGCCGGGCCGGACGGTGTGGTGGCCGAGGTGCGGGCGACGGCGAAGCGTTCGGCGCTGACCGCCGACCAGGTGCGGGACCTGTTCGCGGACGGCTCCGAGGGCCGGCGGATCCAGGCGCTGGCGCTGATGCAGGGCGATCCGGCCCTGGCGGACCTCACCAGCCTGCTGGACGCGATCGAGCACCCGCGCTCGGACTTCGAGCAGTACCACGCGCTGCTGGCCGCCCGTGGGCTGCTCTCCCGGCTGCCCGCCGACGAGGCCCGGCGGCTGCGGGACGCGGTGGCCGGACGGCTGATGGACCCGGCGGGCATTCCGTACGGGTCGGACCGCAGCTGGCTGGCCGAGAAGATCCTCTCCCGGCTGCAGGCCGCGGTGGCGCCCGTCCCGGCCCAGCCGGGGCCGCCCGACGCCCCGGCACCGGCCGGGCCGGCCGCGAACGCCTAACGACCGGGCCGGGCCGCGGCGCGGCGGCGGTGGTCGGCGGCGCGCAGCACCAGGAGGCGGCGGGTGAGGCCGTCCTCCGGGCGGGGGAAGCGGCGGATCTCGCTGGCGATCCGGCGCTCGCCGAGTGCGTACCGCAGCGCGTCGAGGTGGCCGCAGCGCCGGCCGTACCCGTCGTGCAGCGGCTGGACGCGCACCTCGCCGGCCGGGGAGGTGACCCGGACCAGCTCGGCCAGTGCGGCCAACTGGCGCTCGGGGCCGAACAGTTCGGGGTAGGCGAAGAGCAGGTAGCCGCTCAGGGTGAGTGCGAAGGCGCCGTCCGCGAACGGCAGCCGGGGCAGGGCACCGGCCACGTACTGCTCCGGGTGGAGCGCCGAGTCGGCGGCGAACAGCCGGCGGGCGCGGTCCCAGCTGCGCAGGTAGCGCTCGGAGCGCCGGCGGCCGGGGCGCGGGTAGAGCTGCGGGCGGGCGGCCATCGCGGCGGCCATCGACGCCCGGGCGGCCAGCGCGTGCGCCGCGACCACCGGCGGCGGAAGCGCGTACGCCGGATCGACGGCGATCACCCGGCAGCCCAGCTCGCGCGCCTCGGCGGCCAGGCCGGCCGCGCCGGCGGGGCAGTCCAGCAGCGGGCCGGGCAGGGCGGCGAGGCGGGCCCGGGTGAGGTCGAACAGGCCGCAGTACTCGTCCAGCGGCCGGGAGGTGACCAGGACGTCCGGGTCCGGCGGGGCGTCGGCGGGGTCGGCGGCGTCGGCGGGGTCGGCGGGGTCGGCGGGGTCGGCCACCCGGCCATCGGAACACGGGCCGCCCCGGCCCGCATCCTGGTGCGGGGCGGGGCGGGCCGGGGCGGGGCGGGCCGGGGTGCCGTGGTTCAGCGGCCGAGCAGGCCCTGGGCGGCGGCCCGGTCGACGTTGGTCAGGCCGCGGACCAGCTGCGCGGTGAGGAAGACGATCACCAGCCCGATCGCGGAGACGCCCGCGATCTGCGCCGGCGACTCGATGTAGTAGGCGTAGTGCTCGGCGCCGTCGTGGAAGTCGACGATCCGGTAGCCGGGCCAGTCGACGAAGGTCGGGAAGACCCAGTGGTAGACCGGGTACAGCGTCATCGCCCAGCCGAGCAGCAGGAACGTCAGCGTCACCGAGAAGCGGAACACCGCCCACGGGAACATCACCACCTGGTGCAGCACGGCCTTCCAGCCCGCCGCGTCCGCGAGCCGCGCGGTGACCCCGCCCCAGAAGCCCGGTCGGGTCTGCCGCACCGGCGCCGGGGCCGGCACGTCCAGGGCGAGCAGGCCGCGCACCCGGGCCCGCTCCAGCCGGCCGAAGCCGCGGGCGACGACGGTCAGGGCGCCCCAGACGGGCAGGCCGAGGCAGGTCACGAGGGTGCCCGCGCCGACGCAGAACATCGTGATCGCGACGGCGAAGCCCGCGATCGCCACCGGCAGGCCGGTGAGGGCGTAGCCGACCTCGCGGTAGTAGTGCGCGGAGAACGGCGCCCGCCAGAAGGGCGGCGGTTCCTCGGTGCGGCGGGCCCGGGCAGGACCCAGGTCCTGGCCGCGGCCTTCGTCGGCGTCGTGGTCCTCGTCCAGGACGTTCCACGCGCGGTCCTGCGTGCTGCTGCTCATCCCGGCCCCCGGTCCCTCGTTCTCGCGGTCGTTCGCGCTCGTCTGACGTTCCACAGTCTGGCCGCTCGGGGGACCGGGGGACCATCGGGAGGCCCGCCGGACCGGGGGTGGGGTTAACCCCCGGACCGCGCCCCGGGCCACTCGTCGGCGAGCAGCGCGTACTGGTGCGAGTCCGACCAGACGCCGTCCTTGTGCACGTCGTGCCGCACCCGCCCCTCCAGCCGGAAGCCGAGCCGGGTGAGCACCCGGGCGGAGGCCCGGTTGTCCACGTCGGTCAGGGCGACCAGCCGGTGCACGCCGAGCGGGCCGAAGGCGAGGCCGCAGAGCAGCCCGGCCAGCTCGCCGGCGTAGCCGCGGCCCCACGCGTCGCGGCGCAGCGCGTACCCGAGGTGGGCGCTGCGGCGCGGGCCGAGCGTGAGCGAGCCCTGGCCGATCAGGGTCGCGCGGACCGGGTCGTCGACAGCGGTGTCGGCGGCGGTGTCGCCGCCGGTGTCCGTGCGCAGGGCGACGGCGAGCCGGTAGATCCGGCGCGGCTCGGCCATCGCCTCGTCCAGGCAGAGTTCCAGCTGGTCGGCGCAGGTGTCCGGGTCGCGCGGACCGAACGGCAGGTGGCGGGTGACCTCCGGATCGCCGAACACGGCGTGCAGCGCCGCCACTTCCTCCGGGGTGTGGTGGTGCTCGCGGATGGCCAGCCGGGGGCCGGTGAGTCGAACGGGGACCATGGCTGCCGACCCTACCGGCGCCCGGCGGCTACCGTTCGGAGCATGAACGACGAAGACCTGCGGCTCGCCCCGCGCACCAGGGCCGCCGACCTGCTCGCCTGGGCGGCCGAGCAGGACCGCGCGCCGGTGGCCGAGGCGCCGCTGCGCGCGGTGCTGGCGCTGCTGGAGCTCGGCGAGGGCAGGATGCACGACGGCTGGCCCGAACTGACCTCGAACGCGGTGGAGCAGCTGCTGTACGAACGCCTCCACCTCTACGTCCAACCCGCGCCGGAGGAGGATCCGCTCGCGTACGGCGAGGCCGTCCGGCTGCTGGTCGACCACCAGCGGGCGGCGAAGCGGCTCAACGCCAAGCGCCAGGAGCGGCTGCACGCCGAGGCCGAGTGGCAGGGCGAGGTCGCGGCCGGGCTGCTGCGCCGCGCCGACCTGGTGACCTGGCCGCGGCTGCACGCGCTGCTGATGCACGCGCACGGGGTGGACGTCGCGGACCCGGCGGCGGTGCGCGCGTGGCTGGCCGGCTACGCCGCGCTGACCGAGGAGAAGCGGCTGGCCGGGTACGAGGCGCTGACGGCGGCCGGGTGGCTGGACGAGCTCGACGAGCGCGGCTGGGGCCCGGCCCGGGTGCTGTCGGTGGGCATGGCCACCGATGGCGCGCGGCGGCTGCTGGAGCACGGCCTGATGCGGCGCAGCTACCGCAACCTGGCCGAGCTGAACGCGCTGGGGCGGCCGATGCCGGACGAACTGGCCGGGGACTTCGGGACGTTCGAGGAGGCGGCGGCCGAGGCGGCGCTCGACCTGTCCGGCGAGTGGACGGTGCCGGGGCTGCCCCGGCTGCTGGTCGAGGAGTTCCCGGAGCTGGCGCCGGAGCCGGGGCCGGAGGAGATCGAGGCGTACCTGGCGCAGCTGCCGGCGGAGTGAGGAAGCCCGGCTGAGGACGCGCAAGGGCCCCGGCGGTGGAGTTCGTCTCCACCGCCGGGGCCCTTCCGTCGAAGCGTCGAGGCCCTCAGGAGCCCGCGGACCTCAGGAACCCGAGGGGCCTCAGGGGTTGAGGCCGCGCTGCTGGAGCCAGGGCTCCGGGTCGACCGGGGCGCCGCCGCCCGGACGGACCTCCAGGTGCAGGTGCGGGCCGGTGACGTTGCCGGTGGCGCCGACCTTGCCGATCTGCTGGCCGGCGGTGACCTGGCCGGAGCCCTTGATGATCGAGGAGAGGTGGCAGTACCAGATCTCGGTGCCGTCCGGCAGGGTCTCGACGATCCGGTAGCCGTACGAGCCGGACCAGCCGGCCGAGGTGACGGTGCCCTGGCCGACCGCCATCACCGGGGTGCCGGTGTCGGCGGCGAAGTCCAGGCCGGTGTGCAGGTGGGCCCAGTAGCGGGCGCTCTGCCCGTAGTGGGCGGAGAGCCGGTAGTCGGCGACCGGCAGGGTGAGCGCGGCGGCCTTGGCGCGCTCGGCCTCCTCGGCGGCGCGCTTGGCCTCGGCCTCCTTGGCGGCGGCCTTGGCCTCGGCCTCCTTGGCGGCCTGCAGGCGGGCGCTCTCCTCGGCGGCGGTGCGCTGGCTGTCGGCCTGCTGCTGGATGCGGGCGGCGAGCGCGAGGCCCGGGTCGGCGGAGAGCGCGACGGGGGCCTCGTCGGGGGCCTCGATGGCGGGGGCGGCGGCCGGGGTGGCGGAGGCGAAGCCGGTGGCGCCCAGGGTGGCGGCGACGGCGGTGACGCCGAGCAGCGGGGAGGCGCCGCGGGACTGACGGGGCAGCCGGTGGCGGTTGGTCTCGGCCTCGGGGCCGAGGGCCTCCGGGCCGTCCTGGCCGTCCTGGCCGGCGGGGCCGTCCGGGCCGGGGTGGTCGAGCAGCTGGGTGCCGGTTGCGGGGCCGGCCGGCTGGGCCGGGGTGTGCGTCGACGCCACGGAGGCGCGCTCCTTTCCTTCCCTCGCGCCTACCGGGTTAGCTGACGGGTTCGGAGCAGGAAGGTCTCCTACGGCCGGGCCGGGGCCCCGCCGATTCACCCCAAGGAACGTGGTTCCCCGGCTCCCTGACCTGCCCGGAGGCCGGCCGGCGGGATTAGGCGACGCGCACGGTGCCGTCTGGGTACGGCGTTGACGACCGCGCTGCGTTATCAAACGTTAATCCTAGGCAGCTCTGATTCCAAGCCGTCCGCCCGGGACGAATGGGGCCGAACACGTCAACTGCCGCTTCCCGATTGAGCACTCCTACTCATGTGCCGCCCGGCCGGACCGCCGCATGCTGGCGCCATGAACGCACCGATGCAGACCCGCACCACGGCCGCGTACTCCGTGCAGGCCGTGCTCTCCTTCGCCGTCTCCGGGACGGCCCTCGCCCTCGGGATCGCCTACCTGCCGGTCGGCGGGTGGACCCGGGCCTTCCTCGGGATCGGCCTGCTCTACACCGTGACTTCCGCGTTCACCCTGGCCAAGGTGATCCGCGACCGCCAGGAGTCCAACGACACCGTCGCCCGGGTCGACCAGGCCCGGCTGGAGAAGCTGCTCGCCGAGCACGACCCGTTCCGGGTCGAGGGCGCCTGACCGGGCGGGCGGCCCGACCGGACGGGACGGCCGGACGGGCCGGTGTCCCGGGCGCGCGCCGCCTGCACCGGACAGCATCGCTTTCCCGACACCCCGCGCACGATTCCTCCACATCAGGAGGTGCTGTTCGGCCGATCGCCGGGCCGCCGGCGCACCGCCAAGGCCCGGGCCGGGCGGGACCGGTGGCTCCGGATCGCGGTCGAACGAGGCAGAACCGGCGCCCCGTTGCCGGATATTGACGAGATCCGGTCACATGGCGAGATCCGGTCACACCTTCGTACGATCATCGCCTTACAATTCGCGACGTGACGATGACTCAATGGTGCGCAACGGCAACCGGCGTGCTCGCCGTCCTCGCCCTGGTGGCCGCCGCGCACTACCACGCCGTGTCCGTCACCCAGCGCCGCCGCGCCGACCTGCTGCAGCGCGAACTCGCCGTCCTCCAGGGCGAACTGGACGCCGAACTCGCCCGCCGCGGCGCCGAGCTCGCCGCCGTCCAGCACGAGCAGGAGCTCACCGCCGCCGCCCAGCGGGCCTTCCTCAGCGTCGCCCGCCGGATCCTCGTGATGGCCCACGACCAGCAGGCGCTGCTCGACGAGATGGAACGCACCCACGACGACCCCGCCCTGCTGGAGGGCCTGCTCAAGGCCGATCACGCCGCCGCCCAACAGGCCCGCCTCGCCCAGACGCTGGCCGTGCTGTGCGGCGCCCGGGCCGGGCGGCACTGGCCGGAACCCGTCCTGCTGGAGGACGTCGTGCGCGGCGCCCAGTCGCGCATCCTGCCGTTCCAGCGGGTGGTGCTGCGCAGCCGGATCGAGACCGCGGTGGTCGGCGCCGCCGCGGAGGCGCTGATCCACGCCACCGCCGAGCTGCTGGACAACGCCACCCGCTACTCCCCGCCCAGCACCCAGGTGTTCGTCACCGTGGTGCCGGTGCACAACGGCGCCGTCATCGAGATCGACGACTGCGGCGTCGGCATGCCGGAACTCGCCGTCGCCAAGGCCGCCGCCACCCTGGCCGGCGGCACCACCCTGGAGGTCTCCCGGCTCGGCGAGGCCCCGCAGCTGGGCCTGGCGGCGGTCGGCCGGCTCGCCGAGCAGTACGGCTTCCGGGTCACCCTCAGCTCCGCGCCCTCGCCGTACGGCGGCGTGCGGGTGGTCGTGATGCTGCCGAACGCGCTGCTCACCGAGCCGCTGCCGCCCACCGTCCCCGGCCTCGGCCCGGACGGCCCGGCCTTCGGCACCGCGACCCCGGCCGGCCACCTCACCGGCCACCCCCTGGTGGAGGCCCCGCCGTCCTACCCGGCCGACGGTCCGCCCCCGCCGCTGCCCCGCCGGAGCCACCGGCGCGGCCGCCCGGGCCGCCCCGCCCAGCACGCCGCCCCCGCTCCGCCGCCCGCGCCGCCCCACCGCTCGGCCCGGGACGCGCAGGCGTTCATGGCGATGTTCCAGGCCGGGACGGCCAGCGGCCGCTCGGACGCCCGGAACCAGCCCCCGACCGACCCTTCCCGTACCGCTTACCCCCGACTTCCCCAGCCCGGAGAGTTCCATGACCACCAACCCTGACCTCGGCTGGCTGCTCGCCGACATCATCGCCGTGCCGCACGTCCAGCACGCCGTCGTCGTCTCCAGCGACGGCCTGGAGATCGGCCGCAGCGCCCAGATCGCGCGCGAGGACGCCGAACGGCTCGCCGCCGCCTGCTCCGGCCTGCAGTCCCTGGCCCGGGGCGTGGCGGCCGGCTTCGGCGGGCAGGGCAGCACCACCCGGCAGATCGTCGTCGAGTACGGCGGCGGCTACCTGTTCATCGTCGCCGCCGGGGCCGGCGCGCACCTGGCCGTGGTCACCGGCGACGCCGTCGACGCCGGCCTGGTCGCCTACCAGATGCAGATGATGGTCGAGCGGATCGGCACCCACCTGACCAGCCCGCCGCGGTTCGACCACGCGGCGGGCGGCCTGCGGTGATCGGGCCCGTCCGGCCCTACGTCGTCACCGGCGGACGCAGTCGGCCCACCCGGGCCGACCTGGCCGTCGAGAGCCTGGTGAACGCGGTGCCGCGGCCGCCCGAACCGCCCCGGCACGTCCTGCTCAACCGGGAGCACCGGCGCATCCTCGGGCTGTGCCACAGCCTGCTGTCCGTCGCCGAGGTGGCCGCCCACCTGGGGCTGCCGCTCGGCGTGGCCAAGGTGCTGGTCGGCGACCTCTGGGACCTCGGCGCCGTCCAGGTCCTCCCGCCCGTCCCGCAGGCCGAGCGCCTGCCCACGACCCTCCTGGAAGAGGTGCTCGTTGGCCTCCGCCAACTCCGCTGACCTGTCCCCCGGAACCGCCGAGGCCCCCACCGCGGCCGGCTCCGCCGACTGGCCGCAGTACCTGCCCGACTCGGTGCGCGGCGCGGTGAAGATCCTGGTCACCGGCCCGTTCGGGGTCGGCAAGACCACCCTGGTCGGCTCGCTCAGCGAGATCACCCCGCTGCGCACCGAGGAGGACATGACCGCCGCCAGCACCGGCGTCGACGACCTCACCGGGCTCGGCGGGAAGACCACCACCACGGTGGCGCTGGACTTCGGCCGGATCACGCTCAACTCCCGGCTGGCGCTGTACCTGTTCGGCACACCCGGCCAGCAGCGCTTCCAGCCGCTGTGGGAGGACCTCTCGCGCGGCGCGCTCGGCGCCATCGTGATGGTCGACCCGCGCCGGCTGAACGACAGCTTCGACGTCCTCGGCCGGCTGGAGGAGCAGCGCATCCCGTTCGCCGTCGCCGTCAACACCTTCCCGGGAACGCCCAGTTACCCGGAGGAGGAGCTGCGTTCGGCGCTCGACGTGCTGCCCGACGTGCCGCTGCTGTTCTGCGACGCCCGCGACCGCCGGCAGTCCTACGACCTGCTGATCGACTTCGTGGACCACCTGCACCGCAGCTCGCTGCTGGAACTGGGCCGATGAGCGCGCCCGACCCGTTCGGCGGCAACGGCTGCCCCATCGGCCCCGGCGGCGGCGAACTCCCGTACGGCTCCGGCGGATCCACGCCGACCGACGGCCCGCCGACCGCGCTGTACGGCGCCGCCGTCGCCGAGGACCCGCACGGCCTGTACGCCCGGATGCGCGAACGCCACGGCCCGGTCGCGCCGATCGAGCTGGAGCCCGGCGTCGAGGCGTGGCTCGTGCTCGGCTACCCCGAACTGCTCGAACTCACCCGCAACGACGTCCTGTTCTCCAGCGACTCGCGGCACTGGCGGGTGCCCGCCGAGGGCCGGCTGGCCCCCGACTCCCGGCTGCTGCCGATGACCGTCTGGCGGCCCACCCTGCTCCACGTCGACGGCGCCGAGCACCAGCGGCTGCGCGCCGCCGTCTCCGACACCCTCGCGCAGATCGACCACCACCAGCTGCGCGAGACCACCGAGGCCGCCGCCAACAGCCTGATCGACGGCTGGGGGCCGGACGGCACCGCCGACCTGATCACCCGGTACGCCCGGCCGCTGCCGCTGCTGGTATTCACCCAGCTGCTCGGCCTGCCCTCCGGGGCCGGGCCCCGACTCGTCGAACTGATCAGCCACTTCGTGGACAGCGGCGCCCAGTCGGTGCGCGCCGGCACCGAGTTCCAGGCGATCCTGCTCGACCTGGTGCGCCGCCGCCGGGCCAGGCTCGGCGCCGACCTCACCTCCTGGCTGCTCGCCCACCCGGCCGGGCTGACCGACGAGGAGGCCATGCACCACCTGGTGGTGATGATGATCGCCGGGAACGAGACCTCCATCAACTGGATCGGCAACACGCTGCGGCTGCTGCTCACCGACCGCCGCTTCCGCACCACCCTGGCCGGCGGCCGGCTCACCGTCTCCGACGCGCTGGAGGAGGTGATGTGGCGCGACCCGCCGACGCAGAACTTCCCCGGCCGCTGGGCCACCGCCGACACCGTGCTCGGCGGCCGGTACGTCCGGGCCGGCGACATGCTGGTGCTCGGCCTGGCCGCCGCCAACGCCGACCCGGCCGCCCAGGGCCTCGCCTCCGCAGCGCAGGGCTCGCTCGGCGGCAACCGGGCGCACCTCGCCTGGGGCGCGGGGCCGCACGTCTGCCCGGCCCAGCACCCGGCGCGGATCATCGCCGAGACCGCGCTGGAGACCCTGCTGCACCGCCTGCCGGACCTCCAACTCGCCGTGCCGCCGGGCGAACTGACCTGGCGGCCGTCCCCGTGGTCACGGGCCCTGACCGCCCTGCCGGTGCTCTACAGCGCCTTCACCCCGCCCCGCCCGCCCGCCCCCGAGAGGCCCGCCTGGACGCCGCCGTCGACGACGCCGCGGCCCGGCGAGATCCGGCCCGACTCGACCCGTCCGAACGCGACCGGCGCGGCGGGAACGCCCGGCTCCGGGCCGCCGGGCCGGCCGTCCTGGTGGGGCTCCGTGGCGGGGTGGTGGTCCGGGCGGTGACCCACCACGCCGCGCTGCGGGACCCGCCGGCCGGCCCCCGGGCCGGCCGGGACCGGCGGCTGTGGACGACCTTCCGGGAGCCCCGGACGGCCGCGCCGATGCGGTCCCCCGGCCGAAGGCCGGAGGAGGGCGAACGAGCCGATCGGGTCGTTCGTGAGTAACGGCGTACGGACCCTGTGGGTGACGGTCCGGGTCACCCGGTTACCTCGGGGCGGCCCGGGTCGTTCGGCAGGGCATGAAGAAACTCGCCACCCTGGCCGCCCTCACCATGGCGGGCCTCGCCCTCGCCGCCCCGGCGGCGTCCGCCACCTCCCAGACCGCCGTCTCCCCGGACGCCACCGGCGGTCTCACCGACGGGATGAACCTCTCCCCCGCCGACCTCGCCCTGCAGACCGCGGGCAAGCTCAACCTCCCGGTCGTCAGCCACACCGCCGACGAGGTGGAGGCGGTCGGCACCAACCAGATGAGCCACCCGGGCCTCAGCGGGCAGATCGGCTGACCGGCGCGGCCCCGGCGGCCGACCGACCCCCGTACGGTCGGCCGCCCGGGCCCCGACCCGACCCGCGGGGCGGGTCAGCCCGCCGAGAGGTCGTTCAGCTCCTGGTAGCCCAGCCCGTCCGCCAGGGCGGTGTACGTGCCGCTGCCGTACACCTCCTCGGCGGCCCGGCGTACGGCCGCGTACGCCGCCTCCGCCAGGCCCGGGCCGAGGCTGATCCGGGCCACGCCGAGCCGCGCCAGCTCGGCCACCGGGAGGCAGCCGGGGCCGGCCAGCACGTTCAGCGGCGCGGGGACGGCCGCGACCAGCGCGGCGATCGTCTCCGGATCGTCCACGCCCGGCACGAACACGCCGTCCGCGCCCGCGTCGAGGTACAGCTTCAGCCGGCGGACCGCCTCGTCCAGCCGGCCCTCCGGCTCGCCGATCCCCCGCAGGAACACGTCGGTGCGGCCGTTCAGGTAGGCCGGGACGCCGGCCGCGTCCGCCGCCGCCCGGGCCGCGGCGATCCGCTCGGCGGCCTGCTCGGCCGGGTACGCGGCATCCTCCAGGTTGAACCCGACCGCGCCGGTGGCGAGCAGCGCGGCGACCGTCTCGCCGACCCCGGCGGCGGTGTCGGCGAAGCCGCTCTCGATGTCCGCGGTGACCGGCAGGGCGACCGACCGGACCACCTGGGCGGTGCGGACCAGCACCTCCGCACGGTCGGCGCCGCCGCCGTCCGCGCTGCCCAGCGACCAGGAGACGCCGGCGCTGGCCGTGGCCACCGCCTTCGCCCCGGCGGCCGCCACCAGGCGGGCGCCCGCCGCGTCCCAGACGTTCGCCAGCACCACCGGGTCGCCCGGGCGGTGCAGTTCCCGGAGCAGCCGGGCCTTCTCCTGCTGGTCGTTCATGTCCGTCCGTCTCACTTCGCGGCCGGGCTGAGGCGGGTGGCCACGCCGATCCGGTTCCAGGCGTTGATGGTGGCGATCAGCGCGATCAGCTGGGCCAGCTCGGCCTCGTCGAACCGCGCGGCGGCCTCGGCGTACACGGCGTCCGGCACGTGGCCCTGGGTGAGCAGGGTGACGGACTCGGTGAGGGCCAGCGCGGCGCGCTCGCGGGCGGTGAACCAGGGGGTCTCGCGCCAGGCCGGCAGGGAGAGCAGGCGGTGGTCCTGCTCGCCGTGCGCGCGGGCGTCGGTGGCGTGCATGTCGATGCAGAAGGCGCAGCCGTTGATCATCGAGGCGTGCACCTTGACCAGCTCGGCGAGGGTCGGGTCCAGGCCCTTCCGGGAGGCGCGGTCCACGGCGATCATCGCCTGGTAGTACTCGGGGGCCAGCTGCGGCATCGGGAGGCGCTGCGCGGGAGCGGGGACCGGGGCGTCGGCGGCCCCGGCCCCGGTCGTCGCGGTGTCGGTCGTCGTCATGGGGCCAGCCTAGGAAACCGATGGCCCGTCGTCCTGGTGTGATCGACTCCCGTTTCCTTGGGCCACTTCCGGCCGGCGAACGTGCGTGCGAGGATCGACGGGAGGATCGGATCAGGGGGAAACCAGCTCGTGTGCACGGCGTTCGTCAGCATAGAACCAGGCTCCGCGGTACCGGTACTGCTGCTCTCCGTCCGGGACGAGTACCTCGGCCGGCCCTGGCTGCCGCCCGGCCGCCACTGGCCGGACCGGCCCGGCCCGGTCGGCGGTCTCGACCTCGCCGCCGGCGGCACCTGGCTCGCCGTCGACCCCGAACGGCGCACCGCCGCCTGCCTGTTGAACGGCTTCGGGCCGCTCGCCCCGGCCGCCACCCGGCTCTCCCGGGGCGCCCTGCCGCTCACCGCCGTCCGGCACGACGGCATCGGCCATCTCGACCTCACCCCGTACGACCCCTTCCACCTCGTCCTGGTCCGGCCGGACGGCGCCCGGGTCACCAGCTGGGGCGGGCACGGGGAGCCGGAGGAGCACGAACTGCCCACCGGGCTCAGCGTGGTCGTCAACGACGGGCTGGAGGGTGTGGCCGCCAGCCGTACCGCCTCGGAGCGGGTGCGCGCCCTGATGGCCGCCCGCGCCGCGCACTTCCGGGCCCGGTTCGGCGCCACCCCGCGGCCGCGGCCGACCGCCGAGGGAACGGCCGAACAGGCCTGGGGCGACTGGCTGCCCATCGTCGCCGGCGACGGGCTGGCGCTGGACGCGGACGCGGCGCTCGTCCAGCGGCGCGACTTCGGCGACGGCCGGCTCTGGGGCTCCTCCGCCATCTCCCTGCTCGCCCTCGGGCCGGAGCTGCTGCGCTACGACTTCGCCGCCGCGCCGCTGCCGGACGGGCCCGGCTGGCAGCGGGTCGCGCTCGACTGACGCCCAGGGTGCGGAACCCCCGCCGCGGGAAAAGGACTTGCACCTGACGCAACGGCAGGCGGCAGGGTGGGTCCGTCGACCCGTAGGAGGCCCACGATGGACCCCGTCCGCCCAGCGCGTTCACCCGAACCGGACCGCACGCCCCGCGCCCTGCCCGCCGTCCTGACGGTGGCCCTGCCGCTGCTGGGCCTCCCGCTCGCGGTGACCGCCCTGCTGCTGCTCGGCGGCGCCGCGCACCGGACCGCGCCGTCCGCGGCCCTGCTCGGCTCGTTGGCCGCCGCGCTGCTCGGGCACCTCGACCTCGGTGTCCTGCAGCCGTACGCTCGGTGAATTTCCGATCGTCGCACTGCCGGGCGTCTACAGGTCGGTAGTAGCTTCGCGGAGGCCCCCGGTATCGGCCGGCCGCAGACTCCGAGCGAAGGTGCGCGATGTCCACCCTGACCTACCCGGAAGCGATAGGCGTCGGCCTGCTGCAGGGTGTGACGGAACTCTTCCCGGTCTCCAGCCTCGGCCACAGCATCCTGCTCCCGGCCCTGCTCGGCGGGAAGATCCAGCGGGACCTCGACATGACCGCCGACGGCTCCTCCTACCTCGCCGCCCTGGTCGCCCTGCACCTGGCCACCGCGCTCGCGCTGGTGGTGTTCTTCTGGCGGGACTGGGTCCGGGTGGTCAGCGGCCTGGTCAGCTCCGCCCGGCACCGCCGGGTGCGGACCCGGGACGAGAAGCTCGCGTGGCTGCTGATCATCTCCACCATCCCGGTCGGCATCGCCGGGCTCGTCCTGGAGAAGGCCCTGCGGCACGCCCTCGGCAAGCCCGTCCCGGCCGCCGTCTTCCTCGCCCTCAACGGGCTCGTCCTGCTCGGCGCCGAGCGCCTCAAGCGCGGCGGCACCGGCCGCCGCCGCGCCGGGCACGCCGCCCCCGTCGACGAGCCGGGCATCGACGACCCGGCCGTCGCCTCCGACGCCCGGCTGACCCGGCTCAGCTTCGGCCAGGGCGCCTGGATCGGCGCCGCCCAGATCCTCGCGCTCTTCCCCGGCGTCTCCCGCTCCGGCGTCACGATGAGCGCCGGCATCCTGCGCGGCCTCCACCACGAGGACGCCGCCCGCTTCTCCTTCCTGCTCGCCACCCCGGTCATCCTGGCCGCCTCGGCCCTGAAGGTCCCCGAGCTCTTCAAGCCGGAGAACTCCGACGTCCTCGGCCCCGTCGCGGCCGGCAGCGTCGCCGCCTTCGTCGCCGGCTACGTCTCGGTCCGGTTCCTCACCAAGTACTTCGAGACCCGCAGCCTCACCCCGTTCGCGATCTACTGCTTCCTGGCCGGCGTCGGCAGCGCCGTCTACCTCTCGCTCTGACCCGTCTACCTCTCGCTCTGACCCGGGTACCTCCCGGTCCGAGCCGGGCCTGACCGGGCCGTCCGCGTCCTCGACGCGGACGGCCCGCGGTGCGTTCAGGCGGGCAGGCCGAGGGCGGCGAGGCGGGTGGGGTCGGTGAGGATGTCGAGGCCGGTGACGCGGCCGTCGTGGATGGTGAAGGACATCACCGAGAGCAGGCGGCCACCCGCGTAGGAGACGACGCCAGGGGAGCCGTTGACCAGGACCGGGCGGGCCTCGGCGGCGAAGCGGGCGAAGGTGATCGCCTGGGAGGCGACCTCGGCCGCGCCGCGGCGCAGGACGCTGGGCACCAGGGTGCCGCCGTCCGAGCGGGCCACCACGTCCGGGTCGAGGACGGTGAGCAGGGCCTCGAAGTCCCCACCGCGCGCGGCGGCCAGGAAGGCGTCCACCACCCGGCGCTTGCGGACGGTGTCGGTGTCGGCGGCCGGGGTGGCGCCCTGGACGCGGCGGCGGGCGCGGCTGGCCAGCTGGCGGGTGGCGGCCGGGGTGCGGCCGAGCACCTCGGCGATCGCGTCGAAGGGCAGCTCGAACAGGTCGTGCAGCACGAAGGCCACCCGCTCGGCCGGGGACAGCGTCTCCAGCACCACCATCAGCGCGAGGCCGACCGAGTCGGCGACCAGGATCTCCCGCTCCGGGTCGAGCGCCGCCAGGCCGCCGACCACCGGATCGGGCAGCCGGACCCGGCCGTCCTCCTCGGGCAGCGGGTCCTCCTTGCGGGCGGTGCGGGAGCGCAACTGGTCCAGGCAGATCCGGCCGACGACGGTGGTCAGCCAGGCGCCGAGGTTGCGCACCTCGCCCACGTCGCTGCGCTCCAGCCGCAGCCACGCCTCCTGGACGGCGTCCTCGGCCTCGGCGACCGAGCCCAGCATCCGGTAGGCCACCGACCGCAGTTGGGGCCGTTCCGCCTCGAAGCGGTCGGCCAGAGAACTTTTCCCGGTCACCTGTCACATCCTCGCGTCGGCATCCGTCGATCCGATGACGGACGCTAACCGACGAAGAGGAGCCAGCGGTGACCACCGCCGAAACCAGCAGCACCGGCACCACCCGCACCACCACCGCCCGCATGAAGAACCCCGCGTACGTCCTGCCGGACGCGATGAAGGGCATCCAGACCATCTACAAGTCGATGTACCAGGGCGGCGTCGCCCCGCGGCTGCTGGAGCTGGTCCACCTGAGGGCCAGCCAGATCAACGGCTGCAGCGCCTGCGTGTTCGGGGGCGTGGACAGCGCCAGGAAGCACGGCGTGAGCGACGACCAGCTGCACGCACTGGTCGCCTGGCGGGAGGCGCCGTTCTTCAGCGACGAGGAGCGCGCCACGCTCGCCCTGACCGAGGCCGCCACCCGGATCGCCGACCGCTCCGGCAAGGCCGTCCCGGACGAGATCTGGGACGCGGCCGCCGACCACTTCAGCGAGGAGCAGCTCTCCGCGATCATCCTGATGATCAGCCTGACCAACTTCTTCAACCGGATCAACACCACCATCGAGGAGCCGGCCGGCACCACCTGGAGCTGAGCCGCGACGCGGGACAATGGGCCGGTGAACGGCTCCTGGACCTCCTTCGGCGGCGACCTGCACCTGGACCTCACCGAGCGGCGCGCGGCCGGTGCCGGGCTGCGGGCCGCCTTGGAGGACGCCCTGCGCGAGGCCGTCCAGGACGGCCGGCTCGCGGCCGGCACCCGGCTGCCGTCCTCCCGGGCGCTGGGCGAGGACCTGGGGATCGCCCGCAACACCGTGGTCGAGGCGTACGGCCAGCTCACCGCCGAGGGCTGGCTCAGCTCCCGGCAGGGCTCCGGCACCACCGTCGCCCAGCGGTCCGTGCCGGCCCGCGGCCCCCGCGGCACCCGCGGCACCTGCGGCGCCCGGACGGGGCCGCACCGGCCGGCCTTCCGGCACGAGCTGATGTCCGGGCGCCCCGACCTGTCGCTGTTCCCCCGCACCGCCTGGCTGGCCGCCGCCCGCCGGGCACTGGCCACCGCCCCGCACGAGGCGTTCGGCTACGGCAGCCCGCTCGGCCGGATCGAGCTGCGGGAGGCGCTGACCCACTACCTGGCCCGGGTCCGGGGCGTGCGCACCGACCCGGACCACCTGTTGCTCTGCACCGGCGTCTCCCAGGGCCTGGGCCTGCTGTGCGCGGCGCTGCGCGAGCGAGGCACGAGCGCGCTCGCCGTCGAGCGGTACGGGCTGCCGCCGCAGCACGCCGTCGCCCGGGCGGCCGGGCTGGCGATCCGGCCGCTGCCGCTGGACGGCGACGGCGCCCGGGTGGACCGGCTGGACGAGCACAGCGGCGCCGTCCTGCTCACCCCCGCCCACCAGTACCCGACCGGCGCGGTGCTGTCCGCCGAGCGCCGGGCGGCGGCGGTGCGCTGGGCCCGCGAGCGGGACGGCTACGTCGTCGAGGACGACTACGACGGCGAGTTCCGCTTCGACCGGCAGCCGCTCGGCGCGATGCAGGCGCTCGACCCGGAGCGGGTGGTGTACGCCGGGACGGCCGCCAAGAGCCTCGCGCCGGGCCTGCGGCTGGCCTGGCTGGCCCTGCCGGACGACCTGGTGGAACCGGTCGCCCGGCTGAAGTCCCGGGCCGACACCATGTCCCCGGTGCTCGACCAGCTGACCCTGGCGGAGCTGATCACCTCCGGGACGTACGACCGGCACGTGCGGCGCTGCCGCCTGCACTACCGGCGCCGGCGGGACCGGCTGGTCGCCGCGCTGGCCGAGCACGCCCCGCACGTCGAGGTGACGGGCATCGCCGCCGGGCTGCACGCCGTGGTCCAACTGCCGCCCGGCGCGGGCTCGGAGGCCGAGCTGCTGGCCCGCGCCGAGGCCGCCGGGATCTCGTTGAGCGGGCTGAGCTGGCACCGCGCCGAACCGGATGCCGGGCCGGATACCGGGCCCGAGTCCGGGTCCGGGTCCGGGTCCGGGCCCGAGTCCGGGTCCGAGTCCGACGACGGGCCGGCGGTCGGCCCGGACGCGGCCGGCCCGGCCCTGGTGATCGGCTACGCCACCCCGCCCGAGCACGCCTTCCCGGCGGCCCTGGCGGCGCTCTGCGAGCTGCTGCGCGAGCGCTGAACCCGCCTGCCGGCGCGGCTACTTGTTGCGGTTGCCCAGCTGGAACAGGAGGATGATGAAGCCGGCGAAGGCGTGGCAGCCGACGGTGTAGATCACCAGGCGGAGGTAGATCCGCTTGTTGGCCCACTTGCCGGCGTCCATGGTCTTCGGACCGGCGGCGGTGTCGGGGGCGAGCGCCGGGTTGGTGGTGGTGGGATCGGCCATGGTGATCTCCTCCGAAGGGTTCTGACGGACGGTCAGTGGATCGCTGCGGGCCCGCCGCCCAGGCAGAGGTCGCCGCCCGGGCTCTGCAGCAGGGTGTGGACGAAGAGCAGTTCGACCCCGTCCTCGGACTCGGCCGCGATGCAGTGCGGGGTGAGCGAGTCGTAGTGGGCGGAGTCGCCGGGGCCCAGCTGGTGGACGCGGTCGCCGAGGGTGACCCGCAGCGTGCCGCTCAGCACGTACAGCCACTCCTCGCCGGGGTGCACCCGGACCACCGCGTCCTGCACGCCCGGCGGCACCTGCACCCGCAGCGCCTGCATGGCGCGGCCGGGGGCGCCGGCCCGCCGGTAGCCCCAGCCGCCGGCCCGGCCGGGCTCGATGGCGCCGCCGCGGACCACCGGGTCGGGCTCGGCCGCGGTCTCGCCGAGCAGTCCGGAGACGGAGGTGCCGTAGGCGCGGGCGAGGCCGAGCAGGACGGGCAGCGAGGGCTGCCGGCGGCCGGTCTCCAGCCGGGACAGATAGGCTGGGGAGAGACCGACCCGGGCGGCCGCGACCTCCAGGGTGAGGCGGCTGCTGAGCCGGTGCTCGCGCAGGCGGGCGGCGAGGCCGACGACCTCCTGGTCGTCGATCCGGTCGCCGGCGGCGTCCGCGCCGGTGGGGCTGCTGGTCATGTGACCAGTGGACACCCGCCCTGCCGCAGAGGCAAGAAATTTGCCTCAGGGGCAAACCAGGTTTGATCCGCTCATGAAGGGCCCGGGGCGGGTACGGGCACGCTCACGGGCGCGCTCACGAAGAAGCGCACTCACGGCCGCGGGATGTTGCGCAGGTTGCTGCGGGCCAGGTCGACCATCCGGCCCACCCCGCCGTTCAGCACCGTCCTCCCCGCCGCCAGCGCGAAGCCCTTCAGCTGGGCGGCGGTGATCCGCGGCGGGATGGAGAGCGCGTTGGGGTCGGTGACCACGTCGACCAGCGCGGGCCCCGGCCGCTCCAGCGCCTCCGTCAGCACCTCCCGGACCCGCTCCGGCTCGGTGACCCGCTTGGCGGGGATGCCCATCGCCCGGGCGATGCCCGCGTAGTCCACGTCGCCGTTGTCGATCTCGTACTCCGGGTAGCCGGAGACCAGCATCTCCAGCTTGATCATGCCGAGCGCGCCGTTGTTGAACACCACCGTCTTCACCGGCAGCCGGTGCTTGACCGCGGTGAGCAGTTCGCCGAGCAGCATGCCGATCCCGCCGTCGCCCGCCATCGCGATCACCTGCCGCCCGGGGCAGGCGAGTTGGGCGCCGATCGCATGCGGCAGGGCGTTCGCCATCGAGCCGTGCAGGAAGGAGCCGATCACCCGGCGCCGGCCGTTCGGCGTCAGGTAGCGGGCGGCCCAGACGTTGTTCATGCCGGTGTCCACGGTAAACACCGCGTCCTCGGCGGCGACCTCGTCCAGCACCGCCGCGACGTACTCGGGGTGGATCGGCAGGTGCTTGTCGATGCCCCGGGTGTACGCGCCGACCACGTCCTCCAGCGCCCGGCAGTGCTTGCGCAGCATCCCGTCCAGGAAGGAGCGGTCCCGCTTGGCGTCCAGCAGCGGCAGCACGGCCCGCAGGGTCGCGGCGACGTCCCCGTGCACGGCCAGTTCCAACGCGGTGCGGCGGCCCAGCCGGGTGGCGTCGTGGTCGACCTGCACCGTGCGGGCCTGCGGCAGGAACGAGTCGTACGGGAAGTCGGTGCCGAGCAGCAGCACCAGGTCCGCCTCGTGCAGCGCCTCGTGGCAGGCGCCGTAGCCGAGCAGGCCGCTCATGCCGACGTCGTACGGGTTGTCGAACTGGATCCACTCCTTGCCGCGCAGCGAGTGCCCGACCGGCGCGTTCAGCGTCTGCGCGGCCGCCATCACCTCGGTGTGCGCGCCACGGACTCCCGCGCCGCAGAACAGCGCCACCTTGCGGGCCGCGTTCAGCAGCCGGGCCAGCTCCTGCACCTGGGACCACGGCGGCGCGGCGACGGCCTGCTCGGTGAGGAAGTGGCTGCTGCCGGTCGGCCCGGCGGCGGGCCGCGCGGCGACGTCCCCGGGGAGGGCCAGCACCGAGACGCCGTGCGAGCCCAGCGCGTGCTGGATCGCGACGCGCAGCAGCCGGGGCAGCTGGGCGGGGGTGGACAGCATCTCGCACCAGTTGCTGCAGTCGGTGAACACCCGCTCGGGGTGGGTCTCCTGGAAGAAGCCGGTGCCGATCTGGCCGGACGGGATGTGCGAGGCGAGCGCCAGCACGGGCAGGCCGCTGCGCTGGGCGTCGTACAGGCCCTGGATCAGGTGGGTGTTGCCCGGGCCGCAGGAACCGGCGCAGACGGCGAGGCGGCCGCTCAGCTCGGCCTCGGCGGCGGCCGCGAAGGCGCCGGCCTCCTCGTTGCGCACGTGCACCCAGCCGATGCCGTCCGCCCGGCGGATCGCGTCGACGACGGGGTTCAGGCTGTCGCCGACGACGCCGTACACCCGCTCCACCCCGGCCTGCCGGAGCACCTCCACCATCTGTTCGGCCACGCTCGCCACGGAACAGCTCCTTCGCCGGGCGCCGGGTACGGCCGGGCGCCGGTTGCCACCGGACACCTGAACCCTCCGGCGCCCGGGCCCGCTCCGCACCCGGAACGGGCCCGAACAGGTGGACTACTCCGCCGCCAGGTGGTCCTGCTGCCCGAGCTTGCCGATGGCCAGGCCCGCCTGCGGCTGCCGGCGGGCGGGTTCGCGGCCCGGGGGCTGGACGCAGCGCTCCTGGGCGGGCGGGGCCGTGGTGGGCAGGGTGACCGGGGAGCCGGCCTTGACCTGCACGGCCTCGCCGTCGTGCCGCAGGTGCAGCACGTCGCCGCGGCGCAGCGCGTACGTCGTCCCGTCGTGGGTGATCCGGACGCCGAGCAGGTGCCCGCGGACCATCAGCGAGAAGCTGAGCTTCATCAGCCCGGGAGGCAGCCGGGGCCGGAAGGACAGCGTCTCGCTGTGGTCGCGCAGCCCGCCGAAGCCGGCGACGAGGGCGATGCAGGCCCCGGCGAGCGAGGCCATGTGCAGGCCGTCGCGGGTGTTGCCGCCGAGGTCGTGCAGGTCCATCAGCGCCGCCTCCGCCGTGTAGTCGTAGGCGAGGTCGAGCTGGCCGACCTCGGCGGCGATGACGGCCTGGGTGCAGGCGGAGAGGGAGGAGTCGCGGACGGTGAGGCGCTCGTAGTAGGCGAAGTTGCGGGCCTTCTGCTCGTCGGTGAAGGCGTCGCCGCGGACCTGCATGGCGAGGACCAGGTCGGCCTGTTTGACGACCTGCTTGCGGTACAGGTCGAAGTACGGGTAGTGCAGCAGCAGCGGGTACTTCTCGGCGGGGGTGTTGTCGAAGTCCCAGACCTGGTGGTGGGTGAAGCCGTCGGCTTGTGGGTGGACGCCGAGGTCGGCGTCGTACGGGAGGTACATCGCGGCGGCGGCGTCGCGCCAGGCGGCGGTCTCCTCGGTGTCGACGCCGAGGTCGGCGGCCTCGCGCGGGTGGCGGACGGCGGAGTCGGCGGCGGCGCGCAGGTTCGTCTGCGCCATCAGGTTGGTGTAGACGTTGTTGTCGGCGACGGCGCTGTACTCGTCGGGGCCGGTGACGCCTTCGATCCGGAACTTCCCGGCGGCGTCGTGGTGGCCGAGCGAGCGCCACATCCGGGCGGTCTCGACGAGGAGTTCGAGCCCGTACTCGCGCTCGAACTCGACGTCCCCGGTGGCCCGGACGTAGCGGACCACGGCGGCGGCGATGTCGGCGCCGATGTGGAAGGCGGCGGTGCCGGCCGGCCAGTACCCGGAGCACTCCTCGCCGCGGATCGTCCGCCAGGGGAACACCGCGCCGGCCAGGCCGAGTTGGGCCGCCCGCTCGCGGGCGAGCGGGAGGGTGGTGTGCCGCCAGCGCAGGGCCTGGTTGACGGCGCCGGGCAGGCAGTAGGTGAGCACCGGCAGGACGAAGGTCTCGGTGTCCCAGAAGCTGTGCCCGTCGTAGCCGGGGCCGGTCAACCCCTTGGCGGGGATGGCCCGTTCCTCGCTGCGGGCGCCGGCCTGCAGGGCGTGGAAGACGGCGAACCGGACGGCCTGCTGGAGTTCGACGTCGCCGTCGATCTCGATGTCGCTGGTGTCCCAGAACTGCCCCAGGTACTCGGCCTGTTCGGCGACGAGGCCGTCCCAGCCGGTGTACCGGGCGGCGGTGAGCGCGGCCTCGACCTGGTCGCGGACGGCCGGCAGCGAGCGGGTGCCGGACCAGCCGTAGGCGATGAACTTGACCAGCCGCAGCCGCTCACCGGGTTCGAGCACGGTGGTGACGCTGATCCGGCAGTGGTCGGACTCGGCCTCGGCGACGGTGTCGAGCTTGTCGGGGCCCTCGATGAGGTGGTCCATCCCGGCCGCGACCCGGATGCCGCTGTAGCGGGTGCGGTGCACCAGGACGGCCTTCGCGCCGCTCGCGTGGTGCGCCTCGGCCTGCAGCGGGGCCTCCAGGACGGCGGCGGCCCGCGGGTCGCCCTCGGGGCCGCCGGGCAGCTGCTCGTTGGCGACGAGCTCGGACTGCAGCACGATCCGCACCGGCCCGTCGACCGCCTCGACGCTGTACTCGACGGCGGCGACGGCGCGCTGGGTGAGCGAGACCAGTCGGGCGGACCTGACCCGGATGGTCCGGCCGGCCGGGGAGGTCCATTCGGCCTCCCGGTGCAGCAGGCCTTCGCGGAAGTCCAACCAGCGCTTGTGGCTGAGGAGTTCGCCGTAGCGCAGGTCGAAGGGCTCGTCGTCGACCAGCAGCCGGATGATCTTGCCGTTGGTGACGTTGATGACGCTCTGGCTGGACTCCGGGTAGCCGTAGCCGCCCTCGCCGTACGGCAGCGGGCGCAGCTCGAAGACGCCGTTGAGGTAGGTGCCGGGCAGGCCGTGCGGCTCGCCCTCGTCGAGGTTGGCGCGCAGGCCGATGTGCCCGTTGGAGAGCGCGAAGACGGACTCGGCGCGGGCCAACGAGGCGAGGTCCAGGCCGTGTTCGGCGATCTGCCAGGGGTCGACGGCGAAGTTGTCGGACGCGGTCATCGCGGGCCCTCCGCTCCGGACAGCAGGTCGGCGAGGTCGTCGACGACCACGGTGGCGCCGTCGCGGCGCAGTTCGGCGGCCTGGCCGGTGCGGTCGACGCCGACCACGGCGCCGAAGCCGCCGGCCCGGCCGGAGGCGACGCCGGCGAGCGCGTCCTCGAAGACGGCGGCGTGCGCGGGTTCGACGCCGAGGGCGCGGGCCGCGTACAGGTAGGTGTCGGGGGCCGGTTTGCCGGGCAGCCGCTCGCGGGCGGCGACCACGCCGTCGACGATCACCGGGAACAGCTCCAGGAGGCCCGCGGCGCGCAGCACGTCCCGGCAGTTGGCGCTGGAGGAGACCACCGCGCGGGGCAGTCCGAGCGCGTCCAGCCGGCGCACGTAGGCGACCGAGCCGGCGTACGGCTGGACGCCCCGGTCGTGGATGAGCCGCAGCACGGTGTCGTTCTTCGCCCGGCTGATGCCCTGCACGGTGCGGGCGTCCGGCGGGTCGTCCGGCGTGCCCTCGGGCAGGTCGATGCCCCGGCTGTGCAGGAACGCCCGGGTGCCGTCCAGTCGCGGCCGGCCGTCCACGTAGGTGTCGTACTCCGTGACGGCGTCGAAGGGGACGAACGGGCCGCCGGTGCGGGCGGCTTCGGCGCGCAGGAAGGTGTCGAAGGTGTCCTTCCAGGCCGCGGCATGCACCTTCGCGGTCTGGGTGAGCACCCCGTCGAGGTCGAAGAGGAAAGCGCGGATGTCGTCCGGTAGCCCCAGCATGGGTGCAGTATTGCCCGGCGCGGCCGGGGATGAGGGGGAAGCCGCCCATTTCCCGGCGGCGCGTCGCGGGAAGGGCGGCTTCCGTTCGCCTCTGGTCACCCGTCGTTCGTCAGGGCGAGTCCGGCAGTTGCGCCTCGGGGGCCTGGATGACGGCGAAGACGGCGCCCTGCGGGTCCCGCACGACGGCCATCCGGCCGGACTGCATGTCGAACGGCGGCTGGATCACCGAGCCGCCGGCCTTGACCAGGGCGTCCACGGTGGAGTCGGCGTCGTCGACCGAGAAGTACGCCATCCAGTGCGAGGGGGTGCCGCCGGCCAGGTAGCCGGGGATCGCCTGCATGCCGCCGACCGTGCGGTCGCCGACGTTGAGCGAGTAGTAGCCGTCCATGCCCTGGATGGTGGCCGGGCGCAGGCCGAGGGCCGGATGGTAGAAGCGGCCGGCGGCGTCGGTGTCGGAGGTGTTGAGTTCGTTCCAGACCAGCGCGCCGGGCTCGTTGACCACGCCGGCGCCGATGAAGTCCATCGCCTGCCAGACGCCGAACACCGCGCCGGTCGGGTCGGCGGCGACCAGCATCCGGCCGATCGTGCCGACGTCCATCGCCTCGTACAGGACGGTACCGCCGGCGTCGGTGACGGCCCGCTGGGTCGCGTCGGCGTCGTCCGAGGCGAGGTAGGTGGTCCAGCCGACCGGCGGCAGCGGCTGGCCCTCGGGCGCGGACTGCGTCATGATCCCGGCGACCGGACGGCCGTTGAGCGTGCACACGGCGTAGCCGCCGAACTCGGCCGGGCCGACCTCGCCCTGCCAGCCGAACAGGTCACGGTAGAAGTCGAGCGCGGCCTGCTGGTCGCTCGCCATCAGGTCGATCCAGCACGGGGTGCCGGGCTTGTACGGATCGGTGACTACGGGCATTGCTGGGCCTCCCGGAGGCGGTGGTGGCCGGCTGGGGTCGTCGGGCGGGCGCCGCGCGGCCCGACCGGTACGGCCGCACGCGCACGGCGGTACACCGCCCACCATCGGCCCGCCGCCGCGATCCCGCCACCGGACGGCGCCCTGGCGGGCGACCCGAGCGCCGTGGCCCCGTCCGGTGGTGACGCTCAGCCGCCGCTGCCGTACGAGGTGTTGGCGCAGATGTCGTCGTCCGCCGAGCGGGCGTCGTTGGTGAGGGTGGTGGGCAGCGGCTGCGGGGCGGTCGGACTGCCCGGGGCGGCGCCCGGGGTGCCGGAGGCCGCGCCGCCCACGCCGTTGGCGGCCGCGAAGTCCTGGCCGACGATCACCGACACGCCGCGCCCGCTGCCGGGCTCGATGCTGGCCCCCGGGAACAGCGCGGCGACCTTCTCGGCGTTCGCCTTCTGCCCGGAGCCGTACTCGACGGTCGTGGTCTTGACCTTGGTGCTGGACCCCTGGCCGGCCGTGACGGCGTTGAACTTGGCGCCCTTCAGCAGCTCGGTGCCCTTGCCGGCCAGGCCGTTGTTGGTGGTGCCGTTGTAGACCGAGACCTTGATCGTGGCGTTGGCGGCGTCCCCGGCCGGCGCGGCCGGGGTGGTGGGCGCGGCCGGGGTGCTCTGGGTGCCGGGGGCGTCCGGCTGCTGGCCGGTGGCGTTCTGGCCGTCGATGGTCTGGTCGGCCTTGAGGATGTCCCAGAGCCTGTTGGCGTCCGGCTGGACCAGGTCGATGTTGGCGTCCTGGGTGCGGTAGCGCCAGGGAGCGGTGACGAACTTGAGGTCGTGCATGTCGAGGTTCTTCAGCGACAGGCCGAAGGAGATCAGCTTGTCCGCGGAGTCCAGCCCCGGGTCGACGGTCAGCGACTTGGTGGCGGCGTCGGCCAGCGGCAGCAGGTTGGTGGGGCTCAGCCCCTCCTTCTTGATCTTGGTGGCGAGCGAGCTCAGGAAGGCCTGCTGGCGCTTCATCCGGCCGATGTCCGAGCCGTCGCCGATGCCGTGCCGCAGCCGCACGTAGTCGAGCGCCTTCTGCCCCTCGACGGTCTGCTTGCCCTGCGGGAGGACCAGGTCGCCCTTCTTGTGCAGGTTGGGGTTGATGTCGCCCTCGTAGATCGGCTTCGGCAGGCAGATGTCCACGCCGCCCACGGCCTTGGTCATCGAGGCGAAGCCGTTGAAGTCGACCACCATGGTGTGGTCCACCCGGATGCCGGTGATCTTCTCCACCGTGTTCTGGGTGCAGGCCGGGTTGCCGTCGTCGCTGCCGCCCATCGAGAAGGCCGCGTTGAACAGGTCGCTGCCGCCGCCCTTGGTCCACTTGCCGTTCGGCAGCTTGCAGGACGGGATCTGGACCCACGCGTTGCGCGGGATCGAGATGCCCACGGCGTGCTTGTGGTCGGCGTAGACGTGCAGCAGGATCGTGGTGTCCGAGCGGGCGCCGCCGTCCTCGCCGCCGCCGAGGTCGGCGTTGTTCTTGCCGCGGCTGTCCGAGCCGATCAGCAGGATGTTGACCGGCTTGTTGCCGTCCGCGTCGGCCTTGGCCTCCGGCGGGCGGTCGGTCGCTATCGCGTCGGCGTCGAAGGACTTGATGTTGGCGTTCAGCTTCAGGTAGATCGCGCCGCCCGCGCCCGCGATCAGCACCAGCACACCGGCCGCCGACCAGGCGACGATCTTCTTGACGTTCCGCTTCGGCTTGCCGCCGCGCCGGGCCGCCGCCCGTCCGCCGCCCTGGCCCGCGCCGTCCTTGGCGTCCTCGCCGCCTCTGCCGCCCTTGCCCTGGGCCGCCCGCCGGGCCTCGGCCCGACCACCGGCGCGCGGCGACGGCACGGCCGAACCCCCCGTGGTCGAGACCGCGCCGGGGGCGTCCTCGTCCCGATCCGGGCCCTCGCCCCACTGTCCTGACATGCGCGTACCTTTCACCGACGGAAGCGACGCCCCGGACGAACTGGCGCACCGCACACAGGAGACCGACCCGATCGGCTCCAGGTTGCACATACGAACGTCGAGACAAAACGACGAGCGTGGCTTCCGATCATATTTAGGGCTGTTGCGATCACGAACCTCCGGTCCACCAGCAGCCCCGGCGGCACGCCCGGGAGCCCTCGGCAGAACCGTCGAAAACGGTGGATTCCGGCGTGACCCACGCCACTTCGGCCGCCGACCGGCGCGCCGCGGTCCATCTCGACCTCGACCAGGCTCTCGGGGTGCTCGATCGGCAGGCTCGTCCGGTAGGCGACGGCGGGCATCGCCCCGCCCGTGGCGGAGTTCATCAACTCGCCCTTCTTTCAGTGGACTTGGCTCGAACGGGCCGGGCGGCCGAACCCCACTGCGGGCGCCCGGGCGCCCCGGACGTCGGCGGCGCTTCGGCGAACTGCGCACCCGCCGCCAGAGCGTGAGCCCCAAGGTCCTCACCCAGAGCCTGCGCCGGCTGGAGGATCACAGCCTGGTCCACCGCGAGGTCTGCGCCGAGGTCCCGCCCCGGGTCGAGTACAGCCTCACCGACCTGGGCACGGACGCCTGCGTCCCGCTCGCGCACCTGCGCGGCTGGGTGGACCGGAACACCGACCGGTTCCCGCAGGATCCGGCCCGCCCGCCTGCCCCGGACATGACGAAGGGCGCCCTCCCCGAAGGAGGACGCCCGACTCGGAAACACCCGCGCGCGGTGGGCCACCAGGGGCTCGAACCCTGAACCTACGGATTAAAAGTCCGCAGCTCTGCCAATTGAGCTAGTGGCCCGCGGCTCTCGGACCCGGCGTGCCGGGCGGGGAGGGCCACCGCGATCCTACCCGTTGGGGGGTGGGGCTCCGCCAGTGGATTGGGCGGGCGTGGCGGGCCGCGGGGCGCTCACGCGGACGGCCGGTAGTGGGCCGCGCGGACGCGCCGGAGCCAGGCCTCGGCGGGGCGCCGGTCGGGGGTGTCGGGGAGGACGCCCGGGCGGGAGAGGCGTTCGGCGGCCGCGGCGAGCAGGGGCGCGGCGGAGTCCGGTCGGTCGGCGATGCGTTCGCCGAGTTCGCGGACGCGTTCGGGGTCGGGCAGGCGGATCAGGTGCCGGCCGGTCTCGTGCAGGCGGACGGCCTGTTCGGTCAGCCGGACGAGGTGGCGGGCGTGCTTGGCGGCCCGGCGGCGGGCGGCCGGCTCGGCGGTGTCGCGGGTGAGCAGTTTGCGGAACTGCTGGTCGGCGTAGCCGAGGTAGGCCTTGCGGACGGCCGGGGCGCTGAGGAAGGTCGAGCGGATCGCGACGAGTTCGGCGCCGAGCGGGGTGCGGATCTCGTACAGGTCGTCGGGCAGCCAGACGAGTTCGGAGGCGGTCGGGTTGCAGCTCAGCGCCAGCCGGCACCACTTGGCGGCCTCGTGCAGGGTGAGGTCGGGCGTGGTGGTCACGTACGACTCGGCGGGGCGGTCCAGGCCGTGCAACTCCTCGGTGGGGGCGGCGAACAGGCCCAGCCGGTCGACGTCGGAGCCGGCGTGCGCGAAGCCGTAGGCGGTGGAGCCGACGATGCCGGAGAGCAGGACGGTCCCGGGGGCACCGGCACCGACGGGCACGGACGTGGGCACGGGCGCGGACGTGGGCAAGGGTCGGCTCCTCTCGGGCGGGTCGGCCGGGCACCGCATCCTCTCCGGCGGGCGCTGCCGCGGGCCACCGAATTCCGGCCGCACGCTCCCGCCGGATGATCGAACTGACGTGTAGCGTACGGAACATGTCGACCACCAACGATCCCGAAGAGGTCCTGCTCGTCACCGGCGGCGGCCGCGGCATCGGCGCCGCCACCGCCCTGCTGGCCGCCCGGCGCGGCTACCGGGTCTGCGTCAACTACCGGACGGACGAGGCCTCGGCCACGGCCGTCGTGGACGCCATCCGCGCCGAGGGCGGCACCGCCGTCGCCGTCCGCGCCGACGTCACCCGCACTGCCGAGGTGGAGCGGCTGTTCGCCGCCGTGGACACCGAACTCGGTCTGCTCACCGGCCTGGTGAACAACGTGGGCACGCTGGAGAAGCAGTGCCGGCTGGAGGACCTGGACGAGGACCGGCTGAACCGGATCTGGGCCGCGAACATCACCGGCCCGTTCCTGTGCGTTCCTTGACGTCTCCGGCGGGCGCTGCGCGGGCGCCCGCGCACGACGGAGCACGCGGACGGGAGGAAACCGGCCGACGCCGGACGGCCTCCTCCGGTTTCCTTCCCCCGGGCCCGCACCGCCCGTACGGTGGGGCACATGACCGACGCCTTCATCGAGATCCCCGGTGTGCGCAACTTCCGTGACGCGGGCGGGATCGGCAGCCTCCGCCGGGGCGTGCTGTTCCGCTCCGGTTCCTTCCACACCCTCACCGAGGAAGGCGCCCGCCGCCTCAAGGCCCTCGGCCTGCGCACCGTGATCGACCTGCGCAGCCCGTTCGAGCTGGAGGTCTGGCCGGACCAGCGGCACGGGCTCGACCTCGAATCCGTCAGCCTGCCGACCCTGCCGGCCAACCGCGAGGACGTCGACCAGCCCTGGCCCGAGGACCAGGCCACCCTCTACCCGTTCATGGCCGAGACCGGCGGCCCCTCGATAGCCGCCGTCGTCCGCCTGCTCGCCGACCCGGCCACCGGCCCGGCCGTCGTGCACTGCGCGGTCGGCAAGGACCGCACCGGCCTGACCGTCGCCGTCCTGCAGTCACTGCTCGGCGCGGACGAGGACGAGATCACCGCGGACTTCCTGCGCTCCAACCTCGGCCTCGGCCTGGACAAGGGCCCCGTCCCGTACGTCGACGAGACCGGCACCGAGCGCGTCTCCCGACCGGTCGGCGCCGAGCACCTGGCGTCCGCGCTCGGCACCATCCGCACCCGCCACGGCGACGTCCCCGCCTTCCTGGCGGCGCACGGCGTCACCGAGGACGAGCTCGCCGCCCTGCGCGCCAACCTGTCCTGACCGGCCCACCGGGCCTGACCCGGCCGGACCTGCGCGCACTCAGTCCCGCCGCTCGAACCGCCACCACTGCGCGGGCGAGTCGACGTCCTCCCACTGCTGGACCGCACCCTCGGGCGGTTCGGCGGCGGTCAGCGGCTTGCCGCTGATGAAGCTGGTGACGGTGTAGGTGCCCGGGGCGTCGACGTGGGCTTCGAGCAGCCACTCCTGGGCGCCGAAGGCGTTCGCCGACCACTGCTGGATCGGCACGCCGTCCTCGGTGGCGGCCCCGGTCACGTCGAGGCGCTTGCCGCTGGCGGCGTTCTCGATGTGGAAGAGCGCGCCGCCCGGGTGGACGGCGGCGAGCCGCCACAGCTGGGCGTCGGAGCCGTCGTCGGAGCCGACGCGGATCCTGGCGCCGCTGCGCCTGGAGGCGTCGGCGACCTCCAGCAGCAGGCCGGTGCCGACGTTGCGGATCAGGTAGCGGCCATCGGTGATCGCGGGGTTGGTCACGGTCGCAGTCTCCCACCGGGGTCCGACAGGCCGCCCCGCAGCATGCCGCCTCGTGGGCCCGGTGTGCCCGCTCATCGGTCCTGCATCAGCTCCACGGACCTGACTTTCCGCCAGTCCGGCGGTAGGCCGCTGCGGGGGGATGCCCATCCCCCCGGAGCGGCGTAGGCGCACCATCACGGAGGGTCATCTGCAGGACCGCGGAGTTCGGTGCACTGGCCCGCCACCTATGCTGCGGCGAATGTCTACCGATCAGATGCCTTCGCACCATCAGCAGCCCACCCTCCTCGACGCGGTGGCCGAGTTGGAGGCGGTGGTCGCGGCCGGGCACGACGAGCACGTCGGCCGGTTCCTGGGGCCGGTCGGCGGGCTGTTCGGCGGGGCCGGGCCGGCCGAACTGCACGCGGCCGGGCCGAGGCTGGCGGCGCTGCTGCCGGACGCCCCGCCGTTCCCCCGCGCCCACCTGGCCATGATGGTCGGCGCCTGCGTCGAGCAGGGCGCCGATCCGCTCGCCTGCGCGGGCCCCGTCCTGGCCGGCCTGCGCGGGGCGCTGACCGGCGCGCAGCGGCTGGTCGAGCGCTGGGCGGAGACCGGCGGCGGCCCGCTGCCCGACCCGGAGGAGGACGATCCGGCCGGGGCGCACGAGCGGATCGAGGACCCGGCCCGGCTCGACGAGTGGCACGCGCACCTGGCGGTGGTCGGCTGGTGGACGCTGCACCTGTGGCAGCAGGCCGCCTGGGCGGTGTACGCGCACCCGCCGGTCCGCGCCGAGGCCCGCGTCTCGGGCGTGACGGACGTCCTGCTGGAGCTGATCGGCCGGTACACCGGCGAGCAGCACGACTTCCGGGGCCTGACCCACCTGGCCCAGGTGCTCGACGACGAGCCGCTGCTCGTCCTCGACCGCCCGACCGGCACCGGCTACCTGCTGCGGATGAGCGGCCTGAGCGACACCTTCCAGCTGCACACCCTGCTCGCCGACGTGCTGATCGGCGGAGGCCACCTGCCCGGCGCCCCGCAGGACCCGGAGGTGGTCGCGCTGGCCCGCACCGCGTTCGTGGACGGCCGCCGGCTGATCGCCACCGGCGCGTTCAACCTGGTCGCGCCGGACGGCTCCTGGCTCTGGAACGAGGGGACGCCCGCCGACGTCCCGCCGCTGGACGGCGTCCGCACCCTGGTGCTGGAGCCGCTGCCGTACGAGCGCACCTGGACGGCCGGGCGGTTCCTCCAGGAACTCCCGGGGGACCTCCGGCTGGAGCGGGTGCTCGACCCGGCGGAAGCCGCCGCGCTGCTGGCCCGGACGGTGCCGGGCGTGGCCACGGCGTCGGCCTTCGGCTAGCGCCCGGGAGGCCCCGGCGCCGGGGCCGGTAAGCCGGGTTAGGGTCGGAAGCCGACGACGTCCCCCTGCCGACGTCCCCCGAGCGAGTGGAGCCGACGATGGCGAAGGTCCCGAACGTACTGGTGTCCGCCGCGCCCGCCGCGCTGACGGCGGCGAGCGGCCTGGTCGGCGGCTACGGCGTCGCCCGCTGGAGCGGCCGACGCGAACTCGGCGGCGCGGTGCTGGCGGTGGCCGGCGCCGGGGCGGCCGCGCAGTGGCGCCGCACCGCGGGCACGGGCGCCGCGGCGGCGCTGACCGGCCTGTACGTGGCGGCCTTCGGCGGCTCGCACCCGCTGGCGAAGCGGATCGGCGCCTGGCCGTCCGTGTTCGCCGTCACCGGCGTGGTCGCGGTGGCCTCCACCGCCGCGACGGCGCTGTGCGCCCGCCGGCGGTAGCCGGCGCCCTCAGGAGCTGATCAGCTCCCGAACCGCGCCTCGAAGGCGGCCCGGTTCACCGAGACCGGCGAGCGGTCCCAGACCGCGAACACCACCCGCTCGAAGGCCGCCCCGTAGCGGGCCAGCGCGCCCTCGAACGCCTCGGCGACCTGCGCCGGGTCGTTGCGGAACACCCCGCAGCCCCAGGCGCCGAGCACCAGCGCGCGGATCTCGTGCCGGGCGGCGGCCGCCAGCACCCGCTCGGCCCGCTCGGCGAGCACGCCCCGCACGTCGGTACCAGACGAACGCCGTTCCAGCTGGCCCGCGTTGGGCGCGGGCGAGGTCAGAAAGGTGACCGGGTACGGCCGGGCCAGCAGGTCGCCGCGCCCGCCGCGGATCACCGGGACGCCCGGCGAGACGATCACCCGGTGGCTGTACCGCAGGTCGGCCGAGGCCCGGTGCGCCTCGTAGTAGTCCGGCGCCTCCAGCAGGCAGGAGTACAGCAGCGCGCTGCGGCACAGGTCCTCCTCCTGGGCGCGGGCACCGCGCAGGTAGCCGCCGCCGGGGTTGCGCGCGGAGGCGAAGTTCAGCACCCCGACCGGCCCGGCCCCGGCCGCGACCAGCCGCCCGGCGGCCTCGACGCTGCCCTCGGCCGTCACCTCGATCCGCCCGCCGGCCGGGCCCGGCCCCGGCGCCCCGGCGGCCAGCAGCGCGTCCAGCGCCTCCGGCGCGTACGACACCGTGCCGGCCTTCGCCGCCGTCAGTTCCTTCCCCACCCGCACGAGTTCGCCCCCGGCCGTCCGGTAGCTCCCCCGCTCGGCGATCTCCTCGTTCACGCGTGCCACGTCGTGCAGTCTGCTGCTCATGCCGGTGACGCTACGGGACTACCGCCGACGCGCGCCACAGGTTATTCTCACTTCCAGAACAACACCTCGGGGGGGCTTGCCGGAGGTGTCGGGGGGTATCGGGGGAACGCGAAGGGCCCGCTCCGGGGGACGGAGCGGGCCCTTCGTGTGTTCAGTGCGGCCGGCGGTCGAGGACTACCGGCCGTACCGCGTCAGTTCTTCCAACGCGGCTTGCGGTCCTCGCGGTTGAAGCCGCCGCGGTCGTCACGGTCACGGCCGCCGCCGAAGCCGCCGGAGCGGGTGCCGCGGTCGTCGCGGCCGAAGCCGTTGCCCTGCGGGCGGCCGCCGGAGCGGTGGTCGTCGCGGCGGGCGAACGGACGGCTGTTGCCGCCGCGCTCGTCGCGGTCACGGCCGAAGGACGGGCGGTCGCCGAAGGAGCGGGCCGGGCGGTCGCCGAACGAGCGCTCGCCGAAGCCACCGGAGCGGCGGTCGTCGCGGTCACGGCCCTGGAAACCACCGCGGTCACGGTCGAAACCACCCGAGCGACGGTCGTCGCCGCCACGGCCACCGAAACCACCCGAACGGCGGTCGTCACGGTCACGGCCCTGGAAACCACCGCGGT